>NZ_JAAFZA010000063.1 GCF_015356865.1 Catenulispora pinisilvae
GGGTGAGGGGGTAGCCGGGGGCGTTCGACCCGGCACTCAGCGCGTCTTGGATGACGGCCGGCACCGGGTCGACTGGCGTGCCGACGGAGAGGTCGACGATCCCGTCCGGGTGCTGGCCGGCTCGCGCCTTGGCGGGCGCGAGCCGGTCCCACGGGAAGTCAGGGAGCTTCCGCATCTGAAGGCTTTCCTCTGGTGGAGCGGGGTTTCGCCGTAGGGGAAAGCCTTTAGCTTTCGCCCTGAGCCTGCGGCGGCAGGGCGGAGATCAGCGGGTGGTCCTTCTCGATCAGGCCCATCTTGGAGGCACCGCCGGGGGAGCCGAGGTCGTCGAAGAACTCCACGTTGGCCTTGTAGTAGTCCTTCCACTGCTCCGGCGTGTCGTCCTCGTAGAAGATCGCCTCGACGGGGCACACCGGTTCGCAGGCGCCGCAGTCGACGCACTCGTCCGGGTGAATGTAGAGCATGCGCTCGCCCTCGTAGATGCAGTCGACAGGGCACTCCTCGATGCAGGCCTTGTCCTTCACGTCCACGCAGGGCAGGGCGATGACGTAAGTCACTTTCTCCGGTCCTCCTGTTGATGCGGTGGGCGACGCAGCGGTGCGGGCTGCAAAGCCCTATGCTCGTCCGCCCTTAGTATCACGCGTCAGCGGCCGGTTCTCCTAAGCGGGTCACGTGCGGACCACCGGTTGGACACTCGGTCCCGCCACGGCCGCAGTACCGAGGCGCACAAAAGGGTCCAGCCGGTGCCCAGGGCGGCGCCCGCGAGGACGTCGGTGGGGAAGTGGACGCCGAGGACTGGGCGCGACGCGACGATGACGATCACGTACAGCACCAGGACTGTTTGTGCGATGCGGCGCGCCGCCGGGCCGGCCAGCAGTGGGACCGCGGCCAGGATCAGGACGGCGGCCAAGGTGGAGGTGCCGGTGGCGTGGCCGGAGGGGAAGGACGCGCCGGATTCTGTGGAGATCGTGTGAGCGGCGTCCCAGTGGGGGCGCGGGCGGTTCACGCCCTTCTTGGCGACGTAGGCGATGGCGTAGGCGCCGATCACCGAAGCTGCGGCGAAGTAGGCCGAGGTGCGCATCCGGAGCAGGTAGAAAGCTAGGGCGACCAGCAGGCCGAGTCCCAGGGTCACCGTCGGTGAACCGGCGTTGGTCACCGCCTTGAAGAAGTCGGTGATCCCGGTGTCACGCAGCGCGAAGCGGTTCAGCGAATCGTCGATCGACTGATCCGTGCCCTTGGACGCCTTGGCCGCGACGACGATCGCCAGCAGTACGAATACGCCGAACGACACTGCTCCGCATGCGCGCAGGGCGGAGACGCGGGCGCGGTCGTCGAAGAAGACTGGTTCGGAGCGCCGGGTGCCGGCATGCCGGGGTTCGGTGAGCATGCCTCACAGTAACTTAGTCGCCTGGAGTTGGTCTGATGTTCACTACTCATTCAACTCGGGTGGTTTGGCGGCGACCTCGGGCGGCGCGGGAGTGCGGGCGGCTTGCGGAGTCGGGCGACACGCCGGCTCGAGGGGGGGCGGTGCGGGTGACTTGGCGGGTCGGGCGACACGCCGATTGAAAAGGGGCGGGGCAGCTCGCGTGGCACGGCGGCGGCTCGGGGAGCATGCCAGCTCAAGCCGCACGCATCACGCAGACGGCACGCACGGCACGCACAGCGCGGGTGGCGCGGACTGCAAGCACGGCGCGGGCAGCACCGGCGGTGCGGGCGCGCGGACTGCAAGCACGGGGCGGGCGGCACGGGCTGCACGCTCGGCGCAGGCGGCACGCCGACTTGACCGACACAGAAGATCAAGTGGCACGCCAGGCCCGCACCGTGACGATGACGATGACGATGACGATGACGATGACGACAGCATGCACGGCGGCGGCAGCAGCGATGCCGACGGCCAACAGCGGCGGAGCGGCACGGCGGCGGCGACCGTGTCAGCGACGGCAGTAGACACGACGGCGGCGGCAACGACAGCAGAGCGGCAGCGGCAGTGACGGTGTCAACGACGGCAGCAGACACGGCGACGACAGCGATGACAGCGGAGCGGCAGCGAAGGCAGCACCGGCACAGCGACGGCGACGACGGCGACGGCGACGACAGCAGCGGCAATGGCACTGGCACTCGCGGCGGCGGCACTGGCAGCGGCGGCGGCGGCACTGGCAGCGGCGGCAACAACAGCACCAGCAGCGACCTAACCGCCAGCACCGCCCCCAACCACCCCCGACCGCAGCCCCTTCAACACCACATCGAGCAGCAGGTACGGGTCCACTGGCGGGACGTCCGAGTCAGCCCGCTTCTCCGCGCGTCGCTCCACGGCTGTGACGATGCCTGAGCATAGGGACATGACGTCGTAGAAGTTCACGTCTGTGCGGAAGGTGCCTTGGCTTTGTCCTCGTTCCAGGAGGGCGGTGGCGGCGTCCATCATTTCTTTGCAGGTGCGGCCTAGGGCTGTGCTTTGGTCGTGGATGGCTTCTTTCACTGCTAGGGACAGGCCTCGGTAGATGGCCATGTGCTCTACGAGGAGGGTCAGCCACTGGGTGAGGGCTGTGTCTGCGTCTTCGCGGTGTTGGGCCAGGGTTAGGGCGCACTCGGTGAGTTTTAGGTAGCGCTCCGCTAGGACTGCTGCGATGAGGTCTTCTCGCCGGGGGAACCGGCGGTAGAGCGTCCCGATGCCTACGCCTGCTTGGCGTGCGATTTCTTCTAGGGATGTTTCGATCCCGTTGTTCGCGAACGCCGACTGGGCTACCTCGACGAGGCGCTCGCGGTTGCGGAGCGCGTCTGCCCTCACGGTGGATCGACTCCTTCGCCTGTTGTCGGGGCTTCCCCGGGCCCCGGTCGAATTAAGTTGCCGCGATGCGTAGCGGCACTCTACGCTAAACGGAGTTAGCCTCCGCTTTTTGCTCGCCGTCAGGTGAAGGACACCATGTCTACTGCGTCCATATCCACAACGCCTTCCACTGGGAAGGTTGTTCCGAAGCGGGAGCCCAAGCCGGGGCTCATCCTCGCCACCATCGTGACCTGCCAGCTGATGCTGGTCCTCGACGCGACCATCGTCAACATAGCCCTGCCGAAGATCCAGACGTCGCTGAAGTTCTCTGAGTCGAATCTGTCGTGGGTGCTGAACGCCTACACGCTTGCGTTCGGTGGGCTGTTGCTGCTTGGTGGGCGGGCTGGGGACATTCTGGGGCGGCGGCGGATGTTCGTCTCCGGGGTCATCTTGTTCACGGCTGCCTCGTTCATCGGTGGGCTCGCGGTCGACTCCACCATGCTGCTTGCTTCGCGGGCGTTGCAGGGTGTGGGTGCGGCTATGGCCGGGCCGAGTATGTTGGCGCTGATCATCACCACGTTCCCGGAGGGCGCTCCGCGGGTGAAGGCTATGAGCCTGTTCACCGCGGTTTCCAGTGCCGGCGGGTCGGTCGGGCTGTTGCTCGGCGGGATGCTGACCACCTGGGGTTCGTGGCGGCTGGTGATGTACATCAACGTGCCGATCGGTGCGGTGGCCGCGATCGCCGCGGCCACGTTGCTGAACGAGTCGCCGCGGGTGCAGGGCAAGTTCGACATCCCCGGTGCCATCACCTCGGTCACCGGCATGGGCAGCCTGGTCTACGGGTTCATCAACGCCTCCGAGCACGGCTGGGGCAACAGCACGACCATCTTCGTGTTCGTCGCGGCCGTGGTGCTGCTGAGCTCGTTCGTGTTCATCGAGTCCCGCAGCGACTTCCCGGTGTTCCCGCTGCGGCTGCTGAGGAACTCCACCCGGGCCCGCAGTTATGGTTCCTATGTGCTGCTGGTCGGCGCGATGTTCTCGATGTTCTTCTTCCTGCCGCAGTTCATGCAGAACGTGCTGAGCTACTCGCCGATCCGGGCCGGGCTGGCGTTCCTGCCGCTGACCGCGACGCTGTTCGCGGTGTCCCGGTTCGTTCCCAAGCTGCTGCCCCGTTTCGGACCGCGGCCGCTGATCGTGACCGGCACGGCGCTGATCGCCGTGGCGCTGTACTGGCTGTCGCACATCTCGATCCACACCGGCTTCACCACCGGCCTGCTGGTGCCGTTCCTGCTGTTCGGCCTCGGCGGCGGTATCGCGTTCAGCCCGATCGCGCTGAACATCATGAACGGCCTGGCCCCGCGCGACTCCGGCGCCGGCTCCGGCCTGATGCAGGCCTGCCAGCAGATCGGCGGCGCGCTGGGTATCGCGGTTCTGTTGACCATCTCCACGTCGTCGACGAAGGGCAGTCACAACCCGAACCCCAAGGTGAACTACACCCACGGTCTGGAGACCGGGCTGACGGTCGGCGCCTGCATCGCGCTGGCGGTTTGTTTGTTGTCGCTGACGCTGAGGCCAAAGCCGGCGGCGGCCTCTTCGGGGCCGGCACCCGTGCTTGAGTAAAAGCTCTCCCGATACAAAGCCATACGGCGGCTTCCGGCTCTGCTGGGGCCGCCCTCGCGCTTTCCCGGCCCGGCCTCCGACAGGGAGCGGGTAGGCCTAGCCGCCGTAAGGGAACAGGCGGCGGACGCGCCACACGCCGTCGTCGCCGTGGAGGTACAAGGCGAAACCGGTGACCGGGAAGCGGGCCTCGTACCCGGCCAGAACGTCCTGGGCCCGGGCGAGCATGTCGTCGGGCAGCTCGTGGGCGACCGTCACGTGCGGGTGGTAGGGGAAACGCGCCTCGCGGGCCAGGACTCCGGAGCGGACCAGGGCCTCGGTGGTGGCGCACTGCTCGGCGCCCTGGGCCACCCGCACGAAGGTCACCGGGGAGATCGGACGGAAGGTGTCCGTGCCCTGCAACAGCATGGAGAACGGCTGGCCGATAGTGGCCGCCTTGGTCAGGTGGTCCTCGATGCCCGGCAGGTCCTCGCGCTCGACCTCGGTCGGCGGGAGCAGGGTGACGTGAGTCGGGATCGCCAGTGCCATCGGGTCGTGGAACGATTCGCGCCACTTCTGCAGCTCGCTGCCGAACGGTTCCGGGATCGGCACCGCGACGCCGATGGTCACGGTGTCCACCCCGTGCGCGGCCGCGAAGGGGTTGACGCCCGCGAAGGTCGCCTCTAGGGGATCCGGTACGCCGCCCACCGTCAGTTCCCCGCCGCGGGCAGGAATCCGACTCGGTCGTAGACCTCCGACAGGGTCCGCGTCGCGATCGCCCGGGCCTTGGCCGCGCCCTCGGCCAGGACCGCGTCCAGCTTGTCCGGCTCGGCCAGCAGGTCCTGGGTCCGCTCCCGGAACGGGGTCACGAAGTCGATGAAGACCTCGGCCAGGTCCTTCTTCAGGTCGCCGTAGCCCTTGCCGTCGTAGGCGGCCTCGAGCTCGGAGATGGTCCGGCCGTCCAGCGCCGAGTAGATCGACAGCAGGTTGGAGATGCCGGCCTTATTCTCCTCGTCGTAGCGGATCTCGCGCTCGGTGTCGGTGACCGCCGAGCGGATCTTCTTGGCCGAGACCAACGGCTCGTCCAGCAGCTCGATGATGCCGGCCGGCGAGGAGGCCGACTTCGACATCTTCGCGCCCGGCTCCTGCAGGTCGGTGATCTTGCCGGTGGCCTTGATGATCAACGGGTCCGGCACCGTGAAGTAGTCGCCGTAGCGGCCGTTGAAGCGCTGGGCCAGGTCGCGGGTGAGCTCCAGGTGCTGCCGCTGGTCCTCGCCGACCGGGACCGCGTCGGCGTTGTAGAGCAGCACGTCGGCGGCCATCAGCATCGGGTAGGTGAACAGCCCCACGTTGGTGTTGGCCGCGCCCTGCTTGCCGGACTTGTCCTTGAACTGGGTCATCCGGCTGGCCTCGCCGAACCCGGTCATACAGGCCAGCACCCAGGCCAGCTGCGCGTGCTCGGGCACGTGGCTCTGCACGAACAGGGTGCTGCGCCCGGGGTCGATGCCGGCCGCCAGCAGCTGCGCGGCGGCGATCCGGGTGCGCTGGCGCAACAGCTTCGGGTCCTGCTCGACCGTGATCGCGTGCAGGTCCACCACGCAGTAGATGGTCTCGTGGGTCTCTTGCAGCGGCACCCACTGCCGGATCGCGCCGAGGTAGTTGCCGACGTGGAAGGAGTCGGCGGTCGGCTGGATCCCGGAGAAGACGCGCTTGCGACCGGAGGACTGGGGAGCGGCTGCCATGAGCCCCATTCTCTCAGATCCGCGGCTCGCTTTGATCGGGTTCTCCCTGGATCTCCTCCCCGCGGCCGGACCCGGCCAAGGGTTCGGCACCATCAGTGTCCGAATGATCACCGGAGGTGAGATCAGAGGCGAGATCAGCGGCTGATTCGGCGGCGGTGGCCGGGGCCTCGGCAGGCTCGGCAACATCGACATCGACAGAGCCATCGGCAGGGAGATCGGCGGAGACATCGGCACTGGCGCCAGAGCCGTCGTGGCCGTCAACGTTCACGGCACCGGCACCGGAGTCACCCGCGCCAGCGTCACCGGCGTCATCGCCGGCCTCATCACCAGCCCCCACCGCCGCGACCCCACCCTCCGGCAGCCGCGTGATCCGGATCCGCGCGATCCGCCGGCCGTCCAGCTCCGCCACCCGCAGCTGGTAGCGGTGCACCTCGCGTTCGACGTCCTCGTCGTCGTCCACGTCGGCGAGCCCGGGCACCGTGTCGAAGGCGACCACCACCTCGTCGCCCAGCTGCGGCAGCCGGCCAAGCTGGGCCACGATGAAGCCGGCCGCGGTCTCGTACGGGCCGTCCGGCAGCTCGATCCCGCTCTCGTCCATGAAGTCGTCGAGGTTCAGCAGGCCGTCGACCTCCATCACCCCGCCGACCAGCCGGGTGGTGCCGGCCTGGCCGACGTCGTACTCGTCCTGGATGTCGCCGATCAGCTCCTCGATCAGGTCCTCCAGGGTGACGATGCCGGCGGTGCCGCCGTACTCGTCCACGACGATCGCCAGGTGCGTGGACTCCGCCCGCATCTCCGACAGCGCCGCGAGCAGCTGCTTGGAGGTCGGCAGCATCTTCACCGGCCGGGCGATCTCCTCCAGCCGGATCGAGCGCCCGGCCAGCTCGGGGTTGAGGAAGTCGCGCACGTGCACGAACCCGATGACGTTGTCCGCCGAGCCGTCGATCACCGGGTAGCGGGAGTGCGGCTCGGAGGCGGCGATCCGCCCGGCCTGCCGGATCGGCATGCTCCCGTCCAGGAACGTGACCTCGGTCCGCGGCACCAGCACCTCGCGGAGCTGCCGGTCGCCGGCGTCGAAGATCTCGTCGATCAGCTCGCGCTCGTCGCTGTTCAGGGTCTGGTTCCCGGCCACCATCAGCCGCAGCTCCTCGGAGGACACCGCCTCCCGGCCCACGTCCGGGTCGCCGCCGAACAGCCGGACCACGCCGTTGGTGCAGACCGACAGCAGGAAGATGAAGGGCCGGACCACCGCGGCCATCCGGTTCAGGAACGGCGCGACCGCGCGCGCCGTCGGCTCCGGCCGTTGCAGCGCCAGCCGCTTGGGCGCGAGCTCGCCGATGACCAGGGTGACGAAGGTGATGGCCAGGGTGACCCCGACGACCCCGACGAACCCGGCCAGGCCCTGCCCGAGCCCGGCGCTGATCAGGCCGCGCTTGGCGCTCTCGGACAGGGTGATGGCGCCGTAGGCCGAGGACAGCAGCGCGGTCAGGGTGACGCCGATCTGCACCGTGGCCAGCCATCGGTTCTGATCGCGCACCAGTTTGGCCACCACCTGGCCGCGGCGGCCTTGTTGGGCCATGGTCTCGATCTGGCTCTCGCGCAACGAAACGAGCGCGATCTCCGAGGCGACGAACAGCGCCTCCACGAGGATCAGGGCCAGCACGACCAGGATGGACACGAGAATGGGGCTCACGTCCTGATTGTAGGGAGCCCGGGCGTCGGCCCGCTGGGACGGCGGGGGCGCAATGAAACGGCTGTGACCGCCCGAACTTCGCAACGTTCGCCCGGCGACACGCAACGATGGTCCCTTGAGCTGGGGAAACGCGGTACTTATGCTCAGGTTGCATGATCCCCGAGTCTTCCGGCGCCCCCTCGGCGGCCCAGCGCGTGGCGATCCCGCGCCGCTATCTGATGTGCCCCCCCGACCACTTCGCGGTCACCTACGCCATCAACCCCTGGATGCACCCGGACCAACCGGTCGACGCCTCGCTGGCCGCGCGCCAGTGGGAGACCCTGCGCGACGCCTACCTGCGCCTGGGCCACCAGGTGGAGGCCATCAAGCCGATCGAGGGCCTGCCGGACATGGTGTTCGCGGCCAACGGCGCCACCGTCGTGGGCGGCAAGGTGCTCGGCGCCTCGTTCCGGAACAAGGAGCGCGTGCCGGAGGGTCCGGCGTACATGGAGTGGTTCCGGAAGAACGGCTTCGCCGAGATCCACGACCCGCAGTTCATCAACGAGGGTGAGGGCGACTTCCTCTACGCCGGGGACTGGATCCTGGCCGGCCACGGCTTCCGGTCCGACCCGAACGCGCACCTGGAGGCGCAGGAGTTCTTCGGGATGCCGGTGATCGGGCTGCGCCTGGTCGACCCGCGCTTCTACCACCTGGACACGGCGCTGACGGTGCTCGACCACGAGACCATCGCCTACTACCCGGAGGCGTTCTCGCCGGGGTCGCGGGCGGTGCTGAACACGCTGTATCCGAACGCTGTCATCGCCACCGCCGAGGACGCCGCGGCGTTCGGGCTCAACGCGGTGTCCGACGGCAAGCACGTCCTGCTGCCGCAGGCCGCCACCGGCATGGCGGCGCAGCTCGCCGAGCGCGGCTACGAGCCGATCGGCATGGACCTGTCCGAACTGCTCAAGGCCGGCGGCTCGGTCAAGTGCTGCACGCTCGAACTCCGAGGCTGAAAGGGGCCCCGCCGTGACCACGATCCCTGAGACCGACCGCACCGGCCAGCACGCTCCGCCCTCGGACCGGGCCAAAGCGCTGATCGCGCAGTCCGACGCGCACACCGCGCACAACTACCACCCGCTGCCGGTGGTGATCGCCGAGGCCGACGGGGCCTGGGTGACCGACGTCGACGGCAACCGCTACCTGGACATGCTCGCCGGGTACTCGGCGCTGAACTTCGGGCACAGCAACCCGGTGCTGCTGGCCGCCGCGCGCGAGCAGCTGGGCCGGGTGACGCTGACCTCGCGGGCCTTCCACCACGACCAGTTCGGGCCGTTCGTCGCCGAGCTGGCCGAGCTGTCCGGCAAGGACGCGGCACTGCCGATGAACTCCGGGGCCGAGGCCGTGGAGACCGCGCTGAAGACCGCGCGCAAGTGGGGCTACCAGGTCAAGGGCGTGCCCGAGGACCGCGCGCAGATCATCACCTGCGAGGGGAACTTCCACGGCCGAACGCTGTCCATTGTGTCGTTCTCCACGGATCCGGACGCCCGCAACGAGTTCGGGCCGTTCACCCCGGGGTTCGTCTCAGTCCCCTACGGCGACGCCGCGGCGATCGAGGCGGCCATCACCGACGACACCGTGGCCGTGCTGCTGGAGCCGATCCAGGGCGAGGCCGGGGTGCTGGTACCGCCGGACGGGTATCTCGCGGCGGTGCGCGAAGTCTGCACCCGGCGCGGCGTCCTGATGATGGCCGACGAGATCCAGTCCGGGCTGGGCCGGACGGGGTACACGTTCGCGTGTGACCACGAGGCCGTGGTGCCGGACGTCTACATCCTGGGCAAGGCGCTCGGCGGCGGGATCCTGCCGGTATCGGCGGTGGTCGCGAACCGGGACGTGCTCGGCGTGTTCCACCCCGGCGAGCACGGCTCCACCTTCGGCGGCAACCCGCTGGCCTGCGCGGTCGGCCGCGCGGTGGTCGGCCTGCTGGCCACCGGCGAGTACCAGGCCCGGGCCCGGACGCTCGGCGCGCATCTGCACGCGGCGCTGGCCGAGCTGCCGCCGGAGATGGTGCGCGAGGTCCGCGGGCGCGGCCTGTGGGCCGGGGTGGACGTCGATCCCTCCTACGGGACCGGCCGGGAGATCTCCGAGCGGCTGATGGCGCGCGGGGTGCTGGCCAAGGACACGCACGGTTCGACGATCCGGCTCGCGCCGCCGCTCGTGGTGACCGCCGAGGACCTGGACTGGGCCGTGCTGCAACTACGGAGCGCTCTGGGTTGATACTGTCTGTCGGTCGCGACGGACCCGGCCTCGGCGGCCGGGTCCGCACGACGTGATCGGCCGCGCTCGCGGCGGGGGTACGGCCCGCTGCGGGCGCGGCTTCGTCTCTTTAGACGTGTGGCGAGGGGTTCTGGTCTCGTCGGTGGCGGGATTTCTTCACCGTGACGTGATTCCGGCGTCCGGCCGACGGCGCCCGCATAGACGGCGGGTGTCGTCTTCAATGAAGAGGTGACGTCACCCCTTCGCCGCAATCGTCCGTTCCTCGCGTTGCGCCCGGATCAGTCGGCCGGATCGGGATCGGGCGTCCGGGGTCAGGCGACCGCGGACCGCTAATCTCAGGACATGGACAGCCTCGACCGCGCCATCATCGACGCGCTGCGCCGCGATGCGCGGGCGTCCTTCGCCGACGTCGGGGCGGGGGTGGGGTTGTCGGCTTCGGCGGTGAAGCGGCGGGTCGACCGGCTGCGGGCCGACGGGGCGATCCGCGGGTTCTCCGTGATCGTCGACCAGACCGCGCTCGGCTGGACCACCGAGGCCTTCGTCGAGGTCTACTGCGGGGACCGGACGTCGCCGGACGTGATCCGGGAGTGCGTTTCGCGCCACCCGGAGGTGGTCGCCGCGTACACGATCACCGGGGACGCCGACGCACTGCTGCACCTGGTCGCCGAGAACACGCAGCACTTGGAGGAGGCGCTGGAACGGATCCGGCGGGAGCCGGAGATTCAGCGGACGCGGTCGGCCTTGGTGCTGACGCGGTTGTTAGCGCGGGATCCGTTGCTGTGACCCGCTGCTGTGACCCGTTGCCGTGACCCGCGACGGTCAGGCATCAGAAACGGCCCGGTTCCCGCGGTATGCGGGGCGCCGGGCCGTCTTGTCGAGCTATGCAGCTGAGCCGCACAGATCAGCGGCTCAGATCAGGCCGAGCTGCTTCACCGCGTCGCGCTCCTCGGACAGTTCCTTGACCGAGGCGTCGATGCGGCCGCGCGAGAACTCGTCGATCTCCAGGCCCTCGACGATGCTCCACTCGCCGTCCTTGGTGGTGACCGGGAAGGAGGAGACCAGGCCCTCGGGGACGCCGTAGGCGCCGTTGGAGACGACACCCATGGAGGTCCAGTCGCCCTCGGCGGTGCCGTTGACCCAGGTGTACATGTGGTTCAGGGCTGCGTTGGCGGCCGAGGCGGCGGAGCTGAAGCCGCGGGCCTCGATGATGGCCGCGCCGCGCTTGGCGACGGTCGGGATGAAGGTCTTCTCGATCCACTCCTGGTCGTTGACGACCTCGGCGGCGTTCTTGCCGCCGATCTTGGCGTGGAACACGTCCGGGTACTGGGTCGCGGAGTGGTTGCCCCAGATGGTCATATTGGTGATGTCGGCGACCGGGGCGCCGGTCTTCAGCGCCAGCTGGCCCAGGGCCCGGTTGTGGTCCAGGCGGGTCATCGCGGTGAACCGGGACTTCGGGACGTCCGGGGCGTGGGCGGCGGCGATCAGCGCGTTGGTGTTCGCCGGGTTGCCGACCACCAGGACCTTGATGTCGTCGGCGGCGTGCGCGTTGATGGCCTCGCCCTGCGGCTTGAAGATGCCGCCGTTGGCCTCCAGCAGGTCGCCGCGCTCCATGCCCGCGGTGCGGGGGCGGGCGCCGACCAGCAGCGCCACGTTCGCGCCGTCGAAGCCGTCCTTGGGGTTGTCGTGGATGTCGATCCCGGCCAGCAGCGGGAACGCGGAGTCGACCAGCTCCATCGCCGTGCCCTCGGCGGCCTTGACCGCCTGCGGGATCTCCAGCAGGTTCAGCTTCACCGGCACGTCCGGGCCCAGCAGGTGGCCGGAGGCGATGCGGAACAGCAGGGCGTAGCCGATCTGGCCGGCCGCGCCGGTCACGGTGACGTTGACGGGGGTGCGGGACATCGCTTGTGGCTCCTGCGTTTATGTGAAGGTTCCGTATGGATGTGTTGCCAGCCCACAGGCTACTCCTGGAGTACCTGCGAGGTTTCCGTCAGGGAGCGCCGACTCCTGTGAGAAAGCAGACATACGCGGGAAGCGTGTGATCGCCGATCCGCGTCCGGGTCGTGACTGTCGGTGCCGGGTGGAAGACTCGATCATGTGTGACGCACCTCACAGGAAGGCCTCCTCATGATCACCTCGGAGAACACCCCCGGCCTGCCCGGTTGGATCGACCTCGGCTCCCCCGACCCCGGCGCCTCGGCCGCCTTCTACGGCCGGGTCTTCGGCTGGACCGCGGAGCAGATGATGCCGGATTCCCCGGAGGGTCCCGGCTACTGGTTCCTGCGCAAGGACGGGAAGTCGGTCGCCGGGCTCGGCGGGCTGACCGATCCGGCCGACAAACCCGACTGGATGACCTATGTCCGGGTCGCCGACGCCGCCGCTTCGGTGGCCGCCGCCGAGAAGGGCGGCGCCAAGGTGCGCGTCCCGGTCACGGGGATCCCCGGCGAGGGCTCCTTCGCCCAGCTCACCGATCCCAGCGGCGCCGAGTTCGCGCTCTGGCAGTCCGGCGAGGTCACCGGCTTCCAGGCCTGCTGCGTCGAGGACACGATGCTCTGGACCGAGTTGTGGACCCGCGATCCGGCCGCGGCGAAGTCCTTCTATCCCGCGCTGTTCGGCTGGCAGGTGGAGCCGTATATGGAAGGCGCGCCGGAGGGCGGCGGCTACGACATGTGGACGACCCAGTCCGGCGACCCGATGGCCGCGTTCGGCGGGATCATGACGATCACCGACCAGGTGCCGATCCAGGACGAGAAATGGGTCCCCTACTTCATGGT
The DNA here is from genome assembly GCF_015356865.1 of Catenulispora pinisilvae. Classification (GTDB taxonomy): domain Bacteria; phylum Actinomycetota; class Actinomycetes; order Streptomycetales; family Catenulisporaceae; genus Catenulispora; species Catenulispora pinisilvae. The sequence goes on from NZ_JAAFZA010000063.1 coordinate 12,820, forward strand.
GGCCGACGCCGACGCGACTGTGGCCCGGGCGACCGGCTCCGGCGGCACCGTCCTGATCCCGGCCGCCGACGCCCCGCCCGGACGGCTGGCCGCGCTGACCGACCAGTTCGGCGCGCGGTTCAACATCCTGGAGCCGGCGCCGATGGCCGGGCCGCCGGACGGGCGGTAGACGAGCGCCGAAGCGTCCGGGCATCACCGGCGGTCAGGCCGTCATCACGATCGCGGATCTGGACAGCCGGTGCACGATGGCAGCATGACCTACACCGATGACGCCAAGGAGCTGCGGGACGATCTGGTCCGGCTGCGCCGCGACCTGCATCGCATACCCGAGATCGGCCTGGATCTGCCCCGCACCCAGGAGCGGGTCCTGGCCGCGCTCGACGGGCTGCCGCTGGAGATCAGCCTGGGCACCGGGCTGAGCTCGGTGACCGCTGTGCTGCGCGGTACCGGCGCGGCGGGCGGCACCGGAGACTCCCAGGATGCCCAGGCGCAGGCGGTGCTGCTGCGCGGCGACATGGACGCGCTGCCGGTGGTGGAGAGGACCGGCCGGGACTACGCCGCCGACGGCCCGAACATGCACGCCTGCGGCCACGACCTGCACACCGCGATCCTGGTCGGCGCGGCCCGGCTGCTCAGCGCGCGCCGCGACCGGCTGGCCGGCGACGTGGTGTTCATGTTCCAGCCCGGCGAGGAGGGCGGCGACGGGGCCGGGCACATGATCCGCGAGGGCGTGCTGGACGCCGCGGGCCCGCGGGTGGTCGGCGTCTACGGCCTGCACGTGCTCTCCGACAAGCTCCCCCGCGGGTCGGTCGGCTCCCGGGCCGGGACCCTGATGGCCGGGGCCGACGAGATCCTGGTGACGGTGCGCGGCGCCGGTGCGCACGGCTCGCGGCCGCACACCGGCCGGGATCCGATCCCGGTGGCCTGCGAGATGGTGGTGGCATTGCAGTCCCTGGTGACCCGCAAGTTCGACATCTTCGACCCGGTGGTGATCACCGTCGGCGAGTTCCACGCCGGGACCGCGTCGAACATCATCCCGGACGACGCCATGTTCCACCTGACGATGCGCTCGTTCTCGCACGCGTCCCGGGCCCGGCTGCTGGAGACGATGCCGGACCTGCTCAACGGCCTTGCGGCGGCCTATGGCTGCGGGGTGGACATCACCTACAAGGAGCAGTACCCGCCGACCGTGAACCACGACGCCGAGGTCGACTTCCTCCAGGAGGTCACGAGCGAGCTCTTCGGCGAGGAGCGCTTCCTGCGGTTGGCCAACCCGAACCCCGGGGCCGAGGACTTCTCGCGGGTCTTGGAGGAGGTGCCGGGGACTTACTGCTTCCTCGGCGCCTGTCCGGTGGACGACTTCGAGAACGCGCCCTCGAACCACAGCCCGCTGGCCGATTTCGATGATTCGGTGCTCGGGGACGGGGCCGCGCTGCTGGCCTCGCTGGCCGATCGGCGGCTGGCGCGCCGCTGAGGCGCCGCTGAGCGGCCAAGAAGCCACAGCGGCCCCGGACGACAGGTCCGGGGCCGCTCGGCTGTCGCCTATCTCAGCTCCCTGCCAACTCCCACGCCCCGTACGGGCTCTGCGCCCCCGGCGCCGACTGCCGCGCCGCGTGCAGCGCACCGTCCCGTTCGAAGGCCAGCACCACCTGGCGCCCGCGCCGGTCGAGCACCACGACCGGGGCGCCGAGGACCACGTTGCCCAGGTCCGGGAACGTGCTGAAGCCGATGTTCGGCGCGTCCTGGACCAGCAGGCTCACCCCGCCCCCGGGGTTGCGGGTGGCCAGCGTCATGCGGCCGTCGCTGCCGGCGTTCGCCGAGACGCCTTCGAGCCCGATCGGGCCGATGGCGCCGGAGGTGGTGGTCCAGAAGCCGTTCGGCCGCTGCCACTGCGTCGCGACCTTCCCGGTGTCGGCCTGCACGTAGAAGATCTGCATGCGGCCGTCGGAGTTGCGGCTGATGCTGCCCGGTCCGGCCGTCGCCGGGCCGACCGGAACCGGGTCGATCGGGTAGGCGCCGGTGTCCGGGACCTCGCTCCAGTGCAGCAGGCCGCCGATCGACGGCGCGAACAGCTCGACGTGCCCGTCCGGGGCCAGCCCGGCGGTGAGGTCGTCGCGCACCAGGTAGCCCTTGATGTCGGCCCAGTCCGAGGGCCAGCTCCCGTCCGGATTCTGCCGCAGAACGCTGACGCCGCTGCCCCAGTTGCGGACGAACACGGTCAGCCGGCCGTCGCGCTCGGCCACCACGGCCGGGTTGCCGGTCAGGGCCTCCTGGCGCGGGTCGGGGTTGGGATTGCCCAGGACGGTCCACGGCCCCCAGGTTCCGGGCCCGGTCTCGGCGGTGGTGACGATCTGGTTGTCCGCCAGCCGGATCCCGACGATGTGCAGGGTGCCGAAGCCGTCCTTGATCAGCGTCAGGGCCGAGGCCATCGGACCACTGCCGGGGACCGGCTTCGGCCCGGTCCAGCTGCCGCCCGCGGCGTCCTCGCGCCAGACCTGGACCTTGTTGTCCAGCGTCGCCGCCGCGTTCAAGCTCCCGGTGGAGTCCAGCGCCGCCCAGGCCACACCGTTGGTCCAGCGCGGGTATTCGCGGTGGATGAACCCGGAGTAGAAGGCGTTGTTCGGATCCGGCTCGGGATCGTTCCTCCCGTGATAGCGCCCCTTGATGTCGCCCCTGTCCGGTCCGACATAGGAGAGGAACTCCTGCTGCTTGTCGGCGGCCGTGGCGGCGTCCAGGTTCGCGGGATCGACGTCGATCGTGTACGTCCGATAGTCCCGCAGCAGGAGATGGCCCTTGTTCTCGGGCCCGTGCCAGCCCAGGGACGCGGCGCCGACGAACCGGGCGACGCCGATGTGGTCGATGTTGCGCACGTAGTCGTAGCCGACGTTGGGGTCCAGGGACAGGACCGTGCTGGCCTGGGACCGGGCCATCAGCTCGGTGAAGGTCTTGAGCAGGCCGTCGTAGGTGTACTTCTGGTTCGCCCACTGCGGGTCGCAGTCGCCGCCGCCGTCGGCGGGGTCGCTGCCCTCCGACTTCTCTTGCAGCCCGGACTTGGGGTCCCGGAACAGGTCGTAGATGTTGGCGAAGCCGTCCTGGCCCGACTTGAAGTGCCCGTTCCCCGCCTCGTGCAGGCGCAGGAAGACGAGCTTGGTCGTCGGGCGCTGGTCGAGGGTGTCCTCCTCGATGAGGTGCCCGTCGAGCGTGATGGCGGCCCTGGTCCAGGTCGGGTTCTGGACGCCGCGGGAGTGGGCCGCGCGCAGACCGTCGAACCGGCTGGCCGAGTACGCGCACGGGTCGGGGAACTCCTTGCCCGCGTCGCCGTGGTTGGTGGCGTCCCCGCCGGTGACGTAGACGGTGGTGGTGGGGACGCCGTAGTCCTCCTTGAGATCCGGTTCCATGAACAGCAGGTCGTCGTCCGGATGGGCGAGGATCGCCAGGACCGACGGCGCCACCGCGTCGGTGTCGGCCGACGCGGGCGGTCCCCACACCGCCGCCAGGCCCGCCGTGGTGAGGAAGGTGGCCAGGCCTGCTGCGGCCTTGGTTCGAATGCGCATATAAGACACCTGTCTGCCCGGCTCGCGGAGCCATTCGGCGCCAATCGGTGATTTCATGGCGAAATGTACATCAAGGCGCTCATACCGAGTCCTACGGTGGCCTTGTGAATTCCGCAAAGATCACAGCGATCGCCGTGGCGGCCCTGGCCGGAGTCGTCGTGCTCCCCGCGGCCGCGGCCCGCGCGGCCACGCCCGAGCCGGAGACCGAGATGTTCACCGCGAACACCGTGTTCACCGTGCCCGCGGGCGTCACCCAGGTCACGGTGACCGTGGCCGCGGCCGGCGGCGGCGGGGGCGGCGGCGCGAGCAGCTTCGGCAGCGGCGACACCATCGCCTACGCCTTCGGCGGCGGCGGAGGCGGCGCCGGGCAGCTGGACCAGCACGAGGGCGGCTACGGCGGGGACGGCGGACTCGGCGGCCAGGGCGGTGTCTGCAAGCAGAACGGCCAGGTGATCGCCGCGGCGCAGAACATCTCCGGGGCGAACGGCGGCCGCGGCGCGTCCAACGCCAGCGACTTCACCGTGTTCGGCGGCGACGGCGGTGGCACCCTCAGCTCCGGCGGCGGAAACGGCGAGGGCGGGCCCGCGCAGGATGGCGGCAACGGCGGCACTGGAGGCGGCTCACAGCCGCCGAGCTCGCCGGGGGAACCGAGTCCGCCGGTCGGCGCGGCGCCCGGGTTCGGCAACAACGGGATTGTGTTCGTGACGTATACGCCGGCGGCGTAGCGCGCGCCTCGATTCTCGCGGCACGCCACAGAACCCGGCGCCGGCATGGCTTCGACCGGCGAGGACGCTCAGCGGCGGAAACGCGTGAGGTGCGCGGCCACGGGGGCCGCGCACCTCACGAGGTGTTTCGGAGCGCGGGGCTCGAAACCCAAGGCCCATAGAGCCCGGCGTTCAGAGCCCCAAGCTCAGAGCCCGGCGTTCAGAGCCCCAAGCTCAGAGCCGAAGGCTCAGCCTCAGGCCGAGGTCATCGCCTTCTGCAGGTTCTCGTCGATCGCGGCGAGGAATTCCTGGGTGGTCAGGTACGGCTGGTCCGGGGAGACCAGCAGCGCCAGGTCCTTGGTCATCTTGCCCTCCTCGACGGTCTGGATGCAGACGCGCTCCAGGGTCTCGGCGAACTTCACGACCTCGGGGGTGTTGTCGAACTTGCCGCGGTAGGCCAGGCCCTGGGTCCACGCGTAGATCGAGGCGATCGGGTTGGTGGAGGTGGGCTTGCCCTGCTGGTGCTGGCGGTAGTGCCGGGTCACGGTGCCGTGCGCGGCCTCGGCCTCGACGGTCTTGCCGTCGGGGGCCATCAGGACCGAGGTCATCAGGCCGAGGGAGCCGAAGCCCTGGGCGACGGTGTCGGACTGGACGTCGCCGTCGTAGTTCTTGCACGCCCAGACGTAGCCGCCCTCCCACTTCAGCGCGGAGGCCACCATGTCGTCGATCAGGCGGTGCTCGTAGGTCAGGCCGGCCTTGTCGAACTCGGCCTTGAACTCGGTCTCGTAGACCTCCTGGAAGATGTCCTTGAAGCGGCCGTCGTAGCCCTTCAGGATCGTGTTCTTCGTGGAGAGGTAGACCGGGTAGCCGCGGTTGAGGCCGTAGCGCATCGAGGCGCGGGCGAAGCCGCGGATCGACTCGTCCAGGTTGTACATCGCCAGCGCGACGCCGGAGCCGGGGAAGTCGAAGACGTTGAGCTCGATCGGCTCGCCGCCGTCCTTCGGCGTGAAGGTCAAGGTCAGCGTGCCCTCGCCGGGGACCAACAGGTCAGTGGCGCGGTACTGGTCGCCGAAGGCGTGGCGGCCGACGACGATCGGCTTGGTCCAGCCCGGGACCAGGCGCGGGATGTTGCTGATGACGATCGGCTCGCGGAAGATCACGCCGTCCAGGATGTTGCGGATGGTGCCGTTGGGCGAGCGCCACATCTTCTTCAGGCCGAACTCCTCGACCCGCGCCTCGTCCGGGGTGATGGTGGCGCACTTCACGCCCACGCCGTACTGCTTGATCGCGTTCGCCGCGTCCACGGTGACCTGGTCGTCCGTGGCGTCGCGGTGCTCGATGCCCAGGTCGAAGTACTTCAGGTCGACATCGAGGTAGGGCAGGATCAGCTGGTCCTTGATGAACTGCCAGATGATCCGGGTCATCTCGTCGCCGTCGAGCTCGACGACGGGGTTCGCGACCTTGATCTTGGGACCGGAGTAGGCCATGGCGGACGTCCTTACGGATCGGGAATTATCTCGACCTCAAGATACATGCCTCGCGGCACCGATCGCCAAGCGGCCGCCGGACCCGGTCCGAGCGGGACCGGCCGGGCCGTCAGTTCGAGAAGATCCCCTGCACCAGCAGCCCCAACACCACCAGCGTCAGACCGACTGCCGTGTACATGCCGACGTCGACCGCCCGGCGCCGGACGGCCAGCGTGCCGGCCACCCGGGTGGGCAGGAACAGCCGGAGCCCGGCGCCCAGCAGCAGCGACAGGCCCATCACCGCGGCGCCCTGGAAGACCTCGTCGTGCAGTATCACCGTCATGCCGAAGCAGAAACCGGCCAGCACCGCCAGGATCGGCCACTCCGCGGCGACCTGGCGGCCGAAGGAGGCGCCGGGGGGACGGTTGTTCACTGCCATGCGGGCAACTCTACTTGCGCGGCATGATCGCCACGGCCGCGATCTGTAACGAGCACGCTACGGCGCCACCGCCAGCCAGTCGCCGAAACCGCTGGGTCTGTGCGCGCCGATGAACAGCGTCTCGAACAGGCCGAACCCGGCGCGGACGCCCTCGGGCCCGTCGTAGTCGAAGCGCGAGAGCCGCTCGGTGATGCCGAACATCCCGGACTTCGCGGCCGCCTCCGGCGCCGGCATCACCACCTGCTGGACCACCAGATCAGGCCCTTGATACATGCCGTGCCGCCAGTCGGCGTCCAGGCCGTAGCCGCTGCCGACGGCCATGTGCAGCGGGAGTAGCTGCGTCACCCGGACCCGCTCGGCCCGGCCGGCGAAGGTCACCACGGCCGACTTCACGTCCCGGCTGCCGGGGCTGTAGTGCAGTTCCAGGTCCGGACGGCCCAGGGACTCGGCGGGGCGGCCGTCGCGGAAGACCTTCACCGCCTCCTCCACGACCCGGGCGCCGTCCTCGTCCTCCTGCGCGATCACCAGGATCGAGAAGTCGTCGAACTGCATCGGCGCGTAGACCCAGTGGAACGTCGGCGGGACCCCGCCGTTGCCGCCGATCCCGGCGGGTTCGGCCTCGCCGACCGGCCGGATGCCCCACGACCGGTCCCGCGACCCCCACCAGGTGTCGGGCGTGACGGCGAGTTCGTCCTCGCCGATCCGCAGCGTCCCGGCCCAGAAGCCGGTCTGCGCCAGCCGCACCGAGTCCATCCAGACCCGGCCGTGGCGCCGGAGGAACTGCCGGGGCTCCCGGGTCGCCGGGATCGACGCGGTCCAGGTCAGATCGAAGGAGAGCTCGTACTCCCCCGGCTCCAGCAGGACCCGCAGCCGGTTCAGCGGCTCCAGCACCTCGACGTGGAACGGGCCCACGGACGTGTCGCCACGGTCGCTCCCCAACTCGCGCGAGGCCCGGACCACGCGGTGGACTCCCCGGTGGACGACCGCCGCGAAAGCGTCCGTCACCCCGAGATTCGGGTACTGCCCCACTCCCAGCGCCATGAAGAGATCGCCGGTGCAGTGATGCACATTGAAGTAGTAGCGGTCGTAGAAGTTCCGGTCGGAGGTGGCCACGTGTGCCAGCGACTCCGAGGTCTGATGGAACGGGAAATCATCAAGGGGGGACAGGTCCCGATCGCCGTCGGACATGTCCCCCCTTGTAGGGGTGTTCTGATGAACCGTCAATAGGGACGGCTCATCAGCACCGCCGAAGGCCGCCTAGAGCCGGCGCTCCGCGATCTCCACCACGTTGTTGAGCAGCATCGCCCGGGTCATCGGCCCGACCCCGCCGGGGTTCGGCGACACCCAGCCCGCCACGTCGCGCACATCGTCCGCGACGTCGCCGGCCAGACCGCCCTCACCGCGGGACACCCCGACGTCCAGCACCGCCGCGCCCGGCTTCACCAGTTCGGCGGTGATCAGGTTCGGCACGCCGGCGGCGGCCACCACGATGTCCGCCTTCAGGGTGTGGAACGCCAGGTCGCGGGTGCCGGTGTGGCACAGCGTCACGGTCGCGTTCTCGCTGCGCCGGGTCAGCAGCAGGCCCAGCGGCCGGCCCACGGTGATACCGCGGCCGACGATCACCACCTCGGCCCCGGCGATCGCCACGTCGTGCCGCCGCAGCAGCTCGACGATGCCCAGCGGGGTGCACGGCAGCGGCGCCGGGGCGCCGAGCACGAGCCGGCCCAGGTTGGTCGGGTGCAGGCCGTCGGCGTCCTTGTCCGGGTCCACCAGCTCCAGGATCGCGTTCTCGTCGATGCCCTTGGGCAGCGGCAGCTGGACGATGTAGCCGGTGCAGGCCGGGTCCTCGTTCAGCTCGGCCACGGCCTCGGCGACCTGCGCCTGGGACGCCGTGGCGGGCAGCTGGCGCTGGATCGAGGCGATGCCCACCTGCGCGCAGTCGCGGTGCTTGCTGCGCACGTAGGAGGCGGACGCCGGATCGTCGCCGACCAGCAGGGTGGCCAGGCCCGGCACGATGCCGCGGGCCTTGAGTGTCTCGACCCGCGTCGACAGCTCACTCTTGATGGTGGCGGCCGTGGCCTTGCCGTCAAGGATCTGTGCGGTCATGTCTGTCGCCTCCTTTAGTGGGTGAAGTGCCGGGTGCCGGTCATGTACATGGTGACGCCGGCCTTGCGCGCCGCCTCGATCACCAGCTCGTCGCGCACCGAGCCGCCGGGCTGCACCACGGCCTTGACTCCGGCCTCGGCCAGCACCTCGAAGCCGTCGGGGAACGGGAAGTAGGCGTCGGAGGCCGCGACCGAGCCGTGCGCCTTGTCGCCGGCCCGCTGAACCGCCAGCTTGGCCGAGTCGACCCGGTTCACCTGGCCCATGCCGACGCCGACCGAGGCGCCGCCGGAGGCCAGCAGGATCGCGTTGGACTTCACCGAGCGGATCGCGCGCCAGGCGAAGACCAGGTCGGCGAAGGTCTGCTCGTCGGCCGGCTCGCCGCTGGCCAGGGTCCAGGTCGCCGGGTCGTCGCCCTCGGCCTGGTACAGGTCGCCGTCCTGGAGCAGCAGGCCGCCACAGATCTGGCGGAACTCCAGACGGCGGCGGTTGCGGCTGCCGGTCCTCAGGATCCTGATGTTCTTCTTCGTCTTCAGGGTCTCCAGCGCCTCCGGCTCGTAGTCCGGCGCGCAGATGACCTCGGTGAAGACCTCGTTGACCTGCAACGCCATCGCGTTGGTGACGGTGCGGTTGGCGGCGATGATGCCGCCGAAGGCCGAGACCGGGTCGCACTCGTTGGCCAGCCGGTGCGCCTCGGCGATATCGCCGGCGGAGCTGACCGCGATGCCGCAGGGGTTGGCGTGCTTGATGATCGCGACGCAGGCCTCGTCGAAGTCGTGGGCCGAGCGGATCGCGGCGTCGGTGTCGACGTAGTTGTTGTAGGACATCTCCTTGCCGTGCAGCTGCTCGGCGGTGGCGAGCGTGTTCTGCTCGTCGTCGTTGATGTAGAGCGCGGCGCCCTGGTGCGGGTTCTCGCCGTAGCGCAGGACCGCCTTGCGCTCGTAGGTGTTGGCGACGAAGTCGGGGAAGCGGGACTCGCCGTCCGGGGCGTAGGCCGAGGAGAACCAGCCGGCGACGGCGGCGTCGTACTCGGCGGTGTGCGCGAAGGCCTCGGCGGCCAGGCGCTTGCGCTGCGCGAAGCTGAAGCCGCCGGCCTGCACCGCGGCCAGCACGGCGCCGTAGTTCGCCGGGTTCACGACGACGGCCACGCTCGGGTGGTTCTTCGCCGCGGCCCGGACCATCGACGGGCCGCCGATGTCGATCTGCTCGACGCACTCGTCGGGGCCGGCGCCGGAGGCGACGGTCTGGGTGAACGGGTAGAGGTTCACCACGACCAGATCGAAGGGCTCCACGCCGAGCTCGGCGAGCTGCTTGCGGTGGTCCTCCAGCCGCAGGTCGGCCAGGATGCCGGCGTGCACCTTGGGATGCAGGGTCTTGACCCGGCCGTCCAGGCACTCCGGGAACCCGGTGAGCTCGGCCACCTCGGTGACCGGGATGTCCAGGTCGCGGATCAGCTTCGCCGAGCCGCCGGTGGAGACCAGGGCGACCCCGGCGGCGTGCAGGCCGCGCGCCAGCTCCTCCAGCCCGGTCTTGTCGTACACGCTGACCAGCGCGCGCTTGATCGGGCGGAAGTCCTCAGTGCTGCTCACTGGAAAGTGACCTTTCGGTTGTCGATGGTCCAGCCATGGCGGGCCAGCCGGCCCACGACGTCCACGAGCAGCGCCCGCTCCGCCGTCTTGATGCGCTCGTGCAGGCTCGCCTCGTCGTCGCCGTCCTCGACCGGGACGGCGGCCTGGGCCACCACCGGGCCGTCGTCCACGCCGCCGGCGACGAAGAACACCGTGCAGCCGGTGACCTTCACGCCGTAGGCCAGGGCGTCGGCGGGGCCGTGCATGCCGGGGAAGCTCGGCGAGAGCGCGGGGTGGGTGTTGATGACGCGGCCGTCGAAGGCGGCCAGGAAGTCCGGGCCGAGCAGCTTCATGAAGCCGGCCGAGACCACCAGGTCCGGCTCGTACTCGGCGACCTTGTCGCGCAGCGCGCGGTCCCAGTCCTCGCGGGTGGCGAAGTCCTTGACCCGCAGCGCGAAAGTGGGGATACCGGCCTGCTCCGCACGGTCCAGACCCTGGATCCCGGTGCGGTCCGCGCCGACGGCCACGATGGTGGCGCCGAACGCGGGGCTGCCGGCCGGCTCGGCCTTCGCGGCCTGCTGGGCTTTCCCGGCGTGCTGGGCTTCGTCGGTGTGCTGGGCTTTCTCGGCGTTCTCCGCGTCGATCAACGCCTGCAGATTGGTGCCCGAGCCCGAGACGAGGACCACGATCCTCGCCGGGGCGCCCGGGCGGTGTTCCACGAGCCCTGGCGGGCTCTTCGTTCCTTCGGGATGGACCACGACCGCGGCCTCCTTATAGGGGTGTTTGCTGTTGTCTGCCGGTCGGACCCAACCCACTTGGACGGGCGGGGTCGCCATAGGCAACGATAGTGGGCACGCGGGACGTTGCCCGCCAGCCGACCAGCGATGAACCGATCATGTCCACGATAACCCGGAGGACTTCCGTGACCGACGCCGAGCAACGGCCCACGCCGACGGACAGCGGACTCGGCGCCGGTGGCGTCGGGGCCGCTGAGCCGGATGAGCAGGGTGGGGCGTCCGCTTCGGAGGTGGGGACGGGAGCGGTTTCGGCTCCGGCTGAGGACAACCCGTTCGCGCCGCCTCCGGAAGACGCCGCCGACCGGCAGCAGCAGCCGCCCTCGCCCTGGGGCCCGCCGCCGCAACAGCCTTACGGCCAGGTGCGTCCGGGACCAGTGCAGCCGTGGGGTGCGGAGCGTCCGCGCGAGCCGGAACACCAGCACTCCCCGTGGGGCGACCCGAACCGCTACGGCCCGGTGGACCGGCGCCCGGACCCGCAGAACGACCCGGACCGGCGCTACCGGGACCAACGCGAGGCACCGCCGGCGCCCACACGTCCGCCGCGCGATCTGAAGACGCGCTGGGCCCTGGGCCTGTCGCTGGGCTCGACGGCGTGCACCATGCTGGCGATCTACCAGGGCGTGGAGACGTTCCCGGCGTGGATGGTCGGGGCGGCGGCCGGGCTGGCGTTCGCGGTGGCGGCCTTCGTGCTGTCGATCTCGGCGCAGCGGACGGCCGCGCTGAAGCATCAGCGGGCGTCCGAGGCCACCGCGAGCATGGTGTCGGCCTCGGTGTCCGGGGTGCTGGCCGGGCTGCTGCTGGTCGCCTCGATCGTGTGGTGGAGTCCGTTCAAGGACTACGCCAAGTGCATGCAGGGTGCGAACACACAGGTCGCGCAGAAGGCCTGCCTGACGCAGTTGGAGAACCGGACGGGGATGTCGACGTCGCGCTGAGCGGGTTCAGTTCTGCTCTTCGCTCGGCTGGTGCTCGGGCTCGGGCTCGGGCTGGTGCTCGGGCTCGGCTGGCTCCGGGTCGGCTTCGGCTTCTTCCTCAACGGCTTCTTCGGCAGCGGTGTCTTCGGCAGCATCATCGAGACTCACTTCGAGCGCTGTTTCCAGTTCTGTTTCCAGTTCTGTTTCCGGCTCAGATGCAGGCTCCACTTGGGGGGTGGCCTCGGGCTCTGCTGTGAAGAACTCTGCTTCAGGCTCCGCAGTCACCCGGCGCCGGGGCCGCAGAGCAGCCGCGGCTTCAGCCATCCGCCCGACCGACGGTCTGGGCAGTCCCCTGACCGCCGGACCCAGCGACGGCGTCAGCACCACGATGGCTGCGGTCGCTCCCAGCAGGACGAAGGCCGCCACAGCGGTGCGCCAGCCGGAAGGACCGAGCGTGGCCATCCGTCCGCCGGCCAGCGGACCGCCCGACAACGCCGCGACCAGCCCGGACAGCAGCGCCACGACCACCGCTCCGGCGCTCAGGGCCCGTACTCGCTCGCCCAGTGGCCGCTCCCCGGCGCGTCGCACGACCAGCGCCAACACCGCCCCGGCCGCCACCGGAAGCCCGAGGAACGCCAGGCTGTAGGGGTGGAGGCGGCTGCCGTCGCGCGGCAGGGCACCGAGCATCGGGAACACCGGCAACGCTCCGACCTTCGCGCTCAGCACGCTGACGCCGGTCCCGGTACCCACCGCGAATCCGGGCCCGAGCACGTACGACGCCGACCAGGCGAGCGCGTTCGGCAGCACCGCGAGGCTGAGCAGGAACATGCCGACCGCGTCGGCGATGCCGCGCGGCCAGCCCGGCTCCGGCAGGTGCGCGACCATCGTCCCGGCCAGCGTCAACGCGCCGCCGCCGACCAGCACGGCGCCCGCTGCCGCACCCGCCCGGGCGGCCGTGGACGCCCAGTCCGGCAGATCGCAGAACCCGGCGATGCGCCGCCAGCGCGCGGCCGTCGGCACCAGCGCGCCGAACAGGACCGCGAACAGCACCGCCTGCGCCGTGTCCGGCCGCACGTCGCTGGTCGCGGCCCCGGCCGCCACCAGCGCGGCCACCAGGCAGTAGCCGGTCGCGGCGCCGAACGCGGTGTAGGCGAGCTGCGCGGGCCGGGCGATCGGGGCGACGGCCGTCTGCCACAACGCCAAGACCACCAACGCGGTGAAGCCGAGCGGGGCCAGTGCGATCCGGCCGGCCGGCACGTCCAGTGCGGCGTGGTGACTCAGCAGCCAGAGTTGGCCGCCGACGCGCAGCGGCCCGCTGATCCCCGAGGTGTTGGGCGCCGAGACGAGCCAGACGGTCACGCACAGGGTGACGGCGGCCAGCCAGGTGGCGATCGCCGCCAGCGCCGCGTGCGCCCCGGCCCGCGCGGCCAACCGCACGTCCCGCCCATGCGGCCCGTTCCACGCGACGGCCAGCACCTCGCCCCACTCGGCGGCCAGATCGCGCAGCGCCTCCCCGAGCACGACGGCCGGCTCCGGCTCGGTCTCGGGCTCCTGCCGGGCCCGCGCGGCGGCCAACTGCTCTGCCACCCAGCTCCGATCCGGCCCAGCGTCCACGGCATTCCGGCGATCGCCGCTCTCATCGCGCATGCCCCCCACTGTGGCCAGCGGATCCGCGCCGCCTCCGGTGCGACAGCACGCCTCACCGAGGGCGCCGCCGCGATTCACCCCGGCGGCGTAATCAGCGGCACGGTTGGGCCCCGCCCAACCAAAGGGGGCAAACCACCCAGAAAAGGGCTCTTCGCCTGCATGTGTGGGTCGGTCCGTGTTGATCAACGAAGAACGTCGTGCCCCGCTCTAGGTTTCTGAGTGTCTAGATCAGCAACCTTCAAGACGGTGCACGACGTGTCCTCGAATGTACGGCTTCGGGCCGGTGGAATCGAGCGCACCGTGGCCGAGCTGCGGGATCTGTTCCCGTCGGGCACCGCCCAGGACCCTACCCACAAACACGAACGAAGAGCCAGAAAAAGGAGATGCCCGTGCCCCGCCGACAACCCCAGAATCCCACCGGTCACACCCGATCCGCGCCGAAACGGGGCCGAGGTTGCGTCGACCGAGTGATCGGCCCGGGCGTGTCGCCGGGCGTGTCGCCGGGCGTGTCGGGCGGGCGTGTCGGGCGGGCCGTCCGGCGGCACCGAAAAACGCCACGGGCCCCGACCGCGCCCGAGGCGCGGCCGAGGCCCGTGAGACAGAACCCTTACAGGCCCTGCATGATCTCGCGCATCAGCTGCGCGGTGGCCGAAGGCGTCTTGCCGACCTTCACGCCGACCGCTTCCAGCGCTTCCTGCTTCGCCTGGGCGGTGCCGGCCGAGCCGGAGACGATGGCGCCGGCGTGGCCCATGGTCTTGCCCTCCGGCGCGGTGAAGCCCGCGACGTAGCCCACCACCGGCTTGGTGATGTGCTCCTTGATGTACGCCGCGGCGCGCTCCTCGGCGTCGCCGCCGATCTCGCCGATCATCACGATCGCCGCGGTGTCCGGGTCGTCCTGGAACGCCTGCAGGCAGTCGATGTGGGTGGTGCCGATGACCGGGTCGCCGCCGATGCCGACCGCGGTGGAGAAACCGAAGTCCCGCAGCTCGTACATCATCTGGTAGGTCAGCGTGCCCGACTTGGACACCAGGCCGATCTTGCCGGCCTTGGTGATGGTGGCCGGGATGATGCCCGCGTTGGAGGCGCCGGGGGTGATCAGGCCCGGGCAGTTCGGGCCGATGATCCGGGTCTTGGCGCCCTTGGCCTGGTTGTAGGCCCACACCTCGGCGGTGTCGTGGACCGGCACGCCCTCGGTGATGATCACGCACAGCGCGATCCCGGCGTCGACCGCCTCCAGCGCCGCCGCCTTGGTGAACGCCGGCGGGACGAAGACCACGGACACGTCCGCGCCGGTCTTGTCCATCGCCTCGGCCACGGTGCCGAACACCGGGACCTCGACGCCGTCGACGTCGACGGTGGTGCCGGCCTTGCGCGGGTTCACGCCGCCGACGATCTTGGTGCCCGAGGCCAGCATGCGCTTGGTGTGCTTCATGCCCTCGGAGCCGGTCATCCCCTGGACGATGACCTTGCTGTTCTCAGTGAGGAAGATAGCCATTTCTCTGCAATCCCCTTAGCGCGCGTTCGCCAGCTCGGCCGCGCGGTCCGCGGCGCCGTCCATGGTGTCGACCTGCTCCACGCCCGGCAGCTTGGCGTCCACCAGGATCTGGCGGCCCAGCTCGGCGTTGTTGCCGTCCAGCCGGACGACCAGCGGCTTCTTGCCGGCCTCGGCGCCCAGCAGGTTGAAGGCCTCGACGATGCCGTTGGCCACCGCGTCGCAGGCGGTGATGCCGCCGAAGACGTTGACGAACACCGACTTCACGGCCGGGTCGTTCAAGATGATGTCCAGACCGTTGGCCATCACCTCGGCCGAGGCGCCGCCGCCGATGTCCAGGAAGTTCGCCGGCTTGACGTTGCCGTGCTTCTCCCCGGCGTAGGCGACCACGTCCAGAGTGGACATGACCAGGCCCGCGCCGTTGCCGATGATGCCGACCTCGCCGTCGAGCTTGACGTAGTTCAGGTGCTTGGCCTTGGCCTTGGCCTCCAGCGGGTCCGCCGAGGCCTTGTCCTCCAGGGCCTCGTGGTCCTCGTGCCGGAAGGAGGCGTTCTCGTCCAGCGAGACCTTGCCGTCCAGCGCCACGATCTTCCCGGCGGAGGTCTTCACCAGCGGGTTGACCTCGACCAGGGTGGCGTCCTCCTGGACGAAGACCTGCCACAGCTGCACCAGCGCGGCGGCCACCTGGTCGGCCACGTGGTGCGGGAAGTTGGCGGCCTTGACGATCTCCTCGGCCTTCTCCTGCGAGAGCCCCTCGTGGTAGGCCGCGGCGTCCACCGGGACCTTGGCCAGCGCCTCGGGCTTGGTGACCGCGATCTCCTCGATCTCCATACCGCCCTCGACACTGGCCATCGCCAGGAAGGTGCGGTTGGAGCGGTCCAGCAGGAACGAGACGTAGTACTCGGCCTCGATCTCGGCGGTCTGGGCCAGCATCACCTTGTGGACCGTGTGGCCCTTGATGTCCATGCCCAGGATCGCGGCGGCCTTCTCCTTGGCGTCGGCCGGCCCCTCGGCCAGCTTCACACCGCCGGCCTTACCGCGTCCGCCGACCTTCACCTGGGCCTTGACGACCACCCGGCCGCCCAGCTTCTCGGCGGCTGCCTCCGCCTGCTCCGGGGTCTCGGCCACCTCGCCGCCCAGCACCGGCACACCGTGCTTGGCGAAGATGTCCCTCGCCTGGTACTCGAAAAGATCCACGCGCGTCCATCCCTCATCAAAGGAAGATTCCGGTACGGCTACCGCTTCGGAAAGCGCGGATGCCGTCCACCTCATCGCAGGGTAGTCCGGTGCGCTGCCAGATCACGAACCGGGAGGCGAACACCGGGGGTGTGAATTCGCGCACATGAGGGACCCGTCACTGGTCCCGCCATGCGAGACGGGACCAGTGGGGTTGGACGCCATACCTGGGATTCGCTAAGCGTTCCGGTCGCATTCCTGCGCTCGCAACGCGCGCGCCGCGCCGTCGCGCGCCTCCAGCACCAGCCGGCGCAGGGCCGGCGCCTTGGCCGCGTCGGAGGCGAGCCAGGCGTCGGTGCGGGCCAGCAGGTCCGGCGAGGTCAGCGGCCAGGGGTAGCCGCCGGTGACGATCCGCTCGGCGTTCTGGATGCTGCGCTCGGCCCAGAGCGCCGCCAGCGCCTCGAAGTAGGGCTCGACGTACGGCTCGGCCAGCTGCTCGCCGCCGACCTGGTAGAACTCGGACAGCACCGCGCCGATCAGGTCGTTGGGCTGATCGGGTGTGGCGACGACCAGCCGCCAGGCCTCGGCCTTGGCCTGGGCCAGCGGGCGCGCGGCGCGGGCGGCGGCCAGGTGCCGGCGGCCGTCGGCGGTGTCGTCGGTCGCGGCCTCGCGCTCGGCCAGCGCGCCGTCGTCGTCCCGGCCCGCGGCGGCCAGCGTCTCGATGATCGCCCAGCGCAGGTCCTGGTCCACGGTCAGGCCGGGGAAGGAGAGCTCGCCGGAGAGCAGGGCCCGGAGCTTGGCGAAGTCCGAATCCTGACTCGCCCCGCGCACCACGCCGTAGCCGAAGGCCACCTGGTGGTCGCTGCCGGCCGGCGCCGCCGACAGCGCGTCCCACAGCCGCGTGGAGATCGCGACGTCGGCGG
Organism: Catenulispora pinisilvae; assembly: GCF_015356865.1. Taxonomy (GTDB): domain Bacteria; phylum Actinomycetota; class Actinomycetes; order Streptomycetales; family Catenulisporaceae; genus Catenulispora; species Catenulispora pinisilvae. Next base: position 29,600 of record NZ_JAAFZA010000063.1, read on the forward strand.
CCGGGCGGTTGGCCGGGTCCAGGTACTCCCCGCGCACCTGGTGCACCTGCCGCAGCAGGTTCTGCACGACGCTGATGTCGGTCTCGGCCTCGATGTTGCGCAGCACGATGGCGATGAAGCGGCGGCCGGACATCACCGCGTCCCGGGTCATGTGCCACACCCCGGACCAGGCCAGCGCGCGGGCCATGGAGTCCGGCAGGGCCGCGATGCCGCCGCGCTCGAAGGCGTCCAGTTCGGCGGCGGTGAAGCGGATCTTGGCGTAGGTCAGGTCCTGGTCGTTGAGCAGCACCAGGCCCGGGCGCGGCTGGCCGGCCAGCTGCGGCAGGTCGGTGAGTTCGCCGTCGACGTCCAGCTCGATCCGCTCGGTCAGCTCCACGTCGCCGGTGGCCGGGTTCGGGGAGTAGCAGCCCACGGCGATGCGGTGCGGGCGCAGTGTCGGGAAGTCCGGGACGGCGCTCTGCCGGATCCGCGCGCCGGTGACCACGCCGTTCGCGTCGGTCTCCACCTCGGCGGTCAGGGTGTTGACGCCGGCGGTCTGGAGCCAGGCCTTCGACCACGCCTTCATGTCCCGGCCCGAGGTCTCCTCCAGGACGGCCAGCAGGTCGCTCAGGGTGGTGTTGCCGAACGCGTGGCGCTTGAAGTAGCGGCGGGCGCCCTCCAGGAACGCGTCCTCGCCGACGTAGGCGGCCAGCTGCTTCAGGACCGAGGCGCCCTTGGCGTAGGTGATGCCGTCGAAGTTGAGGCGGGCGTCCTCCAGGTCGCGGATGTCGGCCACGATCGGGTGCGTGGTCGGCAGCTGGTCCTGCCGGTAGGCCCAGGCCTTGCGGCCGTTGGCGAAGGAGACCCAGGCGTGCTGCCAGCGGGTGGCGCGGGTCAGGGCGAAGGCACCCATGAAGTCCGCGAAGGACTCCTTGAGCCACAGGTCGTCCCACCACTTCATGGTGACCAGGTCGCCGAACCACATGTGCGCCATCTCGTGCATGATCGTGTTGGCGCGGCCCTGGTAGGAGGCGTCGGTGGTCTTGGAGCGGTAGACCATGCGCTCGTTGAAGGTGACCAGGCCCGGGTTCTCCATGGCGCCGAGGTTGTACTCGGGTACGAAGGCCGAGTCGTACTTCCCGAACGGGTACGGGTAGTCGAAGATCTCGTGGTAGAAGTCCAGGCCGGCCTTGGTGACGTCGAGGATCGCCGCGGCGTCGAAGTACGGGGCCAGCGACTTGCGGACCATCGCGCTGACCGGGATCAGCAGGTCCGAGCCGTCCTTGAGACGCACGGTGTGCTGGTCCTCGACGACGTGGTAGTCCCCGGCCACGATCGCGGTGATGTAGGTGGAGATCGGCTCGGTGGGGTTGAAGCGCCAGGTGTTGGCGTCGTCCGCGCCCTGCGTCAGCTCCTCCAGCGTCTCGTTGGACCAGACCCGCCAGTGCGCCGGGGCGGTGACGGTGAATTGGAAGCGGGCCTTGAGATCGGGCTGCTCGAAGTTGGCGAACAGCCGCCGCGAGTCGGCGGGCTCGAACTGGGTGTAGAGGTACACCTCGCCGTCCACCGGATCGACGAAGCGGTGCAGGCCCTCGCCGGTGCGGCTGTAGGCGGCGTCGGCGTCGATGACGACGACGTTCTCGGTCTGCAAGCCGCTCAGACGCACCCGCGCGCCGTCGAACACCTCGGCGGGGTCCAGCGCCTCGCCGTTCAGCGTGACGCTGCGCACACTCGGCGCCAGCAGGTCGACGAAACTGGACGCCCCCGGCTCGGAGCAGGCGAAGGTGATGGTGCTCTTCGACCCGAACGTGGTGTCGCCGCGGGTCAGATCGAGCTCGACGGCGTAGTGCTCGGCCGTCAGCAGCCGGGCACGCTCCGCGGCCTCGTCGCGGGTCAGATTGCCGCCTGTCATCACTTCACTCCTGTCACCGGTCACGACGGCCGTCCACGCCGACGGCCGCCCTGGACGATCCTAGGGCGAGCCGCGGGCCGAGGCTGGATGAGGAATCGCTGCTAGTCGTCCAGGAACTTGCTCAAGTCCTGCCGTTGGATCGCCGCCGCCATCAGGTCCCCGAACTTGTCGGGGGTGCAGGCGAAGGCGGGCACGCCCAGCGCCGCCAGCGCCGAGGCGTTCTCGCGGTCATAGGAGGGCGCGCCTTCGTCCGAGAGCGCCAGCAGGACGATCACCTGGGTGCCGGCCGCCGTCATCTCCGCGACCCGGCGCAGCATCTCGCGGCGGACGCCGCCTTCGTAGAGGTCGGAGATCAGGATGAAGATGGACTCGGTCGGGCGGGTGATCAGTGACTGGCTGTAGGCGATCGCGCGGTTGATGTCCGTGCCGCCGCCGAGCTGGGTGCCGAACAGGACGTCGACCGGGTCGCTGAGTTGCGGGGTCAGGTCCACCACCGCCGTGTCGAAGACGACCAGCGAGGTCTTCAGCGATTTCAGCGAGGCCAGCACCGCGCCGAACACCGAGGCGTAGACCACCGAGGCGTACATCGAGCCCGACTGGTCGATGGCCAGGACCACGTCGCGCTTCACCGCGCGCTCCTTGCGCGCGTAGCCGACCAGCCGCTCGGGGACCACCGTCCGGTACTCCGGCAGGTAGTTCTTGAGGTTCACCTGGATGGTGCGGCCCCAGTCGATGTCGCTGTGCCGGGGGCGGCTGGTGCGGGTGCTCTTGTCCAGGGCGCCGCTGACCGTGGCGCGCAGTTTGGCGCCGAGCCGCCGCTCCAGGTCCTCGACCAGTTTGCGGACCACCTGGCGGGCGGTCTCCTTGGTCTCGGCGGGCATCAGGTGGTTCAGCGACAGCAGGGTGCCGACCAGGTGCACGTCCGGCTCGACCGACTCCATCATCTCCGGCTCCAGCAGCAGCTGGCGCAGGTTCAGCCGGTCGATGGCGTCGCGCTGCATGACCTGCACGACGGTCTGCGGGAAGTAGTTGCGGATGTCGCCAAGCCAGCGCGCGACCTGCGGCGAGGACGTTCCGAGGCCGGCGCTGCGCGGGGCCTGCTTGCCGCCGCGGCCCTTGGTGCGGACGGCGCCGCCGCCCCCGGTCTCGTAGCCGCCCTTGTTGTAGAGCGCGGCGAGTGCCTTGTCCATCTCCAGATCGACGCCGCTCAGCTTGCAGCCGGTGCCGTCGTCGTCCCCGCCCAGGACCAGGCGCCAGCGGCGCATGCGCTCGGCTTCGGCGGCTTCAGCCGCTTCGAGCGTGTCAGGCATCTGTCTCCCCCTTGGTCCCCAGGCCCAGCAGCATCCGCACCACCGGCAGCGCGCGGTCGCCGCGGGCCCGGTCGAAGCCGGGCGGCTCGGCCCCGGCCGCGACGCCGGCCACCGGGGCCGCGCCGACGGTCCGGGCCAGCTCGCCGATCTTGCGGCGCTCGGGGCCCTCGAAGTTCGAGAACGTGCGGCGCAGCAGCGGCAGCACGTCGGTGAAGGTGTCCGCCGGGATCCCGGCGATCCAGCGGTCCAGCAGGCCCAGCAGCACCGGGTCGTGGATCAGCAGCATCGCACCGCCGGACAGCACGCCGTCCAGCCAGGCCGCGGCCTCGGCCGGCGGCACGCCCGGGGTCAGGGCCAGGCCCATGCGCCGGTTCAGCTCGTCGCCGCCGATCTTGTCGGCGTCGTAGAGCAGACGCAGCGCGCGCCCGGCGAGCAGGCCGGTCATGCCCTCGCGGTCGGCGACCAGGCGCAGCGCCCGGTGCCACTCCTGGATCGCGGCGGCGTCGTCGAGCAGCCCGACCGCCTGGTGCGTCTTGTCCATCCGCACCCGCATCTTCTGCGCGCCGTCCTCGTCCAGACCGGAACAGGCCGGCGGGAAGCCGAGCGCGATGCGGACCACCAGGGTGTCGGCGACCTTGCGCAGCGAGGAGGTGTCGGTACCGCGCACGTCGCCGTAGCGCAGGGTCCGGGCCAGCGCCGGCAGCGCGTCGGCCAGGTGCGCCACGTCGGTGTCCAGCGCCGCGCGGTCGGCCAGCAGCGTCATGATCGGGTCCAGCGCGTCCGGCAGGTCGGCCAGCAGGCAGGCCTCGACGACGTCGGTGATCCCGGCCAGCTGCTCGGCGTTCGCCGCGCGGTCCGCGGACTTCGCCGAGGCCGCGGTGGCCACCGTGGTGCCCCAGATCGCGGCCTCGACCAGTTTCACCGCGAACTCCGGCTGCCAGTCCAGCGACCAGGTCTCCCAGAAGGTGCCGCTGCCCTGGGACCGGCCCAGCGTGCCCCAGTGGATGCCGAGGATGTTCAGCCGGTGCAGCAGCCGCGACTTGTCGCCCGGGTTGGGCTCGCGCAGGTCCAGCTTCACCTCGGTCTGGCCGGGCCTGGGCCCGAAGCGCAGCCGCTTGTGCTCCTTGGCCAGGTCCGCGGCCAGCGGCACCACCGGCACGTCCGGCGGCACCTCGCCCAGGTCCTCGCCGATCACCAGCTTGTCCCGGACCAGCGCCATCTGGGTGTCGTAGCCGTCGCAGAGCACTGACTGCACGGCCTCGGTGACCTCGGTCAGCCCGGCCAGGGTGCGGCCGCGCAGCGTGGCCAGGGTCTGGGCCAGGCGCGTCGCCTCGATCAGGTGTGCGGAGGAGACCATCAGGTCCTCGGCCCGGAACAGCTCGGCGACCCGGGCCAGCCAGCGTTCGACGACCAGGTCAGGGGCCGTGAACAAGTGGTGGTACCAGCCCGGCGACTCGATGCCGGCGCCGTAGCCGGAGCGGAAGGACAGCCGGCCGTGGGTCCACGGGACCCAGGTCGCGGTGGTCTTCGCCTTCTTCGGCAGTTCCTTGAGGATCTTGGCGTCCGGGGCGGCCGGGCCGATCTCGGCCAGAGCCGGGACGTGGAAGGCCCCGCAGATCACCGCGATCCGCTGGCGGCCGGCCTTGATCTCCTCGCGGATGCACTGGCGCATGTACGCCTCGCGCTGCTCGTCCTCGGGCCGGGTCTGGTCGCGGACGGCGGCCATCGCCTCGGCGATCGCGGCGAAGGAGTCGAGGGCTGAGAACGTGCCGTTCGCACGTTGCTCGACGACGTCTTCCCACCAACGCTCGGGATCGTCATAGCCGGCCGCCGTGGCGAGTGCGGCGATGGGATCGGTCCGGCGCATAGAGTCCAGGGCATGCCGTTCCTCGCTATGGCGCTGCTCTTCCTGATCGTCTTCGGAGGCGGTTCCCTGCTCGCGATCCTCGGCATCTTCATCCTGCGGGAGGTCGGCAAACCGGTGGCCCGAGGGCAGGTCGATGAACCGCACGGGGATGTCGGCACCGACCCCGAACCGCATGGCGATCCACTCGGGGCTGAACTCGGCGAAGGGCCAGAATCCGGCCCGTGAGGGGTCGGCGTCGGCGTAGACCAGCAGCGCGACCGGCGGGCGCATCGAGGGATGCGCGGCCATCGGGATCAGCGCGTCGGCCTCCGGCGGGCCCTCGATGAGGATCGCGTCCGGCTTCAGCTCGGCCAGCGCCGCCGCGACCGCGCGCGCCGATCCCGGGCCGTGGTGCCGGATGCCCAGCAGCGTGACCGGCCCGGCCGCCGCTCCTGCGCCCGCGACCGGGCCGGCCGGCGTGGCAGTCACCGTCATCAGGCGCTGACCTCGCGGCAGCTGCGGTAGAAGTCGGTCCAGCCGTCGCGGCCGCGGGCGACCGTCTCCAGGTACTCCTGCCAGACCAGCTTGTCGGTCGAGGTGTCCTTCACCACCGCGCCGATGATGCCGGCCGCGATGTCGGCCGGGCGCAGCGTGCCGTCGCCGAAGTGCGCGGCCAGCGCGATGCCGCCGGCCACCACCGAGATGGCCTCGGCCGGGGACAGGGTGCCCGAGGGGGTCTTCAGCTTGGTCTTGCCGTCCTCGGTCAGGCCGCTGCGAAGCTCGCGGAAGACCGTGACCACACGGCGGATCTCCTCGTGCGCGGCCGGGACCTCGGGCAGTTCCAGCGCCTTGCCCAGGGACTGCACGCGCTGGGAGACGATCGCGATCTCCTCCTCGGCGGTAGCGGGCAGCGGCAGGACCACGGTGTTGAACCGGCGGCGCAGCGCCGAGGACAGGTCGTTGACGCCCTTGTCCCGGTCGTTCGCGGTGGCGATGACGCTGAAGCCCTTCTCGGCCTGGGTCTCCTCGCCGAGTTCCGGGATCGGCAGCGTCTTCTCCGACAGGATCGTGATCAGGGTGTCCTGCACGTCGGCCGGTATCCGGGTGAGCTCTTCGATGCGGGCGATCGCGCCGGTGGACATGGCGACCATCAGGGGGCTGGGGACCAGCGCGTCGCGCGAGGGACCGTGGGCCAGCAGCTGCGCGTAGTTCCAGCCGTAGCGCATGGCCTCCTCCGGCGTGCCTGCGGTGCCCTGCACCAGCAGCGTGGAGTCGCCGGAGATGGCCGCCGCCAGGTGCTCGGAGACCCAGGTCTTCGCCGTCCCCGGGACGCCGACCAGCAGCAGCGCGCGGTCGGTGGCCAGGGTGGCGATGGCGATCTCGACGATCCGGCGCGGGCCGATGTACTTCGCTGTTATCTCAGTACCGTCTTGGAGCCTGCCGCCGAGCAGATAGGTGGCGACTGCCCACGGCGACAGCTTCCAGCGCGGCGGCCTCGGGCGGCCGGAGTCGGCGTCGGCCTTGCGCAGGGCGTCCAGTTCCCCGGCGAAGGCGTGCTCGGCATGCTGGCGCAGAACGGTCGGCTCTGTTGCTTCAGTGGCAGCGGCTTTGGCAGACATGGCAGACAACTTTCGATTTCGGCAAGGCGGTACCCACTCAAGGGTCCACCTTGGGGGAAGGTTTCGGACAGAGTCCAGATCGTTAGACAGTGTCGAGTTCGGCGAGCATCAGGGCCCGGTCCCGCAGCATCGACGCGAGGTCGTCCAGGTCCTCGGCCCACAGCGGCAGCCCGGCCCGGATCTCCTCGGCCTTGGCCGCCACGGCGTCCACGTACGACGGCGGCATCCAGCGGCCCGCCAGATTGTCCATGCCGAAGAAGCGCGCCACGTCGTTGCGGGTGGCGTTCGGCAGGTAGACCGGGATCGAGTCGAGCAGGGCCTGGCAGACCGCGTCGGACCAGGGCCGGCCCAGCCGGCTGAGGATGATCGGGGTGCTGTGGATCGAGTACTGCGACCGGTGGCTGGCCACGACGCCCAGACACCAGCGTTCGGCGGCCTCGTCGGACAGCAGCTCCAGCATGTCGTTGGCGGCGTTGACGGCGCAGAACGCCTCGGCCCAGGCCGGGTCCTTCTGCCGCAGGGTGGCCGAGCGCCAGCCGCGGTGGCAGGAGTTCGCCTCCCAGCGGTTCGCGGCCGTGGCCCGCAGCAGCTCGGCGGGGAGGAGCCCGTAGTGCTCCCAGGCCGCCAGCGGCGTCGAGGCTATGAGGTCCTCCAGCCAGTACGAGGGCTGGAGCTTGGCCAGCCGCCGCTCGTCCTCGGTCTGCACCCAGCCCTCGCCTATACCGTCCCGGGTCTGGTCCTCGGTGGCGGCCAGCGGCTCGTCCTTGAGGGTGACCAGAACGGCAGTGCCCTCGGTGCTCACCCGGACCCACTCGTGCAGCCGCGCGGCCATGCGCTCGGCGAACCGCGAGGACGGGAGGGTGGCCAGCAGCCGTACCGCCTCGGCGCGGACCTGGCGGGATTTGTCGTCCAGGGCTGATTCCAGGAACGGCTCGTCCTCCGGCCCCAGGCCGACGGCCAGCGCCTCGACGAAGGCGGCGCGGGTCTCCGCGGCCAGCACGCCGGCGCCCGGGCCGGTCTGCGTCCACGCCTCCTGGACCAGGACCCGGGCCGAAGCCGGGTCCTTGCCGCGGAACCAGGTGAGGTAGCCGATGCGCTCGTGCGGCTTGTCGGACCGCCAGGCCTCGGGGTCCGGCGCCGCGGCGTAGCGGGTGAAGGTCGACCACTGCTGGTTCTGCTTGGCCAGCCAGGTGCCGCGCGGGCCGGCCAGCTTCATCAGGTCGGCCCGGACCGCGATGCTGCCGCGGGCGTAGTCGAACAGCGGGGGCAGCAGCTCGGCGGGCGCGCGGCAGCCGGTCTTGGCGGCGGCGCCCAGGTACTCCGGAAGCGTCTCCGAGCGCGAGGCCACCAGCGCCGTGAGCCGGGCCGAGGTCGCGGTCGACAGCAGCGGGCGCGGGTCGGGCGCGGCCGACTTCGCGGCCGGCGCGGCGCCGTCCCGGCCCTCGGTCTGGGCCCCGCCCTCGGCCTCGCCGACGAGCTCGGCGGAGTACGCCGAACCGGCACTGCCGGCCCGCCGCCACGCGCTCATGAGCGCGGCCGAGCTGAGCAGGGCCGCGGCCGGGGTGTCACCGGGCGCGTCGAACTCTCCGGCGGCCGGCGGGGTGCGACGGTCGGTGCCGACCAGGGCCGTCGAGACAAGGTCCTGCCAGACCTCGGAGCCGGTCTGATGGGAGGTTTCGTTCATGGTGCTCACCGCGCTTCCGCCGAGTAGGAGATCCCCACAGCCTTCGCACTGATGTCCACAGATTGTGCACCACGCCACTGACAACTTACGGGGTCGATGGCAATACCCTGAAATTCCCTAATCACCGGCCCTGCCGGAGCGGGCTTCGCAGAGTCCTGTCCGCCGCGCGCCCAGGCGTTCACAGCCCGACCGCCGAACCGTCGGCCCACACAGTGAGCGGTTCCAACCCGGCGTCCGTGTACTCGCCGAACAGCGTCACCGGATGGCCGCCGGAGACCGCGAGCAGCCGCCACAGGGCGGTCTCGTCGCTGATCAGCGGCACGCGGCGGCCCTGGGCGTCGGCCAGTTCGCCGGTCCGGTCCGGGACCGCGTCCGCGATCACCACCGGCCAGCCCTCCTGCCACGGATCCACGGCGAGCGCCGCGGCGAACTCCTCGGCCGCGGCTTGGAGCGTCCCGCCCGCCGGGGCGGCGGCCGTGTCGGTGGTGACGACCTCGCCGGTCTCCATCTGCGCCCGCAGCGGCAGCGCCTCGGAGTGGAACGCCATCTCGGCCCGGTAGACCGCGCCGACCGGCAGCGCCAGCGTCGGCGCCTGCTGCATGGCGCCGAACGCCAGCAGCATCGCCAGCCGGCCGCTTTCGGCGTCCCGCAGCCAGATCCGGCGCTCGGTGAGTTTCTCGGCGGCGCGATCGCGCGACCCCAGGACGTGCCAGCGGCCCGCGACCCGCTCGCCGTCGCGGCGCACGGTGTCGGTGTCGACCGAGATCCCGATCCGCCGCCGCACGGTGTCCTGCATCGTCGGCGGCAGGTCGGCCAGCCGGGTCCAGGCCTGACACAGCAGGTGCAGCCGGGAGAACTCGGCCAGGACCGCGTCCGGCCAGGCGTCGCCGGCGGCGGAGCGGGTGCCGGGCAGGGTCCGGACCCGGCCGGCCACCCCGGACGCCTGCGCGTCCACCAGCCGCTTGGCGACCGGGTCCACGGCGCCGTAGGAGAGCGTGGCCGGGTCGCTCAGCCCGGCCGCGATCTGGTCGGCGAGCCAGCGGTCGAGGTCGGCCAGGCCGTTGCCGATCCGCTCGGCCCGCTGCGCGGCCCGTTTGGCCACGCCCTCGGGGTCGGCGGCGGCCTTCTCGGCCTTGGCGACGCTGCGGGCCGCGGACTTCTCCGCGCGGTCCTTCCGGGAGTCGGACCAGGCCTGGACCCGTTCCGGGAGCTCTTCGGTGTCCCGGACCGTGCCGGCCGCCCATAACAACAGCAGGCCCAGCGCGTGCTTACACGGGAACTTCCTACTGGGGCACGTGCACTGATACGCGGTGTCCGAATCGGCCACGGAGACCGTGACCTGATACGGCTTGCTCCCGCTCCCCTTGCAGTCCCCCCACAACAACCGCTCGTCTTCCAGGTATCCGATGCCCGACCACGGGCCGGGGACCCCGAGCTTCGCGCCGGCCTTCTGCCCGGCGGGGTCCGGGGCCAGCGAGTTGACCTGGGCGGCGGTCCAACGTTCTGCCATGCCCCGAACACTATTTCAGGGCACCCACAAGCCGGGTGGGGCTTTGTGACGCCGGGTCAGGCGGCGTGCGCCAGGTTCTCGTTGACCCAGTCGACGATCTCCTGGGTGGCGGTGCCGGGGGTGAAGATCGCCACCACGCCCATCTCCTTCAGCGGCGCGAAGTCGTCCTCCGGGATGATGCCGCCGACGAAGACCTTGATGTCCGAGGCGTCCTTCTCCTTCAGCACCTCGATCACCTTCGCGCACTGCGTCATGTGCGCGCCGGACAGGATCGACAGCCCGATGGCGTCGGCGTCCTCCTGGATGGCGGTGGCCACGATCTGGTCGGGCATCTGGTGCAGGCCGGTGTAGACGACCTCGACGCCGGCGTCGCGCAGGGCGCGCGCCACGACCTTCGCGCCGCGGTCGTGGCCGTCCAGGCCGGGCTTCGCGATGACGACGCGGACCGGGGCTGACTGGCTCATTGCGACTGCCTCCACTTGGGTTCCACCGGAAGATCTTCTTTGATCCGCCATAACCGCTTCACACAGTAGCCGACCTGGGACGGCGCCCTGTCCAGTCCCGCCCTGTGACGGTCCGCACAATCTCCGTGAGGATCATCGGACTTCCTGCGACAACACCAGTGAACCGCTTGCAAAGGGCACGCAAAGTCAGCCGAACCGTTGTCCGTCCAGCCTCCGAGGCGCTAAAGTCGCGACTCGATAACGGCGCTGTCCCCGCCCCGTTATGAAGATCGGCTGTCCCACGTTCCCAGGAGGTAGTTGGCCGTCATGGGAAAACATGGTTCGTCGCAATGGGATACCGACTGGGATGCGGCCATAGCGCCTAACGGCGAGGACAGCCTGTACGGTTCCAGTGACGGCTACCAAGCGGTCAACGAGTGGTCCGGCGTATACGAGGCCCAACCGCAGAGCGGTTTCTATGAACAGGGCGCTGTCTACGACTACGAGGCCGCCGCCGCGCCGCAGCAGCCGGTGATGGACCAGAGCTATTACGAATCGGTGTACGCGGCGTATTCGGCCCCGCAGCAGCAGGCCCCCGCCGCGCCGGTCATCCCGGCCCAGCCGCAGGCGCCCGAGTCCAGCCCGATGTGGGACGGCCCGGGGTGGCAGGACCCGTACGCGCAGTACGGGCAGCCGCAGCAGCAGTACGACCAGCAGCGCCAGCATCCGGCGCAGCCCCAGCACCCGATGCAGCCGCCCGCGCAGCACCAGCCGCAGCCGCACTACGGCCAGCCGGCGTACGAGGCCCAGCAGTACGGCGCGCAGCCGCAGTACGAGGACCACAACTTCCACCACCCGGACTTCGACACCGGGACCTTCGAGGCCATCTACGAGGCGCCCGGGTCCACCGAGGCCGCCTACGACCTCCTGCCGGACGGCGAGGTCGGGTACGACGCCCATGACGCCTACAACGGCGGGGGTACGTACGACGCCGAGGGCGCCTACGAAGGCGAGTACGAGGACGGCGAGTACGCCGCGACCGGCTACACGGACGATGCCGAGGACTACGCGGGCTACGGCTACGACGGGTACGAGGACGGCAGCGGCGACGACGGGTACGACGAGGTCGGCGACGACGCCGCCCCGCTGCGGACCCGCAGCCGCTCCGGCGGCACTCCCCCGGCCCGCCCGTTCGGCAGCAAGCCGGCCCGGCCCTCGGTCTCGCTGTCCGGGCGCCGCACCCTGCACGCGTTCACTTCGACGCCCGCGGCGGTCGTCGGCGTGGCCGCGGTGGCGGTCGCCGCGGTCGGCGGCCTGCGCCTGCCCTCGAACCACACCGAGACCGCGGCGGACGCCGCGGCCCCGGCCACCCCGGCCAACGGCCTGGAGCAGAACCTGCTCCAGATGCGCGCGGCCAGCGCCAACCTGGCCGACCGCGCGACCCGCAGCGAGCAGCGCACCGAACTGGTGCAGCAGCAGGCGCTGGAGAAGCAGCGGCTCGCCGAGATGTCGCAGAAGTTCTACCTGCCGGTCCAGGACTACGTGCTGACCGCCGGCTTCGGCCAGGCCGGCGACCGCTGGGTCAACCTGCACACCGGCCAGGACTTCGCGGTGCCGGTCGGCACCAAGGTGGTCGCGGTCACCGACGGGACGGTCATAGAGTCCGGCTGGGCCGGGCCCTACGGCTACCGGATCGTGGTGCAGCACCCGGACGGCAGCCAGACCTGGTACTGCCACCTGAGCGTGATGAAGGTGCGCAGCGGCAAGGTCGCGGCCGGGCAGATCATCGCCCTGTCCGGGGACACCGGCAACACCACCGGACCGCACCTGCACCTCGAATACCACCCCCCGGGGCCCGCCGATCCCGGCAACGGGGTGCCGGGGGCGTCCACGGCGGTGGACCCGATGCCGTTCCTGCGGAGCCACGGTCTGGTGCCGTAGAAGTTCGATCGTCGAAGTTCGACCGTAGACGTTCAACCGTCGAAGATCAGAAGACTGCGAAAGAGCCCGGGACCCCCCGGGCTCTTTCGTTTCGCCCGGGCGAGGCGTACAAATGCTCGTACTACCAACATCACCCGGGGGGGTACAGATGATCGGGAGATCCAGGGTTCTCGCCTGTCTCATCGCCGTCGCGGCCTTGAGCGCCGCCTGTGGCAAGCCGTCCGGCAGCAGCTCCGAAGACCGGAGCAAGGCGCCGGCGCTGGCGGACATCTCGGCATCGGTCGGCGGATCGTCGGGCGGGGCGGCCTCGTCGGGCGGGGCCTCGGGCGGCTCGTCGTCGGGCACCGCCGCGTCGGGGTCCTCCGATCTGGTCGCGGAGACGGCGGTGGGCCTGGTCCAGGCGGCCTGCCAACAGACCTCGTGGAAAGCCCAGATGCAGCTCAAGGCCACCGTGCAGGGACAGACGGCCGCGCTGAGCATGGACGTGCTGGCCGATGCGCGCCCCGGCCACCTCGCCGCGCATATGACGGGCTCGGGAGGCCTGGAGGAAGAGCTCGTCGACGGCACCGACTATCTCCGCCAGGGCGACACGAAATGGTTCAAGGTGGCTACCGCCTCGCTCCCCGCCGACCTGCTGCGCCCGCCCTGCGACGAGTTCGGAGTGCTCCGCTACCCCAACCTCACCGCGGTACAGGAACTCCCCGACCAGACCGCCGGGTCGGCCCATCACTATCGTTTCCAGGCCGATGCCTACACCCTGCTGTCCGCATCCTTGATCCAGAGCCAGTCGGCGTTGCCGGTGTTCAAGGCGCACCCGGTCCAGATCTCGGCCGACCTGTACACGGACGCCGTCGGCCGCCCCCTGCTCTACGAGACCGACACCGCGGATGTCGGTGCCGGCGCGGCCGGCATCGTTTCGATGAAGCTGACCGAGACCTTCTCCGCCTTCGGCACCCCGGTCGACCTGGTCGCCCCCGGCCCCTCGCAGACCACCGACCAGCCCCCGGCCGGGCTGAGGCTGCCGACCTCGCCGAACCCGACCTCGTCGGCCGCTGCCTAGTCACAGCTGGTTAGTTACAGCTGGTTAACTACAGCTTCTGCACCGGCGCCATCGTCAGCAGCAGCGTCCGCAGGCCCGAGGAGCCGAAGTCGATCGTCGCCTCGTCCCGTTCGCGGCCGCTGACCGCGACGACGGTGCCCATGCCGAAGGAGTCGTGGATCACGCGGTCGCCGGGGTCCAGGGAGATCACCTTCACCGCGCCCTTGCGTTGCTGGAAGCCGCGGGTCACGCCGCGGCGGTCGCCGAACGGGGAGCGCTCGGCGGTCTTGGGCTCCGGGGCGGTGCGCTCCCATTCGAGCAGGGTGTCCGGGATCTCGCCGAGGAACTTCGACGGCGGGTTGTACTGCGGGGCGCCCCAGGCGGAGCGGTAGACGGAGCGGGAGACGTACAGCTGCTCGCGGGCGCGGGTGATGCCCACGTAGGCCAGGCGGCGCTCCTCCTCCATCTCCTTCTTGTCGCCCATGGAGCGCATGTGCGGGAAGATGCCGTCCTCCATGCCGGTGAGGAACACCACCGGGAACTCCAGGCCCTTGGCACTGTGCAGGGTCATCAGGGTGACCATGCCCTCGTGGTCCTCGCCGTCGGGGATCTGGTCGGAGTCGGCGACCAGCGCCACGCGCTCCAGGAACTCCGGCAGGCGGCCCTCGGGCTGCGCCTGCTCGAATTCCAGCGCCACGGCCAGGAGTTCGCGGAGGTTCTCGATGCGGGTCTCGTCCTGCGGGTCGTCGGAGTCCTGGAGCTCCTGCAACAGGCCCGTGCGCTCCAGTATGGCCTCCAGGACGTGCGCGGGCCCGTACTCGGACGCCATCTCGCGCAGCTCGTCCATCATCTGCGTGAAGCCCTGGACGGCCTTCACCGAGCGCGCGGCCAGGGCGGGCGCCTCGTCGGCCCGGCGGAGCGCGTCGCCGAAGGAGATGCGGTCGCGGGCGGCCAGCCGCTCCAGCGACTCCTCAGCCTTCTCGCCGATGCCGCGCTTCGGGGTGTTCAGGATCCGCCGGACCGAGACGATGTCGTCCTCGTTGGCCAGCGCGCGCAGGTAGGCCAGCGCGTCGCGGATCTCCTTGCGCTCATAGAAGCGGACGCCGCCGACCACGCGGTAGGGCAGGCCGACGCGGACGAAGATTTCCTCGAAGACCCGGGACTGCGCGTTGGTGCGGTAGAACACCGCGACGCCGCCGTACGTGGTCTCCTTGGCGTCGGACAGGCGGTCGATCTCCTCGGCCACGTACTGGGCCTCGGAGTGCTCGTCGTCGGCGACGTATCCGGTGATCAGCTTGCCGTCGCCGGAGTCGGTCCACAGGTTCTTCGCGCGCCGGCCCTTGTTGTTCTCGATGACCGCGTTCGCCGCGGTCAGGATGGTCTGCGTGGAGCGGTAATTCTGCTCCAGCTTGATGACCTTGGCGTCCGGGTAGTCGCGTTCGAACTCGATGATGTTGCGGATGGTCGCGCCGCGGAAGGCGTAGATGGACTGGTCCGCGTCGCCGACCACGCACAGTTCGGCCGGGGGCAACAGATCTTCATTGGGCACAGTCTCGGTGTTCAGGCCGGGCCTGACCAGGTCGCCGTCGACGGTGCGCTTCTCGTGCTGCCCGACCAGTTCCTTCACCAGCTGGTACTGCGCGGTGTTGGTGTCCTGGTACTCGTCGACGAGGATGTTCCGGAACCGGCGGCGGTAGTGCTCGGCGACCATCGGGAAGGCCTGGAGCAGGTGCACCGTGGTCATGATGATGTCGTCGAAGTCCATCGCCTTCGCCGCGGTCAACCGGTCGGAGTACATCCGGTAGACCTGCGCCAGCTGGCGCTCGGCCTCGGTCTGGGCCCGGCTGGAGAAGGTGTCGTGGTCGACCAGCTCGTTCTTGAGCTTGGAGATCTGGCCGAGCATCGAGCGCGGCGTGGTCTTCTTCGGGTCGATCTCCAGCTCCCGCAGCACCATGGTCATCAGGCGCTGGGAGTCGGCGGTGTCGTAGATCGAGAAGTTGCTCGGCAGGCCGGCGGTCTTGGCCTGGGCCCGCAGGATCCGGACGCAGGCCGAGTGGAAGGTCGAGACCCACATCAGCTTGGCCCGCGGGCCGACCAGTTCCTCCACGCGCTGCCGCATCTCGGCGGCGGCCTTGTTGGTGAAGGTGATGGCCAGTATCGAACCGGGGTGCGCGTGCCGCTCGCCGACCAGGTAGGCGATGCGGTGGGCCAGCACCCGGGTCTTGCCCGAGCCGGCGCCGGCGATGATCAGCAGCGGGCCGCCGGTGTGCACGACGGCCTCGCGCTGCGGGTCGTTCAGGCCGTCGAGCAGCTTGCGGGCCGAGGCCGACTCCTCCGGCGGGACCCAGGCGTCCTCGGGCTCCTCCCAGCCTTCCCAGCCCTCCCGCTCGGCGTCGGCCTCGTCGGCCCACGCCGGTGGTTCGGGCAGCGTGCGGTCGGTGTGCCGTTCCTCCCCCGACCCGCGCTGCTCCCGGATCTCGTCGAGCATGGGGAACAATGGCAGGGCACCTGGGGCGAAGAGGGAAGAGCTCACTCCAGAATTTTCGCAGACCGCACCGACAACGCGGGAGTGCTCGCCGAGATGAGGCGGTCACCTGGGCCGAAGCGCGCGCCACCGGCCCGAGCCGGGGGCTGGCCCGGCCCGCACCGAGGGTCCGCCGGCTCGGGCCGGCGGCTGGCCCGGCCCGGCCTGGCCCGGCCCGGCCCGCGAGATCGCCCGGCCCGGCCTGACCGGCAGCCCGACCGGCCTAAGAGATACTTCGGCACCCGGAACACCAGCCGCCCGCACGGCGTTGCGCGTCATGGAGCCGAACCGCTCCGGTCAGCCACGCCCGGAACCCAGGAGCCCGCCCATGCCCGAGGCCAGCGTCCCGTCCCGCATCCTCGTCGTCGCCGCCCACCCCGACGACATCGACTTCGGCGCCGCCGGCACCGTCGCCACCTGGACGGATGCCGGGATCGAGGTCACCTATGCGATCGCGACCAGCGGCGAGGCCGGCGAGGCGTTCCCGGACACGCCGCGCTCGCAGGTCGGGGCGCTGCGCGAGGCCGAGCAGACCGCGGCGGCCAAGTCCGTCGGGGTAAGCGACGTCCGCTTCCTGCACTGGCCCGACGGCCGCCTGACCCCCTCGCTGGAGCTGCGCCGCGACCTCTCGCGGGTGATCCGGCAGGTGCGACCCGAGCGGATCCTGATCCCCTCCGCCGAGCTGAACCTGGCGCGCATCTACGCCTCGCACCCGGACCACCGCGCCGTCGGCGAGGCGGCCATCGCGGCGGTCTACCCCGACGCGCGCAACCCGTGGGCCCACACCGAACTGCTGGAGCAGGAGGGGCTGGAGCCCTGGACGGTCGGCGAGACCTGGGTGATGTCGATGACGGACGCCACGCACGCCGTGGACATCACCGACGTCTTCGACCGCAAGGTGGCCGCGCTCCAGGCGCACGCCTCGCAGATCAGCGGGCACTCGGATCTGGAGGGCATGCTGCGCACCTGGGGCCAGAGCAACGCGCAGCGGCTGGGGCTGCCCGAAGGCCGGATCGCCGAGGCGTTCCAGGTGGTCGATACCCGCTGACCGAGGGCGTGGGCCGCCTCTAAAGGCTCTAGAGCTGGAGCCTGTAGAGGGGGTGGGGTTTGTGGGCCGGGTTGCGGTTAGGCTGTGGATTTAAATGCTCTTTACGGCCTTCGGTCATGGTTGTGCCGGTTCGGGGTTCGGGTCGGCGGGTGTGTTCGTCGGCTGCCGGTCTACGCGTTCACGACCCCGCCGCACCTCAAGCCTCTTCAACTCCGGCAAGTCGGAGCAAGAGCCAGATCACAAGCAAGATCAACGGCACAGTCAAGGTCAAGATCAAGGTCAAGATCAAGAGCCCTGGTGAAGAGCCGGCGCCTCCGGCGGGGGCTCTTGGCTCCCTCGGGGAACTGGCGCGGTTCCATAGGGTGGTCGAGCCAGTCTCAGCGGCGGCGGTTCCTGAGGTGGTTGCGGTCCGTTCCCCTCGGTCGCGTCGGCAGCCCGGGGGGGTACAGCGCCGGTGTCCGGGGGTCAAGTCCGCGCCCTTACGGTAGGCGGGCAGGTGGCGGCCGCGTAC
>NZ_JAAFZA010000629.1 GCF_015356865.1 Catenulispora pinisilvae
GTGGTCCGGTCAGGGCCCTGCGGCGGCGGTCCCTGAGGTGGTTGCGGTCCGTTCCCCACGGTCGCGTCGTCAGCCCCAAGGGGTACAGCACCGGTGTCCGGGAGTAAAGTCCGCGCCGTTGCGGTCGGGGCTGCAAGCTGCGGTTGGTATAGCGCGAACTTGACTCCCGGCCACCGGCACTGTAGGCAAAGCCCTGCCGACGCGACCGAGGGGAACGAACCGAAAACCGGCCGGAAGAAGAGCAACCGTAGGGCGCGAGGGCACGGGTCAGTAGTGCGGCTGCCGGTGTGGTGTAGGGGATCTTCCTCGGTCCACCGCTGCTCGACACGCCCGAACGCGTGACGATCAGCATGGATGTGAAAACCCGGCCAGCCTGGGGGCG
>NZ_JAAFZA010000630.1 GCF_015356865.1 Catenulispora pinisilvae
CCCCCACGCACCGCCGCACCGCGCGCCCGGGGACGAGAAGGACTCCACGCGCGGACGCGCCAGGGTGCTTCAGGAGATGCTGGACGGCCGCGCGGTCGGCGGCGGCTACGCGGCGCCGGAGGTGCTGGACGCGCTGGACCTGTGCCTGGGGTGCAAGGGGTGCAAGACGGACTGCCCGGTCGGGGTGGACATGGCGGCGTACAAGACGGAGGTCTTGTATCAGCACTACCGGGGCCGGGTGCGGCCCGCGGCGCACTACTCGCTGGGCTGGCTGCCGGTATGGGCGCGGCTGGCGGGCTTCGCGCCGCGGGTGGTGAACCGGGTGCTGGCCTCGCCGCTGGCGCCGCTGCTGAAGCGGGCCGGGGGGATCGCGGGGGAG
>NZ_JAAFZA010000631.1 GCF_015356865.1 Catenulispora pinisilvae
CACCGGCCGGCGACGACTGGACCCTTGAGGAGTCCCTGGACCTGGACATGGCCTCCGCGATCTGCCCGCTGTGCAGCATCGTGCTGGTCGAAGCCGCCGACGACTCCAGCGACGGCCTCTACATCGCACAGAACACCGCCGCGAGCCTGGCCGGCTACATATCCAACTCCTGGGGCGGCAGCGAATCCTCCACCGAGAGCACGCAGGACAGCCAGTACTTCACCCACGCCTCCGGCATCGTGACCACGGTCTCCGCCGGTGACTCCGACTACGGCGCCAGCTACCCGGCGACCTCGCCCAACGTCGTCTCAGTCGGCGGCACCAACCTGACCACGTCGTCCAACTCTCGCGGCTGGACCGAGTCGGTGTGGAACACCT
>NZ_JAAFZA010000632.1 GCF_015356865.1 Catenulispora pinisilvae
CCTCACTGGACGATCACGCCCCCGGCAGGCCCGTGACCAGGACAACAAGAGCCGGATGACGGGAGACTGTCACGTCCGGATCTGTGGGAGCCCGGGGCTGAGATGCCCCGGGCCACCCGACGAGCCATGGTGAAGAGCCGGCGCCTCCGGCGGGGGCTCTCGGCTCCCTCGGGGAACTGGCGCGGTTCCATAGGGTGGTCCGGCTAGGGCCCTGCGGCGGCGGTTTGTGAGGTGGTGCGGTTCGTTCCCCTCGGTCGCGTCGTCAGCCCCAAGGGGTACAGCGCCGAACCCCGGGAGTAAAGTCCGCGCGCTTGCGGTCAGGCGGGCAGGTGGCGGCCGCGTACAGCGCGAACTTGACTCCCGAGAACC
>NZ_JAAFZA010000633.1 GCF_015356865.1 Catenulispora pinisilvae
ACGGCGTCCTCGGAACGTTCGTTGGTGTTCGTCACACAACGTCGATGGACACCGGGGACGCCCCTTACCCGCGGCTCCGACCGCCGTCCCGCTTTGGGGTGAAATCAGTACCCGCATAATCCTCCGTGTGCGGGACGACACAGCGGCCCGAGGCACGGTCCCGCGTCCCCACAGCCGCCGACCACGTGACGCACTCCCGTGTTCACGTGCAGGTCAACGGCTATTTCACGACCCGCATGTGATCCCGCGCCGGTAAGGAGTGCTGCCAGAGCGCCTCAGAACGCGATCGCGAACCGGCCGTCGCCGAGTTTGCGCAGCCAGCCGCGGTCGGCGAGCTTGTTCATCTTCCCGCGC
>NZ_JAAFZA010000634.1 GCF_015356865.1 Catenulispora pinisilvae
CCGTCGCCGCCAAACTCAACCGGCGACCCCGCAAAGTCCTCGACTGGGATACCCCAGCCGAACGCCTCACCAAGCTACTGTCAGACCACACAACCACAACGCGTTGCGACGACCGGTAGAACTCGCCAGGATGGCCGGATTCTCACATCCATGAAGATCAACACGCGCTCAGACGTGTCGGACCGACACAACCTCGACACCAACACACCTGCTCACCAGGCACAACTTAAACGGGGGAGAAAACCATCTTGGCAGCCATCCGCACCCGCCAACCCACAATGCCCACCTGAGCCACTGCCGCGCTGCCAACACCCTGACCCGCGGCCGCACCCGCCAGCCCGGGATGCCCACCTT
>NZ_JAAFZA010000635.1 GCF_015356865.1 Catenulispora pinisilvae
GCACCACAAACGCCGACGGCACCATGTAATCCGGCAAGGCCTGCGCAGCACGCTCACGCAGGACCGACACGTCCAGGCCATCTCCGGCTGCCGGAACGATGTACGCGACCAGGCGATTGTCGCCGGGGCGGTCCTCCCGCGCTAGCACCACGACCTGGGACACCATCTCATGCCCGGCCAGAACCGCTTCGATCTCACCCAACTCGATACGGAAACCGCGCAGTTTCACCTGATCATCGACACGGCCCAAAAACTCCAGCACCCCGTCGACGGTCCAGCGCGCCAAATCACCGGTGCGATACATCCGCGACCCCGCCGGACCAAACGGATCCGCAACAAACCGCTCCGACG
>NZ_JAAFZA010000636.1 GCF_015356865.1 Catenulispora pinisilvae
AAACTCAACCGGCGACCCCGCAAAGTCCTCGACTGGGATACCCCAGCCGAACGCCTCACCAAGCTACTGTCAGACCACACAACCACAACGCGTTGCGACGACCGGTAGAACTCGCCAGGATGGCCGGTTTTTTCACATCCATGCTGATCGTCACGCGTTCGGGCGTGTCGAGCAGTGGTGGACCGAGGAAGATCCCCTACACCACACCGGCAGCCGTACTACTGACCCGTGCCCTCGTACCCTGCGGCTGCTTTTCTTCCGGTCGGTTTTCGGTTCGTTCCCCTCGGTCGCGTCGGCAGGGCTTTGCCTACAGTGCCGGTTCTCGGGAGTCAAGTTCGCGCTGTACGC
>NZ_JAAFZA010000637.1 GCF_015356865.1 Catenulispora pinisilvae
CGACACTGCCGTCTTCGACCATCACCCCGGCCTGCAACCACTGCCGCAGCAGCTTCAGCACTCGACGATCACTGACCCGCTTCTCCACCTCGGCCATCAGCGCTGCATGGTCGATACGGTTAAAGAAGTCTTTGATGTCGAACTCCACGACGAACACGTGGCCCTTGATGAACCCGACACGAAGCCGCTCCATCGCCTGCGTCGCACTGCGCCGGGGCCGGAACCCGTAGGAGACCTCTAGAAAGTCCGCCTCGAAAATCGGTTCCAACACCAGCTTCGCCGCCTGCTGGACCACCCGGTCGCGGACCGTGGGAATCCCCAACGGCCTGAAACCACCGGCTG
>NZ_JAAFZA010000638.1 GCF_015356865.1 Catenulispora pinisilvae
TCCCGAAGGCCGGGGGTGGCACGAGAACGTTGGGCGTGCCGACTGTGGGTGATCGGGTCGCTCAGACCGTGGTGGCCGAGCATTTGTCGGCCCGGGTGGAGCCGGTGTTCCATCCGGATTCCTACGGTTACCGGCCTGGCCGTTCGGCGCTGGATGCGGTTGCGGTGTGTCGGGAGCGGTGTTGGAGGTTTGACTGGGTGGTCGAGTTCGATATCCGGCGGTTCTTCGACACGGTTCCACACGACAAGATCGTGGCTTGTGTGCAGGCCCATACCGATGCCCGCTGGGTGGTGTTGTATGTCCGGCGGTGGCTGACTGCTGGGCTGTGCATGCCCGGCGGGG
>NZ_JAAFZA010000064.1 GCF_015356865.1 Catenulispora pinisilvae
GTGCTGGGGGTGATGGAGGTTTTGGGGGTCGGGCTTCGGCATTCGCATGCTGATCACGATCACGATCACGATCACGATCACGAACGCGGGCCTGCCTGCGATCGCGCTGAGCCGACCGCGGCTGCGAAGACACATCTGCCCGCGCAAGCTGCCCGCCGCTCGGGTGGCAGCATCGTGGTTCTGGAACGCCGAACCGCGTCGGCCGAATCCGAATCGCTGGCCCTGCCCGGCGCGGCGGGTGATTGTGTGCCCGCGCCGCAGCGCCATCGCATCCGGCTGATGCTGCCTAGGACAGCTGCTAGACGCGCGCCCGGGCCTCAGCGCCGCCGAGCCTGGCCGATGGTGCCTGGCGCAGCTGCCAGGTCTCAGCCCGAGGTGCATCGCCGCCGCAACCTGCTGACCGCACTGGCCCCCTTCGGCGCCGCGGCCAGCCCCGACCTGACCATCCTCCCGCTCTTCCTCGCCGCGGGCGCCGTCGGCGTGGGTCCGGCGCTCGGCGTCCTGATCGCCTTCGCCCTGGCCACCGTCGCCGTCATGGTCGGCCTGACCCTGGCCGCCGCCAAGGGCGCCAGTCTCCTGACCGCGCCGTGGATCGAGCGCCGTGCCAGCGCCCTGACCGCCGTCACCCTCCTGGTCATCGGTGTGCTGGTGGTGACCGGCGTCCTCTAGCGTTACCTGCGCATGAGCGGCGTGGGGGCGGCCGGTTCCGTCTGGACCAGGCATCCGCAGTCCGGATGCGGCGGACGCTCGTAGCGGGTCTGCGTGCCGAACGGCGGGACCACTTCCAGCGTGCCGTTCACGGTCGGCGGCGGGTCGCCCTCCACCCAGGCCAGGATGTGCAGCACCGCCAGCGTCGCGAGGTGGGTGGCCAGCCCGATGTCGCAGGGACGGTCCTCGGCGGCCGGTACCGCGTCCACGCCGCCGAACGGGACCATCGCACGCGGCCAGCCCGGGTCGCGTTCGGTGCGGTACAGGTCGCGGCAGCGCAGGCAGGAGGTGCGGCCCGGTTGTACGAACGGGCCGAGCACGCCGGTGGTCTCGTGTACCTCGACCGACAGATGCGGCACGCCCGTGCCCTGCATGGTGGCGGCCAGCGCCGGGTAGCCGTCGGCGATCGGGGCCAGGACCGCGAGGTCGGGGTGCTGGCGATTGGCCGGGAGCGAGGTGCGGGTCGACGGGGCCGAGGAGCGGATCAGGGCTCGGACCAGGTCCTGTCGGCGTGGTGGGGGAGCCGCGAGGTCGGTTTCGATGCCGGTGGCCGCCGGCTGATCGGCGTCTTGTTGATCGCTGTCCAGTCGATCGTCGGCTCTTGCCGCGCCACTCGCGCTCGCCTTGCTCGCCGCCCGAGCCCCACGCCCCCGCCGCGGTCCCGGTACCTCCCGCTCATCCCGGTGACTCAGTCCCCGGGGATTCCGGAACCCGGCCGGTGCCGCGTCCGCGGGCCGAGCGCGTCCGGCGTCGATCGGCACCACGCATCCGACTCCCGCCGCGGCCAGCATGTGCGCCACCGACGCCCCGACCCGCCCGCACCCGTACACCGCGACCACCGCCATCCGGCGGCGGGTCATCGCCCGCATCGCGCCGCCGGGCACCAGGTATCCCAGTGCCAGCGCGGACAGGTCCGGAGCCAGCCGGTCGATCTCGGAGATGTCCAGGGCGCGCAGTATCGGGCCGGGGTCGTAGCCGGCGTCGTCGAGGAATCCGGCCCGGGCCAGCACGTCGAGCAGCGTCGTGGCCTGCGCGCCGGATAGTCCCAACCCCTCGGCGTGGGCCAACAGCCCGTTGATGTCCCGGTGGCCGTCCAGGGCCGCCACGAACGCGGTCGCGGCCGGGCTCAGTCCGTTCAGCAGCAGCGAGCGTCCCGGAGTCACCCCCACTTGTAACGCGCCGCCGGGCCGCCACAGCCCCGTCTTCAGCACCGGACGCACGCCCTGACCTCCCGCCGTGTCAGCCCCCGCATTCCGCCGCGCTTGCCCGCGTATTCCCACCCTGCGCCACCCGCGCGGTCTGGCGCAGCTGGCAGCGTCCTAATTCACCCATACGGCGGCCGGAGGACCGGCCGCCGTAGCGAACCGTCGAACCTCAGGCCTTGCCCAGGATCCGGTTGAGCTTGGTCCCGCAGGTCGGGCAGATGCCCTGCGCCATCCGCCGGCCCGAGTCGCTGACCTTCACCTGACCGGTGAAGTTCTTCTTCTCCTTGCACTTCACGCAGTAGGCGTCCCCGGTGTACGACGACTCCGCCATGATTTGTCGCTCCGTTCCATATCTGAGAGCAGATGTACCTTTCACCCCGAACGCGGAACACCATACGGCAGCGCGGAGCCCAAACCGCACCGCTACGCTGACGCCATGCCTGAGTCGCGCGAATATCCCCTCCTCGCCGTTAACCGCACGTCGGATGGTGTGTTGACCGTCAGGTTGGACGACCCGGACCGGCGCAACGCGATGACCGCGCCGATGACCGAGTCGTGGGAGCGGCTTATGCGGGAAATCGCGCGAGACGAGAAAGTGCGCTGTGTGGTGGTGACCGGAGCCGGCTCCGCCTTCTGCGCCGGCGGCGATCTCGGCTGGATCGGTGCCGAGCCCGGCGCGCCTGTGGAAAAACTCCGCGACAAAATGCTGCCGTTCTACCGGATCTGGCTGAGCCTGCGGGATCTGCCGGTCCCGACCATCGCGGCGGTCAACGGTCCGGCGGTCGGCGCCGGCGCCTGCCTGGCCCTGGCCTGCGACCTGCGCTACGCGGTGGACACCGCGAAGTTCGCCGTGCCGTTCACCAAGCTCGGCATGCACCCCGGGATGGCCGCGACCTGGCTCTTGCCCGAGGTGGTCGGGATGGCCAACGCCCGCGAACTCCTCTACACCAGCCGCGCGGTGAGTGGTGCCGAGGCGGTCGCCCTCGGCGTCTTCAACAGGGTGTTCCCCGCCGGGGACTTCCCTGGGGAGATCGAGCGGATCGCCTCCGAGGTGGCCGCCGGCGCGCCGATCGCGGTGAAGCTCACCAAGCAGGCGCTGGTCGGCGCGGGCCACGAGTCGTTCGAGGCGGCGCTGCGCTGGGAGGCGCTGGCACAGCCGATCACGATGGCCACCGAGGACCTTCAGGAGGGTCTGGCGGCCCAGCGGGAGCGGCGCACACCCCGCTTCACCGGCCGCTGATCACTCTTTGTGTTACGTAACCCACAGGATCGGCCTGCCTGTGGATAACTCTGTGGAAAACCTGTGTACGGCGTGTGGACAATCCGATTTCCGCCGTTCCCGACGCCCCGGCGTGTCATTTCGGTAACGCCATCAGGGGGTGCCACACGCTAGGGTCCCATGCCGTGGGACTCGACGAAGCCCCCCACCAGGGCGGTCAGATCGAGGTGCGACGCAGCAACCGGCGGCGGCGCACCGTCTCGGCGTACCGGGACGGCGACAAGACCGTCGTCCTGATCCCCGCGCAGATGACACGCGCGGAAGAGAAGCAGTGGGTCGACAAGATGCTGGCCCGCCTGGCCGGCCAGGAGAAGAAACGAAGGCCGGACGACGGCGAGCTCTCCCGCCGCGCCCGCGACCTGTCGGCCCGCTACTTCGACAGCCGGGCCCAACCCTCAAGCGTCCGCTGGGTCACGAACCAGCAGGCGCGCTGGGGATCCTGCACCCCTGTGGACGGCACCATCCGCATCTCCGACCGGGTCCGTGGCATGCCGGAGTACGTGCTGGACTACGTCCTGCTGCACGAACTCGCGCACCTGCTGGTCCCCAGCCACGGCCCGCGGTTCTGGGAGCTGATGAGCGTGTACCCGAAGACTGAGCGGGCCCGCGGGTTCCTGGAGGGCTTCGCCTCCGCCGGGGGCGGCGAGGCCGGGGACGACGCGGACTGAAAACGAGCGAGGGCGGGCGACGACGCGCCCACCCTCGATGCCGCTGTTACTTCTTCGGCTGGTCCTCGCCGCCTTCGTCCGGGCCTTCGGTCTTGTCGCCGGTCTCGCCGCTTTCGCTGCTCTTGCCGGTCTCGCCACTCTTGCCCTCGGCAGGCTTGTCCTCGCCGCCCTTGTCCTCGGACTTATCCACAGCCCCGCCGCCCAACAACTCGTCCAGCCCCGAGAAGTCGAACTCCAGCCCGTCCTCGGAATCCGAGGCCCGCCCGTGCACGAACCCGTCCGGGTCGTCCAGGTCTGCCGACGTCGGCAGCAGGTCCGGATGCGACCACACCGCGTCGCGGCCCTCCAGCCCGCGGGCGTCGGCCAGGGAGGCCCACAGCCGGGACGCGTCGCGCAGCCGGCGCGGCCGCAGCTCCAGGCCGACCAGCGCGGAGAAGGTCTGCTCGGCCGGGCCGCCGGCCGCACGGCGGCGGCGCAGCGTCTCGCGCAGCGCGTCCGCGGCCGACATCTGCGGGGCCGCGGCGGCGTGGACCACCGCGTCCACCCAGCCTTCGGCCAGCGCCAGCAGGGTCTCCAGGCGGGCCAGGGCCGTCTTCTGGGCCGGGGTGTCCACCGGGGCGAACAGGCCGCCGCCGCCCAGCATGTTCTCCAGCTGGGAGGGGTCCAGGTTGCTCAGGTCCATCTGCTCGGCCTGCTGGGCCAGCTCGCTGAACTTGGAGGCGTCGACCGTGATGCCGCGCGCGTACTCCTCGACCGCGCCGAGCAGGCGCGGCTTGAGCCACGGCACGTGCGAGAACAGCCGCTGGTAGGCCGCCTCGCGCAGCGCCAGGTACAGCCGGATCTGCTCGATGTCGATCTCCAGGCCCTCGGCGAACGCGTCCACGTTCGCCGGCAGCAGCACCGCCTTGCCCTCCGGGCCCAGCGGCAGCCCGATGTCGCTGCCGGACACCACCTCGCCGGCCAGCGAGGCCAGGGCCTGGCCGACCTGGGAGCCGAACATCGCGGTGCCCATCTGCTTGAGCATGCCGCCCAGCGGGTTCCCGCCGCCGGCGGCGCCGGCGCCGCCGCCGCCGAACAGGTTGCCCAGCATGTCGCCCATGCCCGGCGGCAGGCCCGCGGCCTCCGGGCTCTCCGGCATGTTCAGCTCGCCGACCGCGCCGCCGACCGCCTCGCCCATCGCCGAGGTGATCCGGTCGGCGACCGGCTCGACCAGCTGTTTCCAGACCGGCAGGGTTTCCTCGATCCACTGCGCGCGCGACCACACACGGGTGCCCGCGGTGCCGGCCGGCAGCGAGGTGACCTGGTCCAGCCAGTGCTCGGCCAGCTGCACGGCGCCGTCGTAGGTGCGCTGCTCGCCGTCGGTGGGCGAGGGGTCCGGGCCGGCGGCGGCCACGGTGTTGCGCGCCATGGTCTTGGCCAGGTCCCAGTTCACGGCGCCGTCTCCGCCGCCGCTCATCAGGGCCTGGATCTGGCTGAACACCATCTGCAGCATCTGCGGGTCCGGCATGCCCGGGATGTTCGACCCCGGGGACTGCGCCCCGGTTCCGCCGAACATCTGCTGGAACATGGCCCCCAACGGATCAACGGGGCCGTCCGGGCGCTTACCCTGGTTCTGCGACTCGTCGCCGTCCGACGGGTTGTGGTCTTCGGGGTTCTTGTTCACGGCGGGTGACCTCACGGACGACGGGGGAGAAGGATCGGTTGACAGCGCGGAGCCTGACTTCCTCTATACATCTAACGTAACCACAGGAGAGCCTCAGTGAGTTCCTCGCCGGACCGCAAGCGCACCGGCCGCACCAGCAAGCCCACTGTCGCCGTCACCGGTGCGGCCGCCAGACTGGGCGAGGCGCTGACCGGCAAGCTGGCCTTCGGCGGCGAGGTGCGCCGGGTGGTGGGGCTGGACGCTGAGCGCGGAGCGGCCCCGGCGACTTGGCGATTGGGCGACGTCACCGACCCCCACCTGGCCGAACGGCTCTCCGGGGTGGACACGCTGGTGCACCTGGCGCTGGACTCCGACCTGAACTCCGAGCCCCGGGAACGCACCGCGCGCAACGTCCGGGCGGCCCAGACCGCCCTCACCGCCGCGGCCGCCGCCGGCGTCCACCATGTGGTCCTGTTGTCCACCGCGATGGTCTACGGCGCCCTCCCGGACAACGCCCTCCCGCTGGAGGACGACGCCCCGCTGCGCGCGACCCCGGACGGCACCCTGGTCGGCGACCTGCTGGAGATCGAGCGGCTGGCGGCGATCGCCCCCCGCGCGCACCCCGGCCTGACCGTCACCGTCCTGCGCCCGGCGGCCATAGTCGGTCCGGGCGTGGACACCTATCTGACCCGGCACTTCGAGGCGCCGCGCCTGCTGGTGGTGCGCGGGTCGAAGCCGGTCTGGCAGTTCTGCCACATCGACGACCTGCTGTCGGCCCTGGAGTACGCGGCCCTGGGGAAGGTGAACGGGGTCGTGCCCGTTGCTTCTGATGGATGGCTCACTCAGGAGGAGGTGGAGGAGATCTCCGGGATGCGCAGGATGGAGCTCCCCGAAGGCCTCGCCGTCGGCGCCGCGGAGCGACTGCACAGGCTGCACCTGACCCCGGCTCCCGCGAGCGACCTCCAGTACGTGATGCATCCGTGGGCAGTCTCCAACAAGAAGCTCCGGGAAGCCGGGTGGGAACCCGCTTTCACGAACGAGGAAGCGTTCGCCCAGCTCCTGGAGGACATCGACGGCCACCACGCGGCGCTGGCCCGGCGCCTGGGTAAGAAGGACGCCGCGGCCGGTCTCGGCGCGGCCGGCGCCACGGTCGCGCTGGTCGGCACCGCGGCCCTGGTGCGACGCGCACGGCGGAAGCGCCGTGGGGGAGGATCGGTAACGTGATCGAGGAGAAGGAACTCACTGCGGGCGTTGAGGTGAAGGAGCCCGCCGCGGACGACCGTGCGGTCATCCGTCCCGTCATCCATACGGACGTGCGCGAGGAACCACTTTCCGTCGACGAGGTCGTCGCCGCCGTCTCGCACCGGACCGCGGGCGGCATCGCCCTGTTCCTCGGGGTCGTCCGCGACCACGATCACGGCCGGTCCGTCACCGCTTTGGACTACAGCGCGCACCCTTCCGCCGCCGAACTTCTGGCGAAAGTCGCGGAGGCCGTGGCCGCCGAGCACCCGGCCGTGGTCGCGCTCTCGGCGATCCACCGCGTCGGCGCACTGGCCGTCGGCGACCTCGCGGTCGTGGTCGGGGCGGCAGCGCCGCACCGGGCCGAGGCGTTCGCGGCCTGTCGCGCCTTCATCGACACGCTCAAGGAGCAGGTGCCGATTTGGAAGCGCGAGGAGTTCGCGGACGGCGACCACGAGTGGGTCGGCTGCTAGATCCGACACGAGTGACCCTCCGGTGCGTTACAGTCACCGTGTGCTGTCGATCCTGGCTTGGTGGGCGATCCCGGTCGGCGCCGTGGTCCTGGCGGCGGCCGTGTCCGCCCTTGCCCGGCACGTGCGGCGGCCCAGTGACGACGACACGATCCACGCCTACCGCCGCTTCCGCGAAGCCATCTCCAACGAGGACCCGATCGGGCCCGAGGCCGCGCCGCCGGTGTAGGGAGGAAGCAGTGGATCTTCCCGGGCGGTCCCGCGTCCCGATTGGTGACCCCGGTCTCAGCGCCGCTTCAGACTGCAACAGATAGCATCTGTGGAATGCAGCGCCGAGCCCTCACCTTGACCTTGTCCGGAACGACGGTCGCCCTGCTCACGGCTTCGGCGTTCCTGATCCCGACGCCGTACGCGGAGATGTCGCCGGGCCCGACATACGACACCCTGGGCAGCTACTCCACGGATTCCGGGCAGCCGGCCAAGCCGGTCATCGCGATCAGCGGCACCCAGACCTACCCGCACACCGGCGGCGGGCAGCTGCGCATGGTCACCGTCGAGGTCTCCCGCGCGGACTACAAGCCGAACAGCGTCGAAGTGCTCTCCGGCTGGCTGTCCAGCGACAAGATCGTGGTCCCGCGCACGGTCATCTACCCCGAGGGGCAGACCGCGCAGGAGGCGACGCAGCAGAACACCGCGATGTTCGACGATTCCGAGGACCAGGCGATCACCGCCGCGCTGGCCGCGAAGAACATCAAGCCGCTGCGCACCGAGGTGATCGTGGACTCGGTGACCCCCGGCAGCCCGGCCGACGGCAAGTTGCAGCCGCAGGACGTCATCGACGCGGTGGACGGCACCCAGCTGGCCAACCCCAACGACGTCCACACCCTGATCCAGAAGCACAAGCCGGGCGACACGGTGGTGTTCACCGTGACCCGCGACGGCAAGCAGCAGCAGGTCTCGGTGGTGACGACGCAGTCCAACGACGGCGGCCCGTCCCGGGCTCTGGTCGGCTTCCTGCCGGGCACCCAGAACGTCTTCCCGTTCGACGTGAAGATCCAGCTCGACAACGTCGGCGGACCCAGCGCCGGGATGATGTTCGCCCTCGGCATCATCGACGAGCTGTCCCAGCAGGACCTCACCGGCGGCCTGAAGATCGCCGGCACCGGCACCATCGACTCCACCGGAGCGGTCGGCCCGATCGGCGGCATCCAGATGAAGACCCTGGCCGCCAAGCGTGACGGCGCCACCGTCTTCCTCACCCCGGCCGCCAACTGCGCCGACGCGGCCAAGAACGTCCCGAGCGGCCTGCGCCTGGTGAAGGTGAACACGCTGCAGGACGCGCTCACCGCGCTGAACACGCTGCGGGCCGGGGGGACACCTCAGGGATGCAGCTGAGCTGAGCCCGCCGCGTAGCCGGCGGCCGCTACGGCGGTTCGACAAACCGGGCGGCGGGCCGATTCGGCTCGCCGCCTTCGCTCATTCCTCAAAAGTCCCCAACAGCGCCGCCGCCAGGTTCGGCACCAGGTCCGGCCCGGACAGCACTTCCATGTCCGAGTCCTTCGACCGCAGCCGGATCGCCGCCTGCCGGGTGCCGTCCCGCAGCACGGCGACCGCCATCCGCACATCCTGGCGCTCCGGGTGCTTGCCCACCCAGCGCTCGAGTTCGGCGCCCTTCAGGTCCTGCGGGATCTGCTCCTCGGCGCTCGGGGGGAGCATCTGCGACTCGATCACCAGCGCGCAACCCTCGACGGCGGCCGGCCAGACCATCTTGGCCAGCATCTCGTCCAGCGGCTGGTCCAGGGCCAGGCCGTCCTGCTCGATCGAGGTGAGGCTCGGGATGCCGCCGGACTCCGCCGACTCGTCGGTCAGGCCCAGGGCGGCGGCCATGCTGGGCTGGGTGACCAGCAGGTCGGCGGTGGGGACCAGGGCGAACATGCGGGGACGCTGGTTCCAGCCGTCGGCGGCGACGTGCTGCTCGATCTCGACGACGGACTGCATCAGGGCGACGCTGGCGACAGAGCTCATGCCGATATTCTCCCCCGCGATCGGGGAGCCGCCGACCGGGTGCCGCCGGCGCCGGGGTGGCTGCCGCCACCCGCTCCAGCCGTTTCATATGACGAACGCGCCGCGGGGCGGGCGCGGTCTGCCCGCGCCCCCGCGTACGCTGAGCCCGTGGCGTTCGAGATGCCGAACTTCGGTGGTGAAGACAGCGACGCCGGGGGCGACAAGAGCGGCCACCCGGCGGGCTCGTCCGGCGGATTCGGCGCCCGGGGCGGGCAGCGGGTCGCGTTCGGGGTCCCGCCGCGGCGCACCAAGGTCCTGGCGATCACCCTGATGATCATGCTGGTGCTGGTCGTCGCCTTCCTGCTCTTCGACGGCGTCTACACCTCCTACCTGTGGTACCACTCCATCGGCGGCGGGCCGGTCTACCGGACTCGGACGATCACCCAGGCCGTGCTGTTCCTCGTCTTCGGCGCCCTGATGGCGGTCCTGGTGGGCACCAACATCTGGCTCGCCTACCGCTTCCGCCCGCCGCTGACCGGCGTCTCCCTGGAGCAACAGGCGCTGGACCGCTATCGCATGGGCCTGGCGCCGTTCCTGGCCTGGATCCTGACCGGGGCCTCGGTCCTGTTCGGCATCGCTGCCGGCGCCTCCTCCGCGGGCTCCTGGCGCACCTACCTGATGTGGGCCAACTCGGTCCCGTTCGGTACCGAGGACGCCGAGTTCCACAAGGACATCGGCTTCTATGTCTTCACCTTGCCCTGGCTGCGCCACATCCAGGGCTTCCTGGTCGCCGCGGTGCTGCTCTGCCTGCTCGCCGCGCTGCTCACGCACTACCTCTACGCCGGCGTCGCCCTGACCCCGCCCGCGGGCAGCCGCACGGCCGGCTCCAGGTCGTTGATGGGACACAGCCTCGGCTCCCGCGCGACCCGCGCCGCGCAGGTCCACATCTCGATCCTGCTCGGCTGTCTGGTCCTGGTGAAGGCCTACGCCTACTGGCTCGACCGGTACTCGCTCAGCGTCGACTCCTCCAAGATCACCAGCGGCTGGGCCGGCCCGACCTACAAGGACGTGCACGCGGTCCTGCCGGCCAAGACGATCCTGCTGGTGATCGCGGTGCTGTGCGCGCTGCTGTTCTTCGGCAACGCGGTCCGGCTGATCGTCCGCGGCGCCGTCCCGGTCATCGACCGCGGCGGCCACGCCTGGGCCCTGCCGGCGCTCGGCGTCTCGCTGATGGTGCTGGCCTCGGTGGTGATAGGCGGGGTCTATCCGCTGGCGGTGCAGCGGTTCCAGGTGAACCCGAACCAGGGGGCGAAGGAGGCGCCGTACATCCAGCGGAACATCGACGCCACGCGGGCCGCCTATGGGCTCAGCGACATCGAGGTGGACTCCTACGCGGCCAAGACCGGCACCACGCAGAACCAGCTGACCCCCGATGCCCAGGCCGTCGCCCAGATCCGCGTCGCGGACCCCGCGCTGCTCTCGGCGGCCTTCAATCAGCAGCAGCAGGACCCGGCCCGCGCGTCGTACGAATTCCCCGACACCCTGGCCGTGGACCGCTACCCGGTGAACGGCAAGGTCCAGGACGCGATCGTCGGGGTCACCGGCGTCAACCTCGCCGGGCTGCCCGCCGCCCAGCGCGGCTGGTACGACGAGCACCTACAGCACACCCACGGCTATGGCTTCGCGGCCGCCAAGGGCGCCGCCGTGCAGGCCGATGGTTCGCCGGACTACATCGAGCAGAACCTTCCGCCCAGCGGCAGCCTCGGTGGCTACGAGCCGCGCGTCTACTTCGGCTCCGGCCTGCCGGACTACTCGATCGTCAGCGGTCCCGCGGCCTCGACCCCGGGGGTGTCGGTCGGCTCGTTCCTGAACAAGCTGATGTACGCGGCGAAGTTCCACCAACCGAAGATCCTGTTGTCCGACAGTGTGAGCAAGGATTCGCGGATCGTGTACGACCGCGACCCCCTGCGACTCGTGCAGGCGGTCGCGCCGTGGCTGACCCTGGACGGCACCGCGTACCCGGCGGTGGTGGACGGCCGCATCCTGTGGGTGGCCGACGGCTACACGACTACCTCGGCGTATCCGTACTCGACCACGACGCACCTGTCGGACGGCACCAGCAAGGTCAACTACGTCCGCGACTCGGTGAAGGCCACGGTCGACGCCGACACCGGCGCTGTGACGCTCTACGCCTGGGACGCCGGCGACCCGATTCTGAAGACCTGGATGAAGGCCTTCCCCGGGACGGTGAAGCCGCGCGCGGCGATCAGCCCCGACCTGCTGGCCCATCTGCGCTATCCGCAGGACCTGTTCACCGCGCAGCGCGATCTCTTCGGTCGCTACCACGTGACCTCGGCCTCGGAGTTCTTCAGCGGCGCCTCGGCCTGGAACGCCCCGGCGGACCCGACGAAGACGTCCGCGCAGCCGCAGGCCCCGAACTACCTGACGCTCCAGATGCCCGGCCAGTCTGCGCCGTCCTTCTCCCTGGCGTCGACGCTGACCCCGGTGAACCGCGGCGATGTGGCCGCGTACATGGCCGTGGACTGCGATCCCGGGCCCGGCTACGGCAAGATCAGGGTCCTGGAGATCCCATCCGGCATCAGCGTGCCGGGCCTGGGCCAGATCCAGAGCACTTTCCAGAGCGCCTTCGCCGACCAGCTGAACGCCCTCGGCGCCGACAACGCCAGGGTGGTCGAAGGCAACCTGCTGACCCTGCCGCTCGGCGGCGGCCTGCTGTCGGTCGAGCCGGTGTACGCGCAGCCGGCCACCGGACCGGCCACGTACCCGCTGCTGAAGGGCGTCATGGTGGCCTTCGGCACCGACACGGCCTTCGCCCCGACCCTGCAACAGGGCCTCGACGAGATCTTCTCCGGCACCTCCGGCGCGACCACCGGCGAGAACCCGGTGACCGTGGACGACCAGCTGAAACAGGCCCTCGCCGACGCCGTCGCCGCCCAGAACACCGCCCGCGCGGCCCTGTCGAAGACCCCGCCGGACTGGCAGGCCTTCGGCACCGCCGAGCAGGCCGTCCAGCAGGCCCTGGCCCGCGCCCAGGCCCTCGAGAACGCCCGCCAGCCGGCCAAGTAGCACTCATGTGACCTACGGGGCCGCTGGGACGTGGTTATTCGATTTGCTCTTGCGACCCTCCGCGGGTTACCTTTAGTTCACCGACGCGGGGTGGAGCAGCTCGGTAGCTCGCTGGGCTCATAACCCAGAGGTCGCAGGTTCAAATCCTGTCCCCGCTACAAGAGAAGGGCCCGGTTCTTCGGAACCGGGCCCTTTGGCGTATCCGGAGTTTTCATCGCGGGCGGGGAAAGATGGACGTCGCGGCATTCGGGTCGTCGAGGGTGCCGACCTTTGACGAGATGGCGGAGATCGGGAAGTCCCTATCTTCGGGTCCGGCCGCAGGATCGGGCCGCATCCCGGAACCAGCTTCCTGAACATCCGCCACGACGTCGCGAGCGGCAGCTGGCAGCAGCCGACCTGGGTGCCGGACGCGCCCGAGGACTGGGAGCGCGGCACCGCGCCCCGGGAGTCCGAATACGGCTCCGTGGTCGTGACGTTCGACCGCCGCACCGACTGAAGCCTTTCTGACCTGCTCAATCCCATCTTCACGACAGGCTATTCACTCAGGTTATACCTCCGGTGTATAGTCCTTCTCGTGACCGTCCCACTGACCCTGCTGGGCTTGCTGGCCCGAGGCCAGCCGACCCACGGCTACGACCTCAAGCGCGACTACGACAGCCACTTCGCCAACGGCAAGCCGCTGCCCTACGGCCAGGTCTACTCGACGCTGGGCCGGCTGGCGCGGGACGGGAAGGTGGTCGGTGGGGACGCCGAACCCGGGGACGGGCCGGATCGCAAGCGTTACGCGATCACCGATCTGGGGCGCAGCGAGGTGATGGGGTGGCTGGCGCAGACCGTGGAGCCCGAGCCGCACTTGCAGACCGTGCTCTTCTCGAAGGTCGTGCTGGCGCTGATGCTGGGCGAGGACGCCGCCGGCTATCTGGACGCCCAGCGGGCCGCGCACCTGCGGCGGATGCGCGAGCTCACCGAGCTCAAGCGGACCGGGCAGACGGTCGACGCCCTGTTGGCCGACTACGGACTGTTCCACCTCGAAGCCGATCTGCGCTGGATCGAGCTGACCTCCGCCAGGCTGACCGCCCTGGCCCAAGTCGTGTCCGACGACCAGAAGTAGCTGGGGGAAAGGCAATGAGCGAGTTCATCCTCGAGGCCAGGGACGTGCATCGTGCCTTCGGCCAGACACAGGCGCTGCGCGGGGCGAGCATCGCCGTGCGGCGTGGCGAGATCCTGTCGATCATGGGGCCGTCCGGCTCCGGGAAGTCGACCCTGCTGCACTGCCTGGCCGGCATCTACACGCCGAACCAGGGCGAGGTGTGGTTCGACGGCGCGCGGGTCGACAAGCTGGGCGAGACCAAGCGCACCGAGTTGCGGCGCGACGCCTTCGGCTTCGTGTTCCAGTTCGGCCAGCTGGTGCCGGAGCTGACCGCGCTGGACAATGTCGCGCTGCCGCTGCTGCTGGCCAAGCAGCCGCGCCGGCAGGCGTACGCGCAGGCCGCTCCGTGGCTGGAACGCCTCGGCCTGGAGGAGCACGGCGACCACCGCAGCGGCGAGCTGTCCGGCGGCCAGGCGCAGCGCGTGGCGCTGGCCCGGGCGCTGGTGCACAAGCCGCGGGTGCTGTTCGCCGACGAGCCCACCGGCGCGCTGGACACCCTCACCGGCGAGGCCGTGATGGACCTGCTGGTCACCGCGGCCCGCGAGGAGGGGACCACGGTCGTGCTGGTCACCCATGACGCCCGGGTGGCCGCCTACGCCGACCGCGAGGTCATCGTCCGCGACGGCCGGGCCATCACCACCCCGAGCTCGGCGGTGGCCTGACCATGATCCGCATGGGGATGCGCCTGACGCTGCGCGGCGGCCGGGAAGCCGTGATCCGCCTGATCGTCACCACGCTCGCGGTGGCGGTCGGGGTCACGGTGATGCTCGGGGTCTTCAGCCTGTTCAACGCCTATCAGAACACGACCGCCCGGCAGTGTTGGGAGTGCTCGCCGACGACCATCCGGTCCGCGTCCGCGCCCGCGTCAGCTTCCGCCGGCGGAACCGCGTCGCCGCAAGGACCGGGCCGTCCCGTCGGTGTGAACCCCGACGGCACCGTCGACCTGGCCGCGGCGCAGCAAGCCGGTGCCAAGGAACTCTGGAACTTCTCCCAGGACTTCTTTCAGGGCACCGAGCTGCGCCGCCTCGACCTGGCGGCCCTCACCGCCGATGCCCCGACCCTGCCCGGCATGAGCACGGTGCCTGCTCCCGGCCAGTACTACGTCTCCCCGGCGCTGTCGCACTTGCTCGCCACCGTCCCGGGCGACGAACTCGGCGACCGCTTCCCCGGCCACCGGGTCGGGCTCATCCCGCGGACCGCCCTCTACAGCCCGGACGAACTGGCCATCGTCATCGGCCATGCTCCGCAGGAGCTGGCATCCCGGCAGGCGACCAAGCCGATCACCGCCATGTCGACGGCCAAGGAGGTGAAGGGCACCACCACCATCTACCGGTTCGCCTTCGCCTTCGGCACCGTCGCCCTGCTGCTCCCGATCATCATCATGGTCGGCACCGCCACCCGGCTGTCGGCGGCCCGCCGGGAGGAGCGCTATGCCGCGATGCGCCTGGTCGGCGCGACGCCGCGGCAGGTCGCGACGGTCGCCTCGGTCGAGTCGTTCGTCGGCGCGGCCTGCGGCGCGGTCCTGGGCACCCTCGCCTACCTGGCACTGAGCTCCCAGGTCACGAAGGTGAACGTCACCGGCACCCGGTTCTTCCCCTCGGAGGTCTCCCCGGGCCTGCTCGGCTATCTCGGGGTCCTGATCCTGGTCCCGGCCGTGTCCGCCTTCGCCGCCGTGCGTTCCCTGCGTCGGGTGCAGTACGACCCGCTGGCCGTCACCCGCCGGGCCACGCCGAAGCCGCCGACCGTGAAGCGGCTGATCCCGCTGCTGCTCGGCGTGGCGCTGTTCGTGGTCGCGGTCAACCTGCCGGCCACCTCCAACGCCGGCGGCGTGACCTATCCGTCGCTGATCCTCACCATGTGGGGCGTCGTCCTCGCCGGGCCCTGGGTCACCATGTGGTCCTCCCGGCTGCTGGCCCGCATCGGCGGCGGGGCGGCGACGATGCTGGCCGCCCGCCGCCTGGCCGACGATCCGCGGGCGACGTTCCGCACGGTCGCCGGCGTGACCGTCGCGGTGTTCGTCGGGACGGCGGTGGCCGGGGTCCTGCCCACCGCGGTCGCGGCCGAGACCTCGGGCCAGCGCGCACCGCTGACCGATGTGCTGCGCCTGCGCTACGACCTGGGCGGCCAAGGGGAGAAGGTCGGCCTCAGCCCCGACCAGGCCGCGGCCACATTGCACGATCTGCGAGCCATGCCCGGGGTGTCCGCGATCCCGATCTACCTCGGCGCCGCCGCCCCGGGCTGGACCCCGGCCAGCGGCACCCCGCCGCCGCCCGGCTGGCAGCCGCCGCCGGATTACGTGAGCTGCGCCGAGGCCGCGGCCCTCCCGGCGCTCGGCAGCTGCGCCCCCGGCCAGACCGTCTCGGTGATCGCCGCCGACGAGTTGTTCATCGACAACCCACTGATGCTGCACCTGCCGGTGCTGGGCTACAGCGACGTCGACCCGACCAACGGGCACAGCACCGCCGCGACCGTCCCGCCCGCTATCGACCTCGGCAAGCTCCAGGTCACGACCTTGATGGTCGCCGCCTCGAGTCCCGCGGCCCTGGAACGCGCTCGCACCTATCTGGACATCCACGCCCCGGTCCTGATCGGCATGGCCAGCCCGGACGAGTGGTCGACCAACGCCGCCGGCCCGATGACCTTCGGCGAGGTGGCCTCGGTCCGCGGGGCGCAGTACCGGGCCGCGCAGCAGATGATCATGTTCGTGGTCGGTCTGACCATGTTCGTGGCCGGCTGCGGGATCGCCGTGGCCACCGCCGGCAGCCTGGTCGAGCGCAAGCGGCCGTTCACCCTGCTCCGGCTGTCCGGCACCCCGCTGCGGACCCTGCGCCGCGTGGTGTTCCTGGAGTCGGCGCTGCCGCTGTTCGCGGTGTCGGTGCTGTCCGGACTGTCCGCCTACGCGATGGCCCTGATCGCGGTGCGCTCGCTGGCCAAGGGCGTCTCGATGTCCTTCCCGCTCGGCACCTATTCCGTCGCCGTGTCCGTCGTGGTCGTCGCCGCCCTCGGCGTGATCCTCGGCTCGATGACGCTGCTGAGCCGGATGACGCGCTCGGAATACGCGCGCTTCGAATAGCAGGCGAACAGAAGGCGGCCGGGGCGGACACCTAGTCCGCTCCGGCCGCTCCGCTGTTATCTTCGAGCACGGGGTTTTTCCACATGGGGGAGTCAAGCACCATGCATATCGGGATCAAGGGCATATCCACAGCTGTACTCACCGCGGCGGTTCTGACGACGGCCGCGTGCAGTAGTTCGGGGTTGATCGGTGCGTCCGCCGGGGGTTCCGGCGGGCCGGGCAGTGTCTTCGGCAAGACGTCGTCCGCTCCGACCGGGGCGCAGTCCGGGGCGCCGAGCAGTGTCGCCACCGGCTCTTCCAGCGGCGCTCCGAGCAGCGCTGCCACCGGTGGCTCGGGCGGCACTTTGACGGCAGACCAGATCAAGCAGATCCTGCTGACCGACAAGGACGCCCCGGGCTACACCTACGACGCCTCGGCGGACAGCACGACGACCACCGACACTTCCGGCGCCGTGACGGCCGGAGGCGCCGCCTGCCAGACGTTCGTCGACGCCCAGAACGGCCTGACCACGAAGTACGGCACGACCGCCGAGGTCGACCGCGAGCTGAAGAAGACCGCCGACGGCCACGTCATCGAGGACTCGACGATGGCGTTCCCCGCACCGGACAAGGCCGCCGCGGTGATCACGGACCTGACCGCGGGCCTGGCGAACTGCAAGAGCCTGACCATGAACCAGTCGGGTTCCACGACCACCATGGCGCTCTCCCCGATCCCGCAACTGATCAAGGACGGTCAGGTCGGCTACGTCGACTCCCTCACCATCAGCGGCAAGACCGTGCTGATGGCCGCCGATGTCGTCCATGTCGGCACCGGACTGTCCCTGGTCGCCCTGATCGGCCCGATGACGAGCGACAACACGATCCTGCAGCAGATGGGCTCCACCCTCGGCCACCTGTCGGACCTACAGGTCGGGCGCCTGAAGACCGCACAGGGCATCGGCTGACAGGTTGAATTCACTGTTGAGCCCGCGCTGATCGCTTGCCGCCGGCGGTAGCCTGCCAGCAGGAGTGCTACCGCCACGGACGTAGCGAGGCGAAGCGTATGAACCGCGTCATGCCGTTGGTGGCCTTGACCGTCTCAGCGCTGCTCGTCGGCTGTTCGTCGGCGAGCGACAAGGGCAAGCCGCAGGCGTCGAAGACATCCACAACCGTCAGCGCGACAGCGGAGACCGGGACTGCCGCGACCGCGACTGCGACATCCGCAGCGACAAGTCAGCCGTCTGTGTCTGCCACATCGCCGCTGGCCGGGATGGCGCTCACGGCCTCCGACCTGCCCTACGGCTGGGCGCCGTCCCCGCCGGCCGCGGACAGCTCGGTCACGTCGCCCTGCTCCGCGATCACCGCGGACGCCACCGCCCACCTGCCGAACCAGGCCGAGGTGGACTTCCAGCAGTCGGAGGACGGGCCGTTCCTCCAGGAGATCCTGGCCGGCGGATCGGCTCAGCAGACTCAGGCCGCGTGGTCGGCGGTGCAGAAGGCGCCGAGCCTGTGCGCCGCGTCAACGCGGTTGGCCACGACACCGTTCCAGTCCTACGGCGACGCGAGCTACGCGTTGGCGCTGACCGCCACCAGGGCGGGCGTGACCTACGGCGGCGATGTCGTGGTCATCCGCAAGGGGCAGAACTTCGCCGAGGTGGTCGTGTTCGGCGTCGGAAGCGTCCAGCCGGCGCTCGTCCAGCAGATGGCGGCGAAGGCTGTGGGCAAGCTCGGTTCGTAGGAAGCGCTTCCCACGACGAAGTGGAGCGCGTTATCCAATGTCAACAGAAATCAAAATTGTGAACAGCTTCCAACAAGCCACGACTATGCCTTGCACCAGGGCTGTCAAGGCCGGCGGTCCACAACGAGGACGACACATTGATGGGTTAGTGCCCTGACCGTGCCGAAATCAATCTAGATCGATCTGCGCCGATCCTTCGAGAAGTGATCTCAAGCCACGTTCTCCAGACCCGCCGTCGGTGATGAACGTGGCCAGGCGGCGCTCGGCGGCAGCCGGGCCGAGTGCCGTTGCGTCCCGGACGCGCCCCGCCGCCGCGTGTGCTGTCAAGTCCTTGGCGGCTCCGCGCGGTGGACCTTCACAGATCGCGCCGGATCGTCAAGGTGGAGACGCCGATTCCTTTGGTCAGGCCACTGGCGCGCGCACTGCGGGCCCGATGGATCTTCCTCAAGATCAGAGCCTGTCGTTGAGGTTGGCATCAGCGGTATCGCACCTGCCGGTTGCAACTGGGTAACGGATGGCTTCCGGACTGTTACGGGATCTTGACACTGCCGGTTCGGCCGAGTGGGATGTGCGACACCTGTTCGTTCATGTTCGATCCTGGTGGCATTCTCACTCGGCAGGGAGACCCTCATATGACTTCCCCTCGGATTCCCCAAAACTTCGAGCGGCCCTTCACGCGTCGAGGCCTTTTCAGGGGGATGGGCGCGGCCGCGGCGTTCGCGGCGGTGCCGGGCGCTTTGGCCGCTTGTTCCTCGAGTTCGAGTTCGAAATCCACGAGCAACTCCGGCTCGGCCACTTCCCCGGTGACGTTCGGATCCAACTATTCCGACGCCAGCCCGAAGGCGGCGTTCGCGGCGCTGTGCGCGGCGGCCACGGCGGCCGGCGGCCCGAAGGTGACCATCAACACGGTCGACCACAACACGTTCCAGACCAACATCACCAGCTACCTGCAAGGCACCCCGGACGACCTGTTCACCTGGTTCGCCGGCTACCGCATGCAGTACTTCGCGGCGCAGGGCCTGGCGCTGCCCCTCGACGACGTCTGGGCGAAGATCGGCGGTAACTTCAGCGCCCCGGTGAAGACCCTGTCCACCGGCCTGGACGGCCACCAGTACTTCGTGCCGATCTACAACTACCCGTGGGTGGTCTTCTACAACAAGAGCCACTTCGCCTCGAAGGGCTACACCGTCCCGACCACGTGGGACGACTTCATCACGCTGTGCAAGAAGATGAAGTCCGACGGCATCGTCCCGTTGGCCTTCGCCGACAAGGACGGCTGGCCCGCGCTGGGGACGTTCGACATCCTCAACATGCGGATCAACGGGTACGACTACCACCAGAAGCTGATGAAGCACCAGGTGCCGTGGACCGACCCCGGCGTCAAGGCGGTGTTCGACCAGTGGGCCGAGCTGATGCCGTACATGCAGACCGGCGCCAACGGCCGTATCTGGCAGGACGCGGCGAAGACGCTGGAGCAGAAGCAGGCCGGCATGATGTTCCAGGGCACCAACCAGGTCGCCGCGCAGTACGTCTCGGACAACGCGAAACTGGACGACCTGGACTTCTTCCAGTACCCGTCGATCAACCCGACGTACGGCCAGGACTACATGGACGCCCCGACCGACGGTTTCATGATCAGCAAGAAGGCGAAGAACGCGGCCGGCGCCAAGGCGATCTTGGAGTACATAGGCACCGCGGCCGCCGAGACGACGTTCCTGAAGACCGACCAGTGGGACGTGGGCGTCGCCACCGGGCTACAGGCGCCGTCCTACGACGCCATCCAGACGAAGTCGGTCACGACGATCGCGGGCTGCAAGGCCGTGTCGCAGTTCATGGACCGGGACGCCGACCCGGCGATGGCCACCGCGATGATCTCGATCATCCAGAAGTTCATCGACGACCCGAGCACCGGCAACATCGCCGGTCTGCAGAACAGCGCCGAGCAGCAGGCGAAGGCGATCTACACGTCATGACCGACCACGAACTCGACCCGGCGACGGCCGGGGCGCCCCGCGCGCCCCGACGCCGTCGCCGGGTGGGTCGGCTCAGCCGCCGGGACAAGGCCGTGGTGGCCGTCCTGCTGGGCCTGCCCATCCTCCTTGACCTCGCGTTCATCTGGGGCCCGGCACTGGGCACGGTCGGCTTGTCGTTCACGAAGTGGAACGGCGTGGGCGGCCTGTCCACGAAGATCTGCCAGCCGAACGTGCCCTCGATCCTGAACAACGGATGCCTGTACGGCGTCCAGAACTACCACCAGGCCGCCACCATCTATCCCGAGTTCTGGCCGGCGGTCCGGCACAACCTGATCTGGCTCGCGGTGTTCATGTTCTTCGCGACCCCGTTGGGCATGTTCTTCGCCGTCCTCATCGACCGCGGCATCAAGGGCAGCCGGATGTATCAGAGCATCCTGTTCCTGCCGGTGATGCTGTCGCTGGCGTTGGTCGGCATCATCTGGGAGTTCATGTACTCCCAGAACTACGGCCTGATCAACACCGTCATCGGCCACAACCACAACGGCAACGCCATCGACTGGCTCGGCAACCCGAAACTGAACCTGTGGTCGGTGCTGGTCGAGGCCAGCTGGCGGCAGGCCGGCTACGTGATGGTGCTCTATCTGGCTGGCCTCAAAGCTGTGGACCCGCAGCTGCGCGAGGCGGCGCTGATGGACGGCACCAACGCCTGGCAGACCTTCTGGAAAGTGGTCTTCCCGGTGATGCGGCCCATCAACATCGTCGTCATGGTCGTGACCGTCATCGAATCGCTGCGGGCCTTCGATCTGGTCTACATCACCAACAAGGGCGTCAACGGCCTGGAGCTGCTGTCGGTCCTGGTCACGTCGAACATCGTCGGGGAGACACAGCGAGTCGGCTTCGGGTCGGCGCTCGGGGTGGTTCTGCTGGTCATCTCCCTCGTGCCGATCTGTACGTTCCTGTACCTCACGTTCCGCCGCGAGAGCCAACCCAAGGGCGCCCGATGACTGCACAGACCATTCACACGACGGCGCCCCGCGCCTCGGCCGGCGGTCGCAGGAAGCCGTTGCGCTGGGGACAGATCGCCTCGCAGGCGTTCCTGATCTGCGCGTGCGTACTGTGGCTGCTGCCGATCGCCTTCGCGCTGTACGTGGCGCTCCGCCCATACTCGGAGACCCAGAAGTACGGCTACGTGTCGTTGCCGCACCACCTGACGCTGAAGAACTTCAGCGACGCGTGGAGCCAGTCGGACATGGCGCACTACTTCTGGAACTCGGTGCTGATCACCGTGCCCTCGGTGATCATCGTCCTGGCGCTCGCCTCCGGTCTCGCGTTCGTCCTCACCCGGGTGAACGTCAAGATCAACGTGACCCTGCTGATCGTGTTCACGGCCGGGAACCTGCTGCCCCAGCAGGTCATCATCACTCCGCTGTACCGGCTCTTCCTGCAGATCCACGTGCCGACGTTCCTGGCCGGCAGCGGGCTGCTGTACAACTCGATACTCGGCCTGGTCGTCATCAACGTCTCGTTCCAGCTCGGCTTCTGCACCTTCGTGCTGAGCAACTACATGAAATCGATCCCCGACGAGATGTACGAGGCCGCGTTGGTGGACGGAGCGAGTCTGTGGACCCGGTTCCGGAAGCTGACCCTCCCGCTGTGCCGCCCCGCGCTGGCGGCCCTGGCGACGCTGTTGACGACCTGGATCTACAACGACTTCTTCTGGGCCATCACCTTGATGTCGTCGGGCGACAAGCGACCCGTCACCTCCGCGTTGGCCAACTTGCAGGGCCAGTTCGTGAGCAACCAGAACCTGATCGCCGCGGCCGCGATGATCGTGGCGATTCCGACACTGGTCGTGTACGTGCTGTTGCAGAAGCAGTTCATCGCCGGACTGTCGCTGGGGAGCAGCAAGGGCTGAGTCCGACGGCCGGGTCGGCACCGCGACGCCTCTTGCGGGAAGCAGAGTTTTGTCGTGTACTCCACGTTGGTCGGTTCTGAGCGATCCTGATGGCTTTCGATGGCTTCGTACCCCCGGCAGCGGGCGGGCGAGGCGAGGGGACGGGAGGGACGGATGCTGGCAGCGCAGCGGCAGGCGTGGATCCTCCAGGAGGTCCGGCTCCACGGTGCCGTGCGGGTCACGGACCTGGTCGCGGCATTGCGGGTGTCAGATATGACAGTCCGCCGGGATCTGGACTCGCTGGCCGAGCAGGGCCTGGTCACCAAGGTGCACGGCGGCGCCACGGCCCGCGGCGGCGGTTCCACCGACGAGCCGGCGTTCAGCGTGAAGGCCGCGCGGCAACGGCGGGCCAAGGAGGCGATCGCCCGGGCCGCCGCCGATCTGGTGCGGCCGGGGACGGCGATCGGGGTGTCGGCCGGTTCCACGACGTACGCCTTCGCACAGCAGCTGGCCCGGGTGCCGGATCTGACCGTGGTGACGAACTCCCCGCCGGTCGCCGATCTGCTGCACGCGCTGCCCGGCCCGGCCCAGACGGTGATCCTCACCGGCGGCGTGCGCACCATCTCCGACGCGCTGGTCGGCCCGGTGGCGATCCAGGCGATCCACCGGCTGCACCTGGACTGCGTGTTCATCGGGGTGCACGGCATCGACGCCGAGGCCGGGTTCACCAGCCCGAACCTGATGGAGGCCGAGACCAACCGCACGCTGGTCTCCACGGCCCGTCGGCTGGTGGTGATGGCCGACCACACGAAGTGGGGGGTCGTGGGGCTCTCGGAGATCGCCGCCCTGCACGAGGCGTCGGTCCTGGTCAGCGACGACGGGCTGGGCTCCGGGGCGCGGCAGGTGCTGCGCGAGACGGTGGGGGAGTTGATCGTCGTCCCCGTTGAAGGGACGGGGGCGAATGAGGAGGAAGAGTAGGGAGGCACCATGCGTCATCGGGCCCC
The DNA here is from genome assembly GCF_015356865.1 of Catenulispora pinisilvae. Taxonomy (GTDB): domain Bacteria; phylum Actinomycetota; class Actinomycetes; order Streptomycetales; family Catenulisporaceae; genus Catenulispora; species Catenulispora pinisilvae. The sequence goes on from NZ_JAAFZA010000064.1 coordinate 23,114, forward strand.
GCGCAGTCGACAGTTGCGCGCCGCCTTCGCATCGCTCGCCCTCGTGGCCGGGACGATGTTCGGCATCGCGGTATCGGCACCAGCGCACGCGCTCGGCAACGGTCTGGCCCTGACTCCGCCGATGGGCTGGAACGACTGGAACTCCTTCGGGTGCAACGTCTCGGAGAGCCTGGTCGAACAGACGGCGGATCTCATCGTCTCGTCCGGTATGAAGGACGCCGGATATCAGTATGTGAACATCGACGACTGTTGGATGTCCTCCAGCCGGGACGCCGACGGGAACCTGGTCCCGGACCCGGCGAAGTTCCCCGACGGGATCTCGGGGACCGCCGCCTATGTGCACAGCAAGGGCCTCAAGCTCGGGATCTACGAGAGCGCGGGCACCGCGACCTGCGCCGGGTATCCGGGCAGCCTGAACCACGAGCAGGCCGACGCGAACTCGTTCGCGTCCTGGGGCGTGGACTACCTCAAGTACGACAACTGCAACAACCAGGGGATCCCGGCTCAGACCCGCTATACGGCGATGCGCGACGCGCTGGCCAACACCGGCCGGCCGATCCTGTTCAGCCTGTGCAACTGGGGTCAGGAGTCGGTGTGGACGTGGGGTGCCGGGGTCGGCAACTCCTGGCGCACCACCGGTGACATCAGCTCCAACTTCAGCAGCATGCTGTCCAACTTCCACAACACGGTCGGGCTCGCGTCCTACGCCGGACCCGGTGGCTGGAACGACCCGGACATGCTGGAAGTGGGCAACGGGATGTCCTTCGACGAGGACCGCTCGGAGATGTCGCTGTGGGCGGCGATGGCCGCGCCGCTGATCTCCGGGACCGACCTGCGCAGCGCGACCCCGGCGACCTTGTCGCTGTACACGAACAAGGACGTGATCGCGGTCGACCAGGACTCGCTCGGCAAGGCCGGGACCGAGATCGCGTCGTCCGGCGGGGACGACGTGATGGCCAAGCCGTTGGCCAACGGCGACGTCGCGGTCGTGCTGTTCAACGAGAACGACTCGGCGCAGACCATCTCCACGTCCGCGTCGGCGATCGGGATCGCGTCGGCGTCCTCGTACAAGCTGGACAACCTGTGGTCGAAGGAGCTCAGCTCGACGACCGGAGCGATCAGCGCCACGGTTCCCGCCCACGGATCGGTGATGTACCGGGTGTCGCCGGGGAACGGGAGCAGCATCGGGAGCACGCACGAGCTGGTCGGCGCGTCGTCCGGCCGCTGCCTGGACGTCCCGAACAACTCCACGACCACCGGCACGCAGCTGGACATCTGGGACTGCAATGCCGGCGCGAACCAGGAGTACACCCTCACCGCGGCCGGGGAACTACGGGTCTACAACGGCAGCCTCTGCCTGGACGCGGACAACCAGGGGACGTCGGCTGGCACCAAGGTCATCACCTGGACCTGTAACGGCCAGAGCAACCAACAGTGGACCCTGAACGCGGACGGGACGATCACCGGGGTGCAGTCCGGGCTGTGTCTGGACGTGACCGGCGGGAACGTGGCGTCCGGGAACGTCAACGGGACCCTGATGGAGATCTGGGGCTGCAACGGCGGCGCGAACCAGCGGTGGAGCCTGGGGTAGCGCCGGGCGCGTGAGCGCCTGACCGTTCTCATCGCCGGGTCCACCCGGTTGCGGATGGCGTCGAGGCATCCGATCATCGCCTCATGATGCCGACCTCGGAACTGGTGGACCCGGCGGTGCGCGCCTTCATCGACGCGCTGAACGCCAACGACCCGGCGGCCGTGCAGGCCGCCATGACCGAGAACGCGACGATGACCGACGACGGCACGCCGCGGCAGCTCGGGGACTGGCTGGAACGCGAGGCCTTCGAAACGCACGGCCGGATGGACGTCACCCAGCAGTCGCCGGACGGCCGTGACCTGCTGGTCGACTACACGAACGACCAGTGGGGCACCATGGCCACCCGCTGGCATTTCGAAGTCCTCGACCAGCGCGTCGCGCACTTCGACACCGGCCAGGCCCCGGCGGCGTCCTAGTCGGCGGGGCATAGCTGCCCTCGCCATGATCCGCCCCGGGTATGTGGCGGCGATCGACATGGGAAGCGCGATGCGCGCTCTCTAGCGTGATCGGGTATGACGCCTTCTATGGACGCTGCCGTCGCTTCTGTCGCCCCGTTGGACCTGTCCGGCCGCACCGCTCTGGTCACCGGCGCCGCCGGCGGCATCGGCCTGGCCTGCGCCGAGCGGCTGGCCGCGGCCGGCGCCAAGGTGGTGGTGGCCGACATCAGCGCCGATGGCGCGCACGCCGCCGCCGAGCGGATCGGCGGCGAGGCGCTGGTCGCCGACCTGAGCGACCTGGACCAGGCCTCGGCGCTGCCACACCGGGTCGCCGGTGTGGACGTGCTGGTGAACAACGCCGGGCTGCAACACGTGGCCCCGCTTCACGAGTTCCCGGTCGAGCGCTTCTCGCTGATCCTGCGGCTGATGCTGGAGGCGCCGTTCCGGCTGATCCGCGAATCGCTGCCGCACATGTACGAGCGCGGTTGGGGCCGCATCGTGAACATCTCCTCGGCGCACGGCCTGCGGGCCTCGGAGTTCAAGGGCGCCTACGTCACCGCCAAGCACGGTCTGGAGGGGCTGTCGAAGGTCGCGGCGCTGGAGGGCGCGCCGTACGGCGTCACCTCGAACTGCGTGAACCCCGCCTACGTGCGCACCCCGCTGGTCGAGAACCAGATCGCCGACCAGGCCGCCGCGCACGGCATCCCGGAGGACGAGGTGGTGGCCAAGGTGATGCTGGAGCGCTCGGCCGTCAAACGCCTGATCGAGCCCGCCGAGGTGGCCGAGCTGGTGGCGTACCTGTGTTCCCCGGCCGCCGCCTCGATCTCCGGCGCCTCGCTGGCGATGGACGGCGGATGGACAGCACGGTGAGGCGCGCGTGATGCTGGGCGCCATGTCCGCGCTAGCCACCCCCTCGGTGTTCCTCGACCTGCTGGCCCGCGACGCCGCCGCCATCGAGTACGACGGCCCGGTGGTCGCCGCCCGGGTCGCCGGCGCGGGCGCCGAGGAGCTGGCGGGACTGGAGACGGCCAAACGAGTGGCGCTCGAAGTCCGCGCGACGCTGGCCCGCTCCCGCCGCCGCGAAGCCGAGCTGGTGGCGCTGTTCGAGACCGCCGGCGACCTGGCCGCCCTGCGCGACCTCGACGCGGTCCTGAAGGCGATCGTCACCCGGGCCCACACCCTGATCGGCGCGGACGTCACCTACCTGACCCTGGACGACCCGGACCGCGGCGACACCTACATGCGGGTGACCCACGGCTCGGTGTCCGCCCGCTTCCAGTCGCTGCGGTTGGAGATGGGCACCGGACTCGGCGGCCTGGTCGCGCAGACGGCGAAGCCGTACGTCACCTCGGACTACCCCCACGACTCCCGCTTCCGCCACACGAACGAGATCGACCAGGGCGTCGGCGAGGAGGGGCTGATCGCCATCCTCGGCGTCCCGCTGGTGCTGGGCAGCCGGGTGATCGGCGTGCTGTTCGCGGCCAACCGCACGGCGCGGCCCTTCGCCCGCCACGAGATCACACTGCTCGGCTCGCTGGCCGCGCACGCCGCGGTCGCGATCGACAACGCGCGCCTGTTGCAGAAGACCCGTGACGCGCTCAGCGAGCTGCGATCGGCGAACGAGCTGGTGCGGGCGCACAGCGCGGCGGTCGAGCGGGCGGCGGCGGTGCACGACAAGCTGGCGGACCTGGTGCTGCGCGGCGGGGATGTGGAGGGGATCGCGGGGGTGGTCGCCGAGGCGCTGGGCGGCGGGTTGGCGGTGGTGGACGCCGATGGCATGGTGACGGCGGTCGCGGGAGACGCCGCCGGGCCGGCTGCCGGAGCCGGGGCATCGTCGTCCGAGCTGGTCGCCACATCGGCGGCGACCGGCCATGCCGTGCGCTCGGGTGACCTGGTCGTCGCCGCTGTCGCCGCGGCGGCCGAACCGCTTGGGGCACTGATCTTGTCCGCGCCCGAGCCGTTCAGCGACGTCGACCAGCGCATCCTGGAACGCGCAGCCCTCGTCGTCGCCCTGCGCCTGCTCATGCGCCGCTCCGAGGCCGAGGCGGCCGAACGCCTCGGCGGCGACCTGCTCGACGACCTCCTCGCCGTCCCCGTGCGCCACACCTCCACCCTCGCCGAGCGTGCCCGGCGCGTCGGCGTCGACCTCGATCGCCCGCACATCGTCGTGGCCGCCGACGCCGCACCCGCCGATCGCCCCCGCGCGCACTTCGCCGCCGGCCGACTCGCCAAGTCCGAAGGCGGCCTCGCCGGTTCCCACGAGGGCCGCATCGTCCTCCTGCTTCCTGGCGACGATCCCTCCGGCGCCGCACAGCGTGTGCTGACCGCGCTTCGCGCCGGTCTCGGGAACCCGCTGACGGTCGGCGCCGGTGGCCCGAAAGCGGGTGTCGCGGCGTACGCCGAAGCGCACGCCGAAGCCGTCCGCTGTCTCAGCGCCCTGCACGCCCTCGGCCGGGACGGCTGCGCCGCCGCGCACTCCGACCTCGGCTTCCTGGCGCTGGTCCTCGGCGGCGGGGACCCCGGCGCCGTGATGCGCGACGCGCTCGGCCCGCTCATCGACTACGACGCCAAGCGCGGCACCGACCTGCTCGGCACCGTCGAGCAGTACTTCGCGTGCGGCCGCAGCCTCGGCCGGACCGGCGAGGCGCTGCACATCCACGTCAACACCGTGACCCAGCGCCTGGACCGCACCGCGCGGCTGCTCGGCGGCGACTGGCAGGAGCCCGGCCGCAGCCTGGAGATCCAGCTGGCGCTTCAGATCCGGCGCGTCATGGGGTTGTGAGGTATATCCGAGCGCGATCTTGTGGCGCCTGAAGCCATATCAAAGGGCGCAGCCCGCTCATAACGTCCATGCCCATGGACAAGACAGCTCCGACCCCGTCCCAAGCGGTGGCCGACATTCCCACGGGCGCCACGCTCGCCGTGGGCGGCTTCGGCCTCTGCGGCATCCCCAGTACCTTGATATCCGCCCTCCTCGACCAGGGCGCCACCGGGCTCTGCGTCGTCTCCAACAACTGCGGCGTGGACGACTGGGGCCTGGGCCTGCTGCTGGGCGCGGGCCGCATCGCCAAGATGACCAGCTCTTACGTCGGCGAGAACAAGGAATTCGCGCGCCAGTACCTGGCCGGTGAGCTTGAGGTCGAACTCCTCCCGCAGGGCACGCTCGCCGAGAGCCTGCGGGCCGGCGGCCTGGGCATCCCCGCTTACTACACCCCGGCCGGCGTCGGCACATCCGTCGCCGAGGGCAAGGAGACCCGGGTCATCGACGGCCGCGAATACCTGCTGGAGCACGCCATCACCGCCGACTTCGCGCTGGTCCGCGCCGCGAAGGGGGACCGCCACGGCAACCTGGCCTTCCACGCCTCGGCCCGCAACTTCAACCCGGTCGTGGCGATGGCCGGCCGGGTGACCGTCGCCGAGGTCGAAGAGCTCGTCGAGCCCGGCGCGCTGGACCCCGACGAGATCCACCTGCCCGGCGTGTTCGTGCAGCGCGTGGTCGAGGTGCCGCCGGACCAGCGCGAGAAGCGCATCGAGAAGCGGACCGTCGCCGTCGACACCACCGAGAACGGAGCAGCCTGACATGCCCCTGACCCGCGACCAGCTGGCGGCTCGTGCGGCCCGCGAACTCCGCGACGGCTCCTACATCAACCTCGGCATCGGCCTGCCGACCCTGATCCCCGGCCACCTCCCGCCCGGCGTCGAAGTGGTGCTGCAATCGGAGAACGGCATCCTCGGCCTCGGCCCCTACCCGGCGCCGGACGCCGTCGACGCCGATCTCGTCAACGCCGGCAAGGAGACCGTCACCATCCGCCCCGGGGCGAGCTTCTTCGACTCGGCGACGTCCTTCGGCATGATCCGCGGCGGGCATATCGACACCGCGGTGCTCGGCGCGATGCAGGTCTCGGCGTCCGGGGATCTGGCGAACTGGACCGTGCCCGGCAAGTTGGTGAAGGGTATGGGCGGCGCGATGGACCTGGTGCACGGCGCCCGGCGGGTGCTGGTCGTCATGGAGCACACCGCGAAGGACGGCTCCCCGAAGCTGCTCCGGGAATGCACGCTTCCCTTGACCGGCAAGGGCGTCGTCGACCGCGTCATCACCGACCTCGCGGTGCTCGACGTGACCCCGAACGGGTTCCGGCTGGTCGAGCTGGCGCCGGGGGTGAGCGTCGAGGAGGTGATGGCCGACACCGGAGCACCCCTCGATGTGGCGACGGCCCACATTTCCGGGCCCGTAACGCGGACTTAACGTTCCGGCCATGCATTCCACCAGCATCCTGCGCAGATACAGCGCGGTCGCCATTGCCGCCGCGTCGATCGCGGCGCTCGCCGCGTGCGGCAGTCCGAGCAAGGCGGCCGGCGGTTCCTCCGGCGGCGCCTCGGATGGCTCAGCCGGCTCCGGCGCGCCGATCAAGGTCGGGCTCGTCTACTCCGAGACCGGGCCGCTGGCCGACTACGGCAAGGACTACTACCAGGGCTTCCTCGCCGGGCTCGACTACGCCACGCACGGCACCGACGCCGTGAACGGCCACAAGATCGAGGTGACGCAGCGCGACGACGCCGGCGATCCGACCAAGGCGGTCAGCGCCGCCAAGGACCTGATCGGCCAGGGCTACCGCATCCTGGCCGGCTCCACGGCCTCCGGCGTCGCGCTCCAGGTGGCGCCGTTGGCCGCGCAGAACAAGGTGCTGTTCATCTCCGGCCCGGCCGCGACCGACGCCATCACCGGCCTGAACAAGTACACGTTCCGGTCGGGCCGCGAGACGTATCAGGACATCGCCACGGCCGCGAGCTTCCTCGGCGACCTGACGAACAAGCACGTCACCGTGCTGGCCCAGGACGACGCCTTCGGCCAGGCGAACGTCGAGGCGGTGAAGGCCGTTCTCGGCGCGAAGGGGGCCGAGGTGGACTCGGTGCTCGCCCCGGAGAGCGCCACCGACCTGACCCCCTTCGCCACCCAGGCCAAGAACGCCAAGCCGGACCTGCTGTTCGTGGCCTGGGCCGGCACCACGGCCTCGGCGCTGTGGACCGCGCTGTCCCAGCAGGGCGTGCTGGACGCCACGACCACCGTCACCGGCCTGGACGTCCGCGCCTCCTACCCGATCTTCGCCGCGACCGGCGGCAAGGTGTCCTTCCTGGCGCACTACGTCCCCGGCGGCACCAGCAACGACGCGGCCAAGGCGATGGACGCCTACCTGACCGCGCACGGCGAGCAGTCCGACCTGTTCAGCCCGGACGGATTCACCGCCGCGCAGATGGTGGTGCACGCCGCCGCGAGCGGCGACAGCGACGTGGACGCCATGGTGAAGAACCTGGAGGGCTGGAGCTTCGACGGCGTCAAGGGCGCCTACACGATCCGCGCCTCCGACCACGCGCTTTTGCAGCCGATGTTCCAGGCCAAGCTGACCGGCACCACCGCGACCGTGGTGAAGATGCTGGACCCGAACGACGTCGCGCCGCCGGCCAAGAGCTTCCCGGCGAGCTGATGATGGCCGACGGACTCACTTCCGGTGCCGCGGCGCCTGATGGCGGCGCGGCCGACGCTTCGGCGCCGGCCGACCGGGCGGCAGCGTCTTCGGCGCCGGCTGGCCGAGCGGCAGCGTCTTCGTGGCCTGACGGCCGTGCCCCAGTCGCATCGGCGGCCGAGGTGCTGACCTTGAGCCGTCTGTCCTGGTCGGTCGGCGGCTCGGCGATCTTGTCCGAGGTGGATCTGGCAGTCGGCGCGGGCGAGTTCGTCGCCGTGATCGGCCCCAACGGCGCAGGCAAGACCTCGCTGTTCAACCTGATCAGCGGTCTGACCCGGGCCACCGCCGGCCGCATCGCGCTCGACGGTGCCGACATCACCACCGAGGCCCCGCACAAGCGCGCGCGCCGCGGCATCGGCCGGACTTTCCAGTCCTCCAGCGTGTTCCCGACTATGACCGTCGCAGAGCATGTGGCCTTGGCGAAGCAGGTCGCGGCTCAGCGGCGCGGTCGTACGTCCGCCTCCGACGCCTTGGAGCGCGTCCGACTGGCCGAGAAGGCAGAAGCCCACGCTCGCGATCTCTCCCACGGTGACAAACGCAAGCTCGAACTCGCCATGCTCCTGGCCTCCGGCGCCGAACGCCTGCTGCTCCTGGACGAGCCGATGGCCGGTGTCGCGTCCGGCGACGTGCCCGAGCTGGTCGACGTCATCCGCACCCTGCACCGCGACGAGGGCCGCACAGTCTTGATGGTCGAGCACCATATGGAGGTCCTGCTCGGTCTCGCCGACCGGGTCGCGGTGCTGCACCACGGCGCGCTGCTCGCGATCGACACGCCCGAGCGGATCATGGCCGACGCGCGGGTGCAGGAGGCATACGTGGGGGACGCGCTGTGATCCTCGAACTCGACGACGTCCGCGTCACCCTCGGCGGCTCGCACATCCTGCAAGGCGTCTCGTTCTCGGTGGCGCCGACCGGCGTGACCGCGCTGTTGGGCCGCAACGGCGTCGGCAAGACGACGACCGTCAAGGCGATCCTGGGCCTGGTCCCGCGTACCGGCCGCATCGACTTCGGCGGCGATCCGGTGCACCGGCTGCGCACCCACGAGATCGTGCGCCGCGGCATCGGCTACGCCCCCGAAGACCGCTGCGTCTTCGCGAAGCTGACGGTCACGGAGAACCTGGCGCTGGCTGAGCGGCGCGGCTCAGCGCACGCATACGACCTGGTCTACGAGCTCTTCCCGGAGCTGAAGACCCGCGGCGCCCAAGCTGCCGGCACGCTGTCCGGCGGCCAGCAGCAGATGGTCGCGATCGCCCGCACGCTCCTCAACGACAACCGGCTGATCGTGGTCGACGAACCGACGAAAGGCCTGGCCCCGAAGGTGGTGACCGAAGTGGCGGAGGTGCTGGAACGGGCCGCCGAGCGCGTGCCGATGCTGCTGGTCGAGCAGAACCTGGCGCTGGTGCGCAGGCTGGCCGGCGACGGCGTGGTGCTCGCAGCCGGGCAGGTGGTTCACTGCGGGCCGGTGCGGGAGCTGCTGGCGGATGCCGCGCTGACCCAGGAGCTGCTCGGGGTCGGCCAGGCGCGCGGCGAAAACGTGACCCTGTATACGCGCCCCGCCCCATCCGGGGGATCAACCCACGCTCTTGCCATTGTCAAGGATCGTCAACCGCCAGACGAAGTGTCGCCGCCGGAGTCCACCCGATCGGACGCGCCATGAGCACCCTCGTCCTCCTCACTCTCACCGGCCTCGGCCTGGGTGCCCTCTACTTCCTCATCGCCAGCGGCCTGTCCCTCATCTTCGGCCTGATGGACGTCCTCAACTTCGCCCACGGCGCCCTCGTCACCGCCGGCGCCTACGCGGCCTGGCGCCTCACCGGCCACCTTCCGTTCGCCGTCGCGATAGCGGCCGCCATCGCCACCGGTGCCGTCCTCGCCGCCCTCATCGAGACCGTCCTCATCAGGCCCCTGTACTCCCGCCCCAAGGACCAGATCCTTGTCACAGTCGGTCTCGGCCTCGCGCTCCCGGCCCTGGTCCAGGGCATCTGGGGTGCCGACGCCCGCCAACTCCGGGCGCCCAGGCAGCTCGCCGGGACCGTCAGCGTGCTCGGCGCGAAGGTCCCCACCGACCGCTTCGTCCTCATCGCCGCCGCGATCGTCGTCCTCGCCGCGCTCAAGCTGTTCCTGTCCCGGACGCGCTACGGCCTGGTCGTCCGGGCCGGCGTCGAGGACCGCGCCATGGTCACCGCGCTCGGGATCGACGTGCGCAAGGCCTTCACCCTGGTCTTCGCGATCGGCGGGGCGCTCGCCGGGCTGGCCGGGGCGCTCGGCGGGGTCTACTTCGGCAGCGTCTCGCCGGATCAGGGCACCTCGCTGCTGGTGTTCGGGTTCGTGGTCGTGGTGATCGGCGGGATGGGGCGCACCGACGGGGTCGCGCTGGCCGCGGCGGCCGTCGGGCTGATCCAGCAGTTCACCAACTACTACGCCGCCTCCGGCCTCGGCGACTTCGCCGCGGTCGCGATCCTCGCCGTCGTGCTGCTCGCCCGCGGCAACCGGGACGGGGCCCGGCGGCTCATCCGGAGGGCCGCGTGAAGCGCCACGTCAAGAACCTGATCCCGGTCGCGGTCCTCGCGGTCCTGATCAGCCTGCCCTACTCGACGCTGCGTATCCCCGGCGTCTTCGACGGCGCCGTCAACACCCCCGGCTCGCTGCAACTCCTCGCGCTGTGCTTGCTGTTCGCGGGCCTGGCCGTCGGCTACGACCTGCTGTTCGGCCGGCTCGGCCTGATGTCGTTCGGGCACGCGCTCTACGTCGCGCTCGGCGCGTACAGCGCGGAGTTGGCGATGAAGAACCTGCACCTGCCGCTGGTGCTCGCCGCGCTGCTGGCGACGGTGATCGGCGCGGCGGTCAGCACCCTGCTCGGCGCGGTTTCCCTGAAAGGTGTCGGAAAGCTGGGCACCGAAAATCTTGGGACCGTCGGCTTCGCCATGGTCACCCTGGCGTTCGCGCAGGCCGGGTCCATCCTGGTCGGCCGCGATCCGAAGACCACCGGCGGCGAGGAAGGGCTGCCGCTGAGCACTGAGAAGGTGCCCGCGGCGTTCGTCGGCGTGGTCAACACCGTGAACCTCTACTGGCTGGCGCTGGCGTACCTGGTCCTGGTCTGCGCCGTCGTGTGGTGGCTGACCGGGAGCCGGGTCGGCCGGGTCTGGCAGGCGATCCGCGACAACGAGCGGCGGGCCGAGGTGCTGGGCCTGAATCCGTTCCGCTACCAGCTCGGCGCCTTCGTGCTGGCCGGGACACTCGGCGCGGTCGGCGGCGTGGTGCACCTGCTGGTCACCGCCGGGGCCACGCCCGAGACCACGACCACCGACTTCACCCTCGCGCTGCTGGTGATGGTGGTGCTCGGCGGGTCCGGGACGCGGTGGGGGCCGGTGCTCGGCGGTGTGTTCTACACGCTGCTGGACCACCGGCTCGGCGCCGTGGCCACCTCGGATTCGGTGGCCGGACTTCCGGCCGGGCTGCGGGTGCCGCTTTCGCAGCCGCTGGTGCTGCTCGGCGTGCTGTTCGTGCTCGTGGTCTACGCGGTACCCGGCGGTCTGGCCGCCCTCCCGAGCCGACTGCGCGGCCGACGTCCCCCGACCCGGCCCCGGCTACGCGGCCGAGGTCCCCGAGGACAGCGAGGCGAACAGCACCGGCTCGGCGTGGTCGAGGGCGAAGCGCACGGCGCCCATCCCGACCGCGTCGCCTCCGAGCTCTGACACCCGCACGTCCGGCGGGTACAGGCAGACCTCGCCGAGCAGGGCCCGGATCGGCTCGGTGAGGCGTTCGCCGGTCTGGGCCAGGCTGCCGCCGATCACCACCAGATCCGGGTCCAGCGGGGTCACCAGGCTGACCAGGCCCTCGGCCAGGGCCCGGGCGAACGCCTCGAACGCCAGGACGGCCTTCTCATCGCCCCCGGCCGCCCGCTCCATCGCGAACAGCGCGGCCTGCGACGGCGCCCGTAACTCGCCCGGGTCCACGGCCATCGCGTAGTCCATGACGTGCTGGAACGCCGCCCACCGGCTGTTCGGATGCCCGCCGAGCTCCCCGGCCGCGGCGTGCGAGCCGCGGTAGGGCACCCCGCCGAACAGCAGGCCCAGGCCGATGCGGCGGCCGGTGTGCAGGTAGAGCACGTTGTCGTGCTCGCAGGCGGCGCCGCGCCAGTGCTCGGCCAGCACCGCCAGCCGCATGTCGTTCTCGACGACGACCGGGACCGGCAGCCGCGCGGCCAGCTCGCGCTGCAAATCCACGCCCGACCAGTCGGACAGCGCCACGCTCTTGAGCACCCGGCCCTCGTTGTCGATCACGCCGGTGGTGCCGACGCCGACCGAGGCCAGCCGGCTCAGCGGCACGTCGGCCGCGCCGGCGGCGCGCTCCAGCACCCGCTGCACCGCGGTCAGCCGCTCGGTGGCCGGCAATTCCGGGCTCAGGTGCTCCACGGCCCGGCCCACCACGTCGCCGTCCAGGTCGGCGACCATCGCGGTGATCCCGGACCCGCCGACCGCGACCCCCGCGACGTGCGCCGCGGCCGCGCGGAAGGTGTAGCGCCGGGCCGGCCGGCCGCGCTGGCCGTCGGCCACCGCCTCGGCCTCCCGCACCCAGCCGTGGCGCAGCAGCGAGTCCATGATGACCTCGGTGGTGGCCCGGGACAGCTGCGCGGTCCGCGCGACCTCCGCGAGCGTCGGAGTCCCGGTCTCGCGCAGCGCGCGCAGCACCGCCACCTCGTTCAGGCTCCGCAGGAAGCTGCCGTCGCCGCTGGTCCGTCGCATGGCGGCCATCTTAGGCATGCGGACCCGGATTGCGCGCCTATTTAAAACGGCCCCTGGCATAAAGATGCCCGATTCATCCCGATACCAGATCACGGTCCGGTCTCGGAATGGGTACTTTTTCGCGTCTCGTGCGTGAGCCTGCTCGATTAATACTGGTCTCAAGCAAAAACGGCGGCTAGTGTCCCGGGTCACGGGAGGCCCCGCCTCCCGCCCCTCACCCTTATCAGCCCTCTGACTGGCAGCGATGCCGTTCACGGCTTACGAAAACGTTGGGAGACGCGGATGTTCCGAAAGGCGTTGGTGCTGGCCGGCGTCGGGGCTCTGGCCCTGGCCGCGACCGGCTGTTCCTCCTCGAAATCCGCGTCTTCCGGACAGGCCGACTCCGGTCCGGTCACCCTCACCTACGGGATCTGGGACGCGAAGCAGAAGCCGGCGATGCAGGAGATCGCCGACGCCTTCCACACCGCGCACCCGAACATCACCATCGACATCCAGCTGACGCCGAACGCCGACTACTGGACCAAGTTGCAGACCGCGGCCGCCTCGGGCACCGCCCCGGACGTGTTCTGGATGAACACCCCGCGCGTCGGCCTGTACGCCGGCCAGCACCAACTGCTGTCGCTGTCGGACAAGCCCGGCTTCGACAACTCCCCGTTCCCGAAGGCGCTGAACGACAGCTACACCCTGGACGGCAAGCAGTACGGCATGCCGAAGGACTTCGACACCGTCGGGCTCTGGTTCAACAAGAAGCTGTTCGACGCCGCCGGGGTGAAGTACCCGACCGCCGGCTGGACCTGGCAGGACGTGATCAGCGCGGCGCAGAAGCTGAACGACCCGAGCAAGGGCGTGTGGGGCATCGCCTCGCCGGACTGGACACAGGAGAACCTGTTCAACACCATGCTCCAGGCCGGCGGTCAGGCCATCACCCCGGATCACAAGAAGTCCGGGTTCGACGACCCGAAGAGCCTGGCCGGACTCCAGTACGCGCTGGACTTCATCACCAAGTACCACGTCTCCCCGACCGCGCAGCAGATGACCGACACCCAGCCGGACCAGCTGTTCGCCTCCGGCAAGGTGGCGATGTTCGCCGACGGCGACTACGACATGCCCGAGTACAAGGCGGCGGCCGGCCTGGACGCCGACGTCGCGCCGCTGCCGGCCGGCCCGGACGGCAAGAAGGCGACGGTCATCAACGGTCTGGCGAACGTCATCTACGCCAAGACCAAGCATCCGCAGGCGGCCTGGGAGTTCGTGCAGTACCTCGGGTCCAAGGAGGCCAACGAGATCCAGGCCAAGACGGGCACCGTGATCCCGGCCTACAACGGCCTGTCCGCGACCTGGGTGGCCTCGACCCCGCAGTACCACCTGCAGTCCTTCATCGACCAGTTGGACGTCGCGGTGCCCTACCCGGTGTCGAAGAACACCGCGGCCTGGACCACGCCGATGCAGACCACCCTGGACCAGATCTGGGGCGGCAAGGTCGATCTGACCACCGGCGCCAAGCAGATCGCCGCTCAGATGAACGCCGAACTGGCCAAGGAGTAGCGGGTGTCAGCCACCGAATCCACTCCCGTCGCCGCCGGTCGGGCGACGGGGGCCCGCCCCGGCCCGGAGCGCGGGCCGGGGAGCCCGGGGACCCGGCCGGTCGCCGGCCGCCGCCCGCGCTTCTCCAAGGCGCATATGAAGGAATGGGCCTGGGGTTACGCGATGATCGCGCCCCTGTTCGTCGGCCTCTTCCTGTTCTACCTGTGGCCGATCGTGCAGTCCGCCTACTTCAGCTTCACCTCGTGGGGCGCCTTCGGCGGCCAGCAGTGGGTCGGTTTCCAGAACTACAGCTCGTTCCTGTCCGACCCGCAGCTGCCGCGCGCTGCCTGGAACACGGTCAAGTACGCGCTGATTATTTTGGCCGGCATCCCGGTCTCGATCGTCTTCGCGGCGCTGATGAACCAGGTCAGCGGCAAGTACGCGAGCCTGTACCGGGTGCTGTACTTCCTGCCGGTGGTCAGCATGCCGGCCGCGGTCGCGATGGTCTGGCGCTGGCTCTACAACGGCGACTACGGCCTGATCAACTACCTGCTGTCGCTGATCGGGATCCACGGCCCGCACTGGGTGTCCGACGACCGGTACACGATCTGGGCGATGGGCCTAGTCGGCATCTGGAGCTCGCTCGGCTACAACATGATCATCTTCGCTGCGGGGCTGAAGAACATCCCGCGCCAGTACTACGAGGCCTCCTCGCTGGACGGCGCCGGCCGGGTCCGGCAGTTCTTCTCGATCACGCTGCCGCTGCTGAGCCCCAGCATCTTCTTCGTCTCGGTGCTGTCGGTGATCGGCGGTCTTCAGATGTTCGACATGGTCCTGATGATGCTCGGCAAGACCAACCCGGCGCTGGCCGGCAGCAAGACGATCGCGTACCTCTTCTACGAGGACGCCTTCGTCACCGGCAACCAGGGCCTGGCCGCGGCCATCGCGGTGGTGCTCACCCTGGTGCTGCTGGCCCTGACCGCGATCCAGTTCCGGCTCCAGAAGAGGTGGGTCCACTATGCCTAGCAGGCAGCGGCTGTGGCCGATCCACGTGATCCTGGCCGTCGGCGCGGCGGCGATGGTGGCGCCCTTCCTGTGGCAGCTCATCACCTCGTTGCAGACCACCGGCGAGACCACCAGCGTCCCGCCGCACTTCCTGCCCTCGTGGCAGTGGTCGAACTACAGCCAGGTCTTCCACGACACCAAGTTCGCCCAGCAGTTCCTGAACTCGGTGTCGCAGACCGTCATCAGGGTCCTGGCCCAGGTGCTGTTCTGCTCGATGGCCGCCTACGCCTTCGCTCGGCTGCGCTTCCCGGGCCGCAACGCCCTGTTCATGCTCATGCTCGCGGTCCTGATGGTGCCCAGCCAGGTCTACCTGCTGCCGCAGTACCAGCTGGTGCAGAACATGGGCCTGCTCAACACCCTGGCCGGCGTGGTCCTGCCCGGCCTGTTCAGCGCCTTCGGCACGTTCATGCTGCGACAGTTCTTCATGTCGCTGCCGAACGAGGTCGAGGAGGCGGCGCGGCTGGACGGCGCCGGCACCTTCCGGATCTTCTGGTCCGTGATGCTGCCGCTGGCCAAGCCCGGGCTGATCTCGATGGGCGTGCTCACGGTGCTGTGGTCGTGGAACGACCTGCTGTGGCCGCTGGTCGTGGTGAACGACGACTCCAAGATGCCGCTCACCGTGGGGCTCTCCACGCTCCAGGGCGAACACCTCACCGAGTACCCGCTGCTGATGGCCGGCTCGCTGCTGGCCAGCCTGCCGATGATCCTGGTCTTCCTGGCCGCGCAGCGCCGCATCACCGAGGGCATCGCCCTCACCGGTACCAAGTAAGCCCTCGAAAGTCTTCGGGCGAGTTCTTCCCTCAGAAAGGCAAGTCTGCTGTGAGCAACCTGCGCCTCGGTGTGATCGGCCTGGGCCTGCGCACCTCCCTGGCCGTCGCCGCGCACCAGCCGGACCGCGGTTTCGAGGTCGCCGTGCTGTGCGACACCGACCCGGCGGCCCTGGCCAAGGCGGTGGAGCGGGTCGGCGTGACCGACACCGAAAGCGACTACCGCGAGCTGCTGAGCCGCTCCGACGTCGACGCTGTGGTCATCATGACCCCGGACGACACCCACGAGGCGATCGCCGTCGAGTGCCTGCACGCCGGCAAGGCGGTCTACCTCGAGAAGCCGATGGCCATCAGCATCGAGAGCTCCGACCGGATCCTGCGGGCCGCCTACGAGACCGGGACCCGGCTCTACGTCGGCCACAACATGCGGCACATGGGTGTGGTGCGCGCGATGCGCGACGCCATAGCCCGCGGTGACATCGGCGAGCCGAAGACCGTGTGGGTCCGGCATTTCGTCTCCTACGGCGGCGACTACTACTTCAAGGACTGGCACGCCGAGCGCGACCGCACCACCGGCCTGCTGCTCCAGAAAGCGGCGCACGACCTGGACATCGTGCACTGGCTGGCCGGCGGGTACACCAAGCGGGTCAGCGCGTTCGGCGACCTGATGGTCTACGGCGACCTGCCGCGGCGCGAGGAGGGGACGCCCCGGCCGCAGGGCTGGCTCAAGGAGTTCGACTGGCCGCCGACGGCCCGCCGCGACCTCAACCACAAGATCGAGGTCGAGGACGTCTCGGTGATGAACATGACGCTGGACAACGGCGTCATCGCCGCCTACCAGCAGTGTCACTTCGCGCCGGACTACTTCCGGAACTACACGGTGATCGGCACCGAGGGCCGGCTGGAGAACTTCGGCGACTCGCCCGGCGACGTGGTGAAGGTGTGGAACACCGGGCCGACCGGCTACCGCGGCGACGCCGACATCGCCTACAAGGTCCCGGACGCCTCGGGCAGCCACGGCGGCTCGGACGGCGCGATCATGGCCGAGTTCGCCCGCTTCGTCCGCGACGGCGGCGCCACCGACACCTCGCCGGTCGCGGCGCGGATGAGTGTGGCCGCCGGCTACATGGCCACGCTCTCGCTGCGCGACGGCGGCACTCCGCTGGAGATCCCGCCGCTGGATCCGGAGCTGGCCGAGTACTTCGACCGGGGGCAGGTGCGCTGAGGGCGTCCGCACCGGGTGCGGGTTCGGACCCGGCCCGGCCTCCGATCGAGATCGGGGCGTCTGCCTACCGCAGTGCCCTGACCGCCTCGGCGACCGCGGCGATCCCGCGGTCGCCGAGCAAGATCGAATAGTGGTTGGTACCGGGGACGAAGCGCACGTCCACCCCGGCGTCGGCGAGCTTGGCCGCCGCCACGGTCTGGGGGGAGTAGAGCCCGACGGGCTCGTTCAGCAGGCCCCGCTCGGCGTGCAGGAAGACCGCGGGCACCGGCAGCCGGTGGATCGCCCCGACCACCTCAGTGTTCTGCAACTCGTCCGCGGCGTCGTCCCGGATCGCGTCCAGGACGCAGGAGGACCGCAGCTCCGGCTCGGTACCGATGATGTCGCGCTCCTGATACGCCTCGACGGCCGGCGAGTACACGTCCACCAGCGAGGGGTGGTTGCGCCAGGGCGCCAGGAACTCCTCCCGGCTGGCGAAGACCGTCCGCAGCTTGGCCATCGCCGGGCCGAGCAGGGCGTCCAGCAGGTGGTCCAGGTCGGTGCCCGCGGGCAGCGGGAAGCCCAGGCCGCCGTCGACGAGCACCGCGCCGCCGAACCGCTCCGGATGCCGCACCGCCGCGGCCGCGACCACCCAGCCGCCCATCGAGTGGCCCAGCAGCGTGGCCCGCTCCACGCCCAGGTGGTCCAGGGTGCGCACCAGGTCGTCGGCGTGCGCGGCCATCGAGTACGGGCCGCCGACCTCGCGGGAGTGCCCGCGGCCGCGCAGGTCCGGGGCGATGAAGTCGGTCTCCGGCAGGGCCTCGGCCATCGGCGCCCAGGCCAGTCCGTTGGCGGTGATGCCGTGCGCGGCGATCACGGTCGGCGCCTGGTCGGCTACCTCGGGTGCTGACCAACGGGTCACGGCGTACGAACCCGCGCCTGTCGGGAACTGGATCTCCACGCTCTGTCGCATCCCGCCAGGCTTTCGGTTGTCGATCGGCTTGGCAATGGGGCGCGGTGCCATATTCCGCCTGCCGGGTATGGGGCCCCGTTGAATAACGCGTCTGGTGGTAGCGAAGAGGTGTTACACTAGCGATGAAGCAAAACGGCGCGGGGTGGAGCAGCTCGGTAGCTCGCTGGGCTCATAACCCAGAGGTCGCAGGTTCAAATCCTGTCCCCGCTACTAAACGAGGCCCCTCAGATCCTGAGGGGCCTCGCGTTCTTATGCGGGAGCCGAGATGGTGCGCGAACCAGAAGCCGACATGAGCGTGGTCACCGCCCTCGTCCGCTCGGCATTCCTGGTCGACGCCACCTACGAGCACGTGGCCCGCAAGCACCAGCTCACCTCCCAGCAGGGCCAGTTGCTCTGCGTCCTGATGGGCAAGCCCGAAGAGGGCTTCGGGATGGGCGAGCTGGTCCGCATCCTGGGCCTGGCCAAGTCCAGCCTCACCGGCCTGGTGGACCGCTCGCTGCGCCGCGGCCTGGTCCGGCGGGAGGCCGACAGCACGGACGGCCGCGCGGTCCGCGTGTATCTCACTCCGGAAGGCGACAAGCTCGCCGAGGAGTTCTACAACGAGACCGTCGCCCAGGTCGCCGAGCTGCCGACCATGCTCTCGGAGCAGGAACAGGCCCAGCTGGCCGAACTGCTCGGGCGGCTGGTGTTCGGGAATCAGGTGCCTGTCGTGTTCGGTGATGATCACCCGTGTATGAAGTCCGGCGAGGACTGTCCCGACGCCGCACAGGACTGAGCCCGGCCAGGACGACCCCGGCCGGGCCTTTTGCACTGAGCCTTTCGTGCTGTGTCTTTCGCACTGAGCGTTTCGCGCTGTGCCTCAGATGTTGAACAGCTCTTGGAAGTGCCCGAGCATCATCTCCGCGCCCTTCATCTGGATCACGGTCTCCTTCGGCACCTGGAACGCCGCCCCTTCGTCGTTCGGGAACTGCCCGACCCCTCCGGTCGGCCCCAGCGGCACCAGCCCCACCTTGATGGGCAGCGGTGTGTGCGCCGCGGCCGGCTCCTCGCCCTTGGCGTGCGCGAGGATGTTCGCCGCCACGACCTCGGCGTGCCGCAGCGCCCAGCCGGCCATCTTCGTCTCCGGCACGTCGGTGATGTCGCCGAGGGCGTAGACGGTGTCGTGGCCTTCGACGGTCAGCCGCTCGGTGACCCTCACCTGCCCCTGCTCGTTGCGCGGGACCGCGCCGTCCAGGAAGTCGGTGTGGATACGGGAACCGTGGGCGCGGAACCAGATGTCCGCGGTGAGCCGGTCACCGGCCCGGTCGGTCACGGTGAACTCCCCGGCGACGCCCGGCGCCGGGGCCGGGCCGGCGGTCAGGCCGACGCCCAGCCGCAGCTCGATCCCCAGCTCGTCGAGCTGCCCGCGCAGGTCCGCGACCAGTTCCGGGAGGAAGCCGGGCAGCAGCTCGGCGGCCGGGTCGACGATCGTCACCCGCTTGTCCGGCCAGGTCGTGGCGATCTCGCCGGCCAGCTCCAGACCGACCGGTCCGGCGCCGAGGATCAGGACCCGATCGGAGCCGGCGAGTTCCTTGTGCGCGTTGCGCAGCGCGTCCAGGGCGGCCGAGGCGACATCAGTGTCCATCTTCGCCGGAAAGGCGTAGGACGACCCCGAGGCCAGCACCACGTAGTCGGCGTCCACCCGGTCGCCCGAGGCGAGCCTCACGCCCCGCGGGTCCACGCCGACCGCGCGGTCGCGGACCACGGTGCCGTTCTTCATCAGCGTCCCGTAGGGGAAGAAGATGTTCTCGGCCCAGTCCGGGCGGACCAGCGCGCGCAACGCGGCGGCGCTGTGCACGAAGGCGTCCTTCGGGTCGATCAGGACCACGTCGAGGTCCGCGTCCAGGATCTTGGCGACCTTCGCCCCGCCGTAACCGCCGCCGACGATCGCAACCTTCTTATGCATGGGAGCCGTCCCCTCGCGGCGGGTCCGGACCGCCGCCACAGTCGTTCGCAACACGAACGGATTCGTTCGCGTTGCGAACCATAGTCGGTCCGTGAGTCGTTCGCAATGCGTACCAACCGCCTGGCCAGCGCTGGGTTACGTACCCTAAGAGCAGGCCAGTAGCGGAGCGGTGGGGTTAACCCCACCGTCGGACACCTGTTGGCTCCGTGGCGATGCCCGCGCTGCGGCTGGCAGCCTTAACGACGTCGATCGACAACCGACCAGCTCCGCTGAAGCCATCTGAGGGGAAGATCATGACAACGGCAGCACAGGCCGCGGTCACCTACCGCACCGTCGGCACCGCCGCCCGCGCGCAGGCCGTGACCAAGCGCTACGGCCAGGGCGAGACCGCGGTCACCGCGCTGGACCAGGTCGACGTCGACATCGAGCGGGGCCGGTTCACCGCGATCATGGGACCGTCCGGTTCCGGCAAGTCCACGCTGATGCACTGCCTGGCCGGCCTGGACGCGGTCAGCTCCGGCAAGATCTGGATCTACGGCCGGGACGGCGTGGCCAGCGAGCTGACCTCGATGAAGGACAAGCAGCTGACCAACCTGCGCCGGGACCGGATCGGGTTCATCTTCCAGGCGTTCAACCTGCTGCCCACGCTGAACGCGGCGGAGAACATCACGCTGCCGATGGACATCGCCGGCCGCAAGCCGAACAAGGCCTGGCTGGACCGGGTGATCGGCACCGTCGGGCTCGCCGACCGGCTCAAGCACCGGCCCAGCGAGCTCTCCGGCGGCCAGCAGCAGCGGGTCGCCGTGGCCCGGGCCCTGGCCGGCCAGCCGGAGATCATCTTCGGCGACGAGCCCACCGGCAACCTGGACTCCCGCAGCGGCGCCGAGGTGCTCGGCTTCCTGCGCCGCTCGGTCGACGAGCTGGGCCAGACCTTCGTCATGGTCACCCACGACCCGTCCGCGGCCGCCTACGCCGACCGCGTGCTGTTCCTGGCCGACGGCCGGATCGTCGACGACATGACCGTGCCGACCGCCGACAAGGTCCTGGACCGGATGCGGCAGTTCGACTCGCACGGCCACAACCCCTTCGGCCACGACCCGCGCGGCGGCGACGCCGCTGCCCAGCGCTGACGCGGGCGGAGGGGGAATCCATCATGTGGAAGGCATCTCGCCGCAACTTCTTCGCGCACAAGGGCCGGCTCTCACTGTCCTTGATCGCCGTCGTGCTGAGCGTGGCGTTCGTCACCGGCACCCTGATGTTCACCTCGACCATCACCACCACCTTCAACCGGCTGTTCGCCACCACCGCCTCCGACGTCGCGGTGTCGCCCCAGGTGGACAAGGACGCGCCGCCCGGAGCCCCGGAGCAGACCGTCCCGGCGTCCCTGCTGGGGACCATCAAGGCGATGCCCGGCGTGCAGGCCGTCTACGGTGACATCAGCACCGACCGGCTGGCCGTGGTCGGCCCGGACAACAAGTCGATCTCCAACTCGGCCGGCGGCCCGACCATCGGTGCCAACTGGTACCCCACGCCGCACCCGGCGGTGGACCTGACCTCCGGCCGGGCTCCGTCCGGCCCCGGCGACGTGGTCGTCGACGCCGACACCGCGGCCAAGAAGCACCTGACGCTCGGCTCGCCGCTGCGCATCGTGACCGGCAGCGACGCCGGCAGCTTCCAGGCCACCGTCAGCGGTATCGCGACCTTCCGGACCACCAACCCCGGCGAGTCGCTGTTCTACTTCGACACGAACACCGCGCAGACCAAGCTGCTCGGCCAGACCGGCGTCTACACCGGGGTGAACCTCGATGCCAGGCCCGGGACCTCCGACGACACGCTCAAGGCCGAGGTGTCCGGCAAGCTCGGCCCCGGCTACGACGTGAAGACCCGGGCCGAGCAGGAGGCCGACGGCCGCAACAGTGTGGGCTTCATCGGCTTCATGAAGTACGTGATGCTCGGCTTCGCCGGGATCTCGCTGATGGTCGGCGCGTTCCTGATCGTCAACACCTTCCAGATGCTCGTCGCCCAGCGCACCCGGGAGTTGGGCCTGCTGCGGGCGCTGGGCGCCAGCCGCCGGCAGATCAACCGCTCGGTCCGGCTCGAAGCGCTGATGCTCGGCGTCATCGGCGCCACCCTGGGCATCGCCGCCGGAGCCGGGCTGGCCTACGGCCTGATCGCGGTGATGAACGGCGTCGGCATGAACCTTCAGTCCTCGGACATGTCGGTGACGGTGTCCTCGGTGATCGCCGGCTACGCGGTCGGGGTGGTGGTCACCCTGCTCGCGGCCTGGATCCCGGCCCGGCGCGCGGCCCGGATCACCCCGATGGCGGCGCTGCGCGACGCCGGGACGCCGGGGGACCGGCGGTCCTCCCGGATTCGCAACGGCATCGGCCTGGTGATCGGCGCCGGCGGCGCGGCGGCGCTGATCGGGGGCGCGGCCAGCGGCGCCACCGCGACCGGCGGGCTGCTGCTGGGCCTGGGCGTGCTGGTCACTCTGGTCGGCGCGATCCTGCTCGGCCCGCTGCTGGCCGGTGTGGTGATCCGGGTGCTCGGCGTCTGGATGCCGGCCGCCTTCGGCTCGGTCGGCACCATGGCGCAGCGCAACGCCCTGCGGAACCCGCGCCGCACCGGCGCCACCGCCGCGGCCCTGATGATCGGGCTGTCGCTGGTGTCCGGGATGGCCGTGGTCGGCTCCTCGCTGGTGACCTCGGCCAGCGCTGAGATGGACCGCAGCGTCGGCGCGGACTACATCATCACCAGCAACGGCGGCCTGGTGATCACCCCCGAGGCGCTGGCCCAGGCCCAGGCCACACCGGGACTGGCGCACGTCACGGAGAACAAGTTCCTGAACGCCGACGTCTCCGGCACGTCGGGCCAGGGCAAGATCGAGTTCGCGGCCGCCTCGCCGACCATGACCCAGGACTTCGACGCCGGGACCACCGCCGGTTCGATGGCCGACGTGTTCAGCAAGGAAGGCATCGCGATCCCGCAGACCGAGGCCAAGTCCCGGAACGCGACCATCGGCTCGGTCCTGACCGTCGCCTTCCACGGCGGCACCCCGGTCAAGCTGCCGGTCCTGGCCATCATCAGCGACAAGACGGTGTTCAACCACGGTGCCGGCTACGTCTCGCTGGCCACCCTGGGCAAGTCGGTGCCGGCCGCGGCGCAGCCGCAGGACACGATGCTCTTCGCCAAGGCCGACAAGGGCCAGCAGAACCAGGCCTACGCCGCGCTCAAGGACCGGCTCGCCCCCTTCCCGCAGGTGACGGTGAAGAGCCAGACCGACTACAAGAAGCTGATCCAGGACCAGGTCGGCGGCGTGCTGAACATGGTCTACGGGCTGCTCGGCCTGGCGATCGTGGTCGCCATCCTCGGTGTGGTCAACACCCTGGCCCTGTCGGTGGTGGAGCGCACCCGGGAGATCGGTTTGATCCGGGCGATCGGGATGGGCCGCCGCAAGACCCGCCGGATGATCCGGCTGGAGTCGGTGGTGATAGCGCTGTTCGGCGCGGCCCTGGGGGTCGGTCTGGGTCTGGCCTGGGGCGTTGCCGCTCAGCGGGTCCTGTCCGGGATCGGTATCAGCACCCTGGCGATCCCGGTCACCACCATCGTGGCGGTGTTCATCGGGGCCGCGGTGGTCGGCCTGCTGGCCGCCCTGGCCCCGTCCTTCCGGGCCTCGCGGATGAACGTGCTGCGGGCGATCGCGGCCGACGGCTGAGGCCTCGCGCCGCTCGTAGCCGGGGGGATACGGGGCGAGGGGGGAC
>NZ_JAAFZA010000639.1 GCF_015356865.1 Catenulispora pinisilvae
CGTCGTCAGGTCGGGAAGCCGAAACCGTCCTGGTCCGATCGGGCGGTGCTGGCCGCTCTGGCCAGGCTTCTGCCGCGTGAGCTGCGCGCGCATCGGATCGTGACGCCGGCGACGTTGCTGGCTTGGCGCCGGCGCCTGGTGAAACGCAGGTGGACCCAGCCCCGCTCGCCGGGTCGGCCGCCACTGTCCCAGGAGTTACGCGATCTGATCGTCACTTAGCCCGCGACAATCCGGGCTGGGGCCACCGAAGAATCCAGGGTGAACTACGCCGGCTCGGTCACCGCGTGGGGGAAGGCACGATCCGCAGGGTCCTGAAGCAACGCAGGATCCCGCCCGCGCCGA
>NZ_JAAFZA010000640.1 GCF_015356865.1 Catenulispora pinisilvae
CTGTGATGAAGGGCCGGGCCTCCGGCGGGCCTCGGCAACCTCAGGGAAACTAGCGCGGTTCCCTCGGGTGGCTGGGTGAGTCTCAGCGGCTGCGGTTTGTGGGGTGGTTGCGGTCCGTTCCCCACGGTCGCGTCGTCAGCCCCAAGGGGTACAGCACCGGTGTCCGGGGGTAAAGTCCGCGCGCGGCGGTTGTGCAGGTATGCGGCGGTTTCGTACAGCGCGAACTTGACCCCCGGCCACCGGCACTGTAGGCGAAGCCCTGCCGACGCGACCGAGGGGAACGAACCGAAAACCAACCGGAAGAATGGCAAAGCCCAGTGGTTCGGTACCGGCGACTCGGCG
>NZ_JAAFZA010000641.1 GCF_015356865.1 Catenulispora pinisilvae
GCACCACAAACGCCGACGGCACCATGTAATCCGGCAAGGCCTGCGCAGCACGCTCACGCAGGACCGACACGTCCAGGCCATCTCCGGCTGCCGGAACGATGTACGCGACCAGGCGATTGTCGCCGGGCCGGTCTTCGCGCGCCAGCACCGCAACCTGGGACACCGCGTCATGTCCAGCCAGGACCGACTCGATCTCACCCAACTCGATGCGGAAGCCACGCAGCTTCACCTGGTCATCGGTACGGCCCAGATACTCCACCACGCCATCGACGCTCCAGCGCGCCAGATCCCCGGTGCGATACATCCGCGACCCGGCCGGACCGAACGGATCCGCCA
>NZ_JAAFZA010000642.1 GCF_015356865.1 Catenulispora pinisilvae
TAAACGGGGGAGAAAACCATCTTGGCAGCCATCCGCACCCGCCAACCCACAATGCCCACCTGAGCCACTGCCGCGCTGCCAACACCCTGACCCGCGGCCGCACCCGCCAGCCCGGGATGCCCACCTTGGCACCGCCGCGAGGTCAGCATCCTGAACCGGCGGCCGAACTCGCCGAGCCACCGGTACCCGCACCACCCGTTTTGCACTTCTCCGGCTGAGACGTAAGTGTGGTGACGTTGCAGGTCAAGTTGGTGGTCGGGTTTAGGTTGTGGCTGGTGTTGGTTGGTCGTGGATGTCGACGGTGGCGCCGATGGAGTGGGCCAGGGCGGCGAT
>NZ_JAAFZA010000643.1 GCF_015356865.1 Catenulispora pinisilvae
GTAGACAGCGAATCGCGCCTTCACAAGAAACCCAGCGCGCACAACGAGATGAGCGCGAAGAAGGCCGCCGAGATTGGGGCCGAAGTCAGGTTCACGCCGATGTTGATACTGATACCTGAGGTGGGCCAGTCGAGCGCGACGCGAGCTTGGGCCGCCCGCGCCAGGGCTGTTGCCACCACCATCGCCACTGTTGCCACGGCTGCGTCCGCCGCATCGCCATGACAATTGCTGTCGCTGGGCTTGACCGGGGTTTCTTCCGGGTTGGTGGTGTATATGAGGCTCCTGCTAGACGGACCTTCTTAG
>NZ_JAAFZA010000644.1 GCF_015356865.1 Catenulispora pinisilvae
TCGCGTCGTCAGCCCCAAGGGGTACAGCGCCGAACCCCGGGAGTAAAGTCCGCGCGCTTGCGGTCAGGCGGGCAGGTGGCGGCCGCGTACAGCGCGAACTTGACTCCCGAGAACCGGCACTGTAGGCGAAGCCCTGCCGACGCGACCGAGGGGAACGAACCGAAAACCGACCGGAAGAAGAGCAACCGCAGGGTACGAGGGCACGGGTCAGCAGTGCGGCTGCCGGTGTGGTGTAGGGGATCTTCCTCGGTCCACCGCTGCTCGACACGCCCGAACGCGTGACGATCAGCATGGATG
>NZ_JAAFZA010000645.1 GCF_015356865.1 Catenulispora pinisilvae
GAACCCAATGCGACACCCAGATCCGCGCCCGCATACGCCGACACCTCACCCACAAACTGCCGGTCATCCACCACCACAAACGCATCAGCCGTCTGCGGCAGATCCGCCATGACATCGGAGGTGGTGACCACACACACCGGAGAGGCATCGGCCAGCATGAACTCGATACGGTCAGCCGGATACTCCGGATCCACCGGCAGATAGGCAGCACCAGACTTCAGAATCGCCAACAACGCCACAACCAGCTCCACCGAACGCGGCAACGCCACCGCCACCAGCGACTCCGGACCAGCAC
>NZ_JAAFZA010000646.1 GCF_015356865.1 Catenulispora pinisilvae
TGGTCTCGATCGTTTGACGTTCGGCCGTTTCGGGGTCGCGGGGCGGGGTGCTGTTCCTACGCTGGGCCGTTATGACGGATTCCGTGATGCTGGGCCGGATCGCCGCTCGGCGTGCCGAGCTGGATCTGCTGGAGGAGGAGCTGGTCAAGCGGCTGGCCGATGTGCGCGTTGAGCGGGACGAACTGGTGGTGGCTGAGCGCGTCGTGCAGCGGATCAGCGAGCAGGGCTTCGGCGAGTACCTGTCGCTGGCGCCCGCACTGCCGGAGGCGCAGGTCGGCGGCCGGTCGGTGCTGC
>NZ_JAAFZA010000647.1 GCF_015356865.1 Catenulispora pinisilvae
CTTTCGACACCCCGCTCAGCCCGCCAGATCTCTCCGACGAACCAGGGCCTGCTACTGGGCGCTCCGGTGCTTACCCAGGCGGGACTCACACCCGCCGGTCTGGGACAGCTTGCAGGACGCAACATGGCTCCGAAGCTAGCGGCCCGCCTCAGAGGACATAAAATGTCTTTGGGTGCGGCTCTTGTGGAGTGATGTTTAGGCGGCGAGGGCGAGGTGGTCGCGGTAGCGGTTGTGGTGGGTGCGGTGTTGTTCTTGCTGTAGGTGGTAATGCCAGTAGTCTGCGAAGTCGCCGT
>NZ_JAAFZA010000648.1 GCF_015356865.1 Catenulispora pinisilvae
GCCGGTTTCTCAACAACATGTGTACTCACCCCGAGAACGAACAACCCAGGCGCCAACCCCCCGACGCCGGGACCAGAACCACCGCAGCGCCCGCACCCAAGCCGGGCACGGCTGAGCCGACCACACATGTTGTGAAAAAACGGCCGGTTTTCGTCCGCCCTGCTACGCGACCGCGCCTTGCGTACACAAGCCGGCGGACGAAAACAGGCGGTTTTTTCACAACGCCCTTAACCCCGTACGTGACCGGCGGCCTCCGTGCCCGACTCTCGT
Source organism: Catenulispora pinisilvae (assembly GCF_015356865.1). Taxonomy (GTDB): domain Bacteria; phylum Actinomycetota; class Actinomycetes; order Streptomycetales; family Catenulisporaceae; genus Catenulispora; species Catenulispora pinisilvae. Next base: position 271 of record NZ_JAAFZA010000648.1, read on the forward strand.
CCAACCCGCAACCACACCACC
>NZ_JAAFZA010000065.1 GCF_015356865.1 Catenulispora pinisilvae
GGTGGCGGGTGTGGGTGCGGGTGTCAGGGTTTTGGTTTGTGGCTTGCGGTTTGTGTGTTGGTTAAAGGCATTTTTACGGAACTACCTGGTATTGACTAATCACGGATCGAGACGCAGTTCGCTGTGCCACTCGGCTTTCGTTGGCGGGTGGCGGTTGTGTGGGTGGTGCGCGCGGGTCCGAGTCACTACCGCACGCGTTGTGTTGGCGGGCGGCGGTCGTGCGTGGTGGGTGCCTGAAGTCAAAGGCAGGCGCCTCCGGCGGGGGCTCTTGGCTCCCTCGGGGAACTGGCGCGGTTCCATAGGGTGGTCACCTCAGGGCCCTGCGGCGGCGGTTTGTGAGGTGGTTGCGGTTCGTTCCCCTCGGTCGCGTCGTCAGCCCCAAGGGGTACAGCGCCGAACCCCGGGAGTAAAGTCCGCGCGCTTGCGGTCAGGCGTGGAGGTGGCGGCTGCGTACAGCGCGAACTTGACTCCCGAGAACCGGCACTGTAGGCGAAGCCCTGCCGACGCGACCGAGGGGAACGAACCGAAAACCGACCGGAAGAATAGCAACCGCAGGGCCCATAGACGCAGCTCAGCGATGCGGCTGCCGGTGAGACCCTGGCGACGGGCCGGTGATCAGCTGGTCGGCGACATCCCCGCCTTCTGATGGGTTATCTCGGCATGCCGCTATCGCGACGGTATCGATTGCGGCCGCCAGGTCGATCCGGCGCCCGCCAACCCGGAGTGCGCAGCCTCGGGGGCTATCGCGTCAACCAGCACCCTGACCGGCGGCCGAACTCGCCGAGCCGCCGGTCCCGCACCACCAGTTTTGTACTTCTCCGGCCGGTTTTCGGTTCGTTCCCCTCGGTCGCGTCGGCAGGGCTTTGCCTACAGCGCCGGTGGCCGGGAGTCAAGTTCGCGCTCTGACAACCGCCGCCTGCCCGCCCGACCGCAACGGCGCGGACTTTACTCCCGGACACCGGTGCTGTACCCCTTGGGGCTGACGACGCGACCGTGGGGAACGAACCGCACCACCTCAGGAACCGCCGCCGCTGAGACTGGCTCGGCCACCCTATGGAACCGCGCCAGTTCCCCGAGGGAGCCGAGAGCCCCCGCCGGAGGCGCCGGCTCTTCATCACAGTTTTTGATCTTGATCTTGATCTTGCAGTTGATCTGGCTCTTGATCTGGTTCTTGATCTGGTTCTTGATCTGGTTCTTGTTCCGACTTGCCGGAGATGAAGAGGCCTGAGGTGCGGCGGGGTTGTGAACGCGAAGACCGGCAGCTGAGTCGCATACTCGCCGCCCCGAACCCCGAACCGGCACAACCATGACCGAAGGCCGTAAAAAGCTTTGAAACCCACAACCCAACCGCAACCCGGCCCGCAAACTTCGGCCCCCAAAAGAAGCCCCGCAGCCTTGCCTCGGCAGCAGGTCACGCTGTCCGCAGCGCCAGCCGCGAACGGATCCCGACCGGCGACCGGCGACCCGCGACCCGCGACCGCCGACCGGCGCAGCGTGAACTGCCAGCCAAAGGTTGCCTGACGCGCTCCCAGACGCGCGCGCTCCCAAACACGTGCGCTCCCAGACACCTGCGCTCCCAGACACCTGCGCTCCCAGACACCTGCGCTCCCAAACACGTGCGCTCCCAAACACGCGCGCCCCCAGATGTTGTGACCCCCGCGCGCAAGGTGTTGTATCTCAGCGCATTGTCCGAGGCGACCCAAGGTGCCATGTTACATTTCATGAATCCGCGCCTGGCCGTCACCGACCACGTCTTCACCGTCCCGCTCGACCACGACGAGCCCGACGCCGCCACGATCGACGTCTTCGCCCGCGAGGTCGTCGATCCGCGCCGCGCCGCCGATCCGGGCGGGCTGCCGTGGCTCGTCTTCCTGCAGGGTGGCCCCGGCGGCAAGTCTCCGCGTCCCGGCGGGGGGTATCCCGGGTGGCTCGACCGGGCGTTGAGCACCCATCGGCTGCTCCTGCTCGATCAGCGGGGGACCGGGCGCAGTACCCCGGTTACGCCGACCGTTGCGCGGGGTTTCGCCTCGGGGGAGGATCTCGCGCACTATCTGTCGCTGCACCGCGCGGACAGCATCGTGCGCGATTGCGAGCACATCCGCCGCGAGCTGTGCGGTGACCAGCCGTGGGAGACGCTGGGCCAGAGCTACGGCGGGTTCGTCACCCTGAACTACCTCTCGCGCTATCCCGAAGGGCTGCGCGCGTGTTACGTGACTGGCGGAATACCCGGCCTGGACACCTCCGCCGACGACGTCTATCGCAACACCTATCCGCGCGTCGCCGCCAAGAACGCAGAGTTCTACGAGCGCTACCCGCAGGACCGTGGCAAGGTGGCGCAGATCGCCGAGATCCTGAACACCGGTTCCGTCCGGCTGCCCGACGGCGACAGTCTCACCACCGACCGCCTGCGTAGCCTCGGCCTGGCCTTCGGTATGGGCGACGGTTATGAGCGCGTGCACTGGATGCTCGATGAGGCCTTCGCTCGGCCCGGTGAACTCTCCGACACGTTCCTGCTGAACGTGAGCGGCCCGACCGGGTTCGTCGACAACCCGCTGTTCACGATCTTGCAGGAACCCTGTTTCGCCCAGGGCTCGACGCCGACCGCGTGGGCCGCGCAGCGCATCATGGCCGAGCACCCGGCCTTCGCCGAGGACGCCGACCCGCTGCTGTTCACCGGCGAGATGATCTACCCCTGGATGTTCCAGGACGTCCGGGCCCTGCGGCCGTTCGCTGAGGCCGCCGACATCCTGGCCGCCAAGGACGACTGGCCGCTGCTGTACGACCCGAAGCAGCTGGCGAAGAACGAGGTCCCGCTGGCCGCCGCCGTCTATCACGACGACATGTACGTCCCCGCCGAGTTCTCGCTGCGCACGCTGAGCAGCCTGGGCGCGGCCCGCGCCTGGGTCACCAACGAGTGGGAGCACGACGGGGGCAACGCCTCAGGTGGCTCGGTGCTGGCGCGGCTCATGGACATGGTCGCCGGAAGGGTCTGAGCAAGGCTGGCCGAGACTGACCATGACCGGCCGAGACTGGCCGAGGCTGGCCGAGGCTGGCCGAGACCGGCCGAGACTGGCCGAGACCGGCCGAGACTGGCCGAGACCGGCCGAGACTGGCCGAGACCGGCCGAGACTGGCCGAGACCGGCCGAGACCGGCCGCGTTCGACCACGTCCGACCACGTCCGACCGATAACCCGGTACCGCGCAGCGCGATAACACCGATTCCGATGCGGGGAAGCTGATGGAGCGACTGGAACTGCGCCATCTGCGCACACTCTGCGCGATAGCGGACACCGGCAGCCTGCGCCGCGCCGCCGTGGCTCAGGGCTACTCACAACCGGCCCTGACGACCCAGCTTCAGCGGATCGAGCAGTACTTCGGGGAGCCGCTGTTCGCGCGCAGCAGCGTCGGCGTCGTGCTGACGGCCCTCGGCGGCGAGATCGTGGCCCAGGCGCGGGACGTGCTGGCCCGCATGGACGCCATCGGGCCGCGCGTCAACCGCGGCGCGGCTCAGGGCCGTACGGTGCGGCTGGCCGCTACGAACACGCCCATGCTGTCCGGGCTGCTGACCCGGTTCCGTGATGCCGCGCCCGGGCATTCCGTCACGGTCAGCAGTGTCTATTCCTCCGCGGAGATCGTGGCCATGCTGGAAGAAGGCGTCGTGGACGTGGCGATCGGCGTGGATTATCCGGGTCAGGAGTTGCGGCACTCCTCGACCGTGGCGCATCGGGGGATCGTCACCGAGCCGAGCTTCGTCGCCCTGCCGGCCGGCCACCCGCTGGCCGGCCGGCAGGAGGTCTCGTTGACCGACCTGGCCGACGAGGCCTGGTTCGTGACCCCCGACGACGGCGCCGGCTGGCCCGGCGTGTTCTTCACGGCCTGCGACGTCGCGGGCTTCCGCCCGGCGACCCTGCACGAGTTCCTGGGCGACCGGCGTCAGCTGCACGCGATGGTCGGCGCGGGCCTGGGCGTCGCGATCGTGCAGGCGACGTTCCCCACGACCGCCGAGATCGTGGTCAAACCCCTGATGGGGACGCCGCTGTGGTGCCGCTACCTGCTCACCTGGCGGGTCTCGGCGATCTCCGACGACCTCGTCGACACGGTGCACCGCTCGGCGGTGGCCGCCTACCGCGATCTGGTCGGCTCCGCGCCGCACCTGCGGGACTGGGCGGCCAGGACGTACAGCGCTTCGCGGGATTGACCTCTCCGCTCCGACGGAGAATCCCGCGACGTTATCGCGATACTGCTATTTCTCTATCGCCCGGAACATTGTCAATGCTCATCGTCGGATGAGAGTTTTTCTCCCACCCGCCGCCCGGCGAAATCCGCTGAGGAGGCGCCTGTCTCGTAATTCCGACGTGCTGCCCTGCGCTATTCGCCTTGGAGTCACCGCATGATCCGCTCACGTCCCAGCAAGGACCCGACTGTGCCCCGCACCCCGGCGGCGCTGGCCTGGCAGCGCCTGCGCGCCGACCGGACCGGGATGGCCGCCGGGGTGGTGGTCTGCGCCTTCTTCCTCCTCGGCTTGTGCGCCCCGCTGATCAGCGCGATATATGGCAAGAACCCTTACACCACCTACGGGCAGAACGAACCCGGGCTGCTCGACGAGTTCGGATATCCCACCGGCTCGATGGGCGGGATCAGCGGCCGGTTCTGGCTCGGGCTGGAGCCCGGGCTGGGCCGGGATGTGTTCACCCAGCTGCTGTACGGGATCCGTACGTCGCTGCTGATCTCGGCGGTGGTGGTGCTGATCGTCACGGTGCTGGGGACCGCGGTCGGGTTGATCGCCGGGTACGCCGGCGGCTGGCTCGACGCGGGGCTGGGGCGGATCGTCGACATCGCCTTGTCGTTCCCCTCCACGCTGTTCATCATCGCCTTCGTCCCCGTGGTGCAGTCGCTGTTCGTCTCCGCCGACCAGCAGACCCCCACCTGGATGCGGGTCACGACGCTGGTGGTGGTCCTGGCCGCGTTCGGCTGGGCGCCGGTGGCCCGGCTGCTGCGCGGGCAGGTGGTCTCGCTGCGGACCCGGGAGTTCGTCGAGGCGGCGCGTATCGGGGGCGCCTCGCCGATCCGGATCGTGCGGCGCGAACTGCTGCCGAACCTGTGGACGCCGATCCTGGTCTCGGCCTCGCTGTCGGTGCCCGTGTACGTCACGACCGAGGCGGCGCTGTCGTTCCTCGGCGCGGGCATCGACGAGCCGACACCGGACTGGGGCCGGATGATCCACCGCGGGGCCGAGGTCTACCTGTCCGACATCACGTACATGCTCATCCCCGGCGTCGCGATCCTGATCTTCGTCGTCGCCTTCAACCTGCTCGGGGACTCGGTGCGCGACGCGCTGTCGCCTTCCGGCCGCTGAGGCGTCACGGGCGTACGGCCGCCGCCGGAACACGCGAATCCACCCATCGAAGGGATCTCCCATGCCTATATCCGTATCCGCATCCACATCTATATCCAGATCCAGGCGCCGGTCCCGCTCGGCGCTCGCCATCGCCGTGCTCGGCACCCTGGCGGTCACCGCCGCGTGCTCGTCCTCGGCGGCCGAGAAGTCCGGCTCCGGCGATCCGGCCGCGGCCGGGACCGTGGCCAAGCAGGCCGTCGCGCTCGGCACCGCAGCGGACTCCCAGGGCCCGGACCCGGCGGTGCCCGGCGCCAAGTCCGGCGGCACCGTGACGGTGCTGGAGCAGTCGGACTTCAGCCACCTGGACCCGGCGCGGGTCTGGTCCTCGGCCAACCAGACCGCCGATCTGCTGCTGACCCGCCAGCTCACCAGCTACCAGCAGGTCGGCAACACCACCAAGCTGGTCGGCGACCTGGCCACCGACACCGGCACCAGCAGCGACGGCAAGACGTGGACCTACCACCTCAAGGACGGGCTCAAGTACGAGGACGGCAGCACGATCACCGCCCAGGACGTCAAGTACGGCATCGAGCGCACCTTCCAGAAGGAACTCTCCGGCGGCCCGCAGTACCTACAGATGTGGCTGACCGGCAAGACCGACTACTCCAGCACCTACTCCGGCCCCTGGGGCGGCCAGGATCTGCCGCAGATCGAGACGCCCGACGCCAAGACGATCGTCTTCCACCTGGCCTCTGTCCACGCCGACTTCCCGTTCGCGCTGGCCATGCAGGCCTACAGCCCGCTGCCGAAGGACAAGGACACGAAGTCCGCGCTTGACCAGCACCCGTTCTCCTCCGGTCCCTATAAGGTCGACAGCCACGATGTCGACAAGGGCATGGTGCTGTCCCGCAACGCCTACTGGGACCCGAAGACCGACCCGGTCCGCCACGCCTATCCCGACGGGTGGACGTTCGAGTTCGGAGCCCAGGCGGTCGACATCAACCAGCGGCTCATCGCGGCCAACGGCCCCGACAAGGACGCGATGACCTTCAAGGTCACGATCGGCTCGGACCTGGCCGCCCAGGTGAACTCCAGCCCCGATCTCAAGGCGCGCCTGGTCAACGAGGTGACGCCGTTCTCCGAGTTCTACAACATCAACACCCGCCGGGTCACCGACCCCAAGGTCCGCCAAGCCCTGCTGGAGGCGTTCCCGCGGGCCCAGACCCGGCAGCTGCTCGGCGGCCCGGTCTACGGCGACTTCACCAACACCATCCTGTCGCCGGTGACCGACGGCTACCAGAACTACGACCTCTACAACGTCCCCGACACCGGCGACCCCGAGAAGGCCAAAGCGCTGCTGGCCACCACCTCCAACCCGCACCCGACCATCGTGTACGCCTACCAGGACGACACCGCCTGGCAGCAGGGCGCCGTCGCCATCCAGCAGGCGCTTCAGAAGGCCGGCTTCAATGTGGTCACCAAGGCGATCAGCACCAAGAACTACCTCGACCAGACGCAGAAGGTGGACAACCAGTACGACCTCTACTGGGGTGGCTGGGGCCCGGACTGGCCCAGTGCCTCCTCGGTCATCCCGCCGCTGTTCGACGGCCGCCAGATCACCGACGGCGGCGGCAACAACTCGCTGCTGAACGACCCGGCGGTGAACGCCGAGATCGACCGCATCGAGGCGATGACCGATCTGAAGGCGCAGGACACCGCCTGGGCCGCGCTGGACAAGAAGATCATGCAGGAGGTCCCCATCATCCCGTGGGTGGACCCGCGGCAGGTCTCGCTGTACGGGCCCGGACTCGGCGGCGTCCACACCGGTTTCATCGGCACCTGCTACCCGCTCGACGTCTACGTGAAGTAGCCCGCGGATCCCCCTTTCGATCATGGAGCGCGACCTTGTTCGGATACATCCTCCGACGGGGACTGGGCGCGGTGCTGATCCTTCTCGTCGTCAGCGCGGTCACCTTCCTCCTCTTCTACGCCCTGCCCGCGGACCCGGCCCGGCTGTCCTGCGGCAAGACCTGCACCCCGCAATCCCTGGCCCAGATCCGCCACAGCATGGGGCTGGACCGGCCGCTGGCCGTCCAGTACTGGCAGTTCCTGCACGGTGTCTTCGCCGGCCGGCACTTCGACGCCGTCTGGTGCGCCGCGCCGTGCCTGGGCTACTCCTTCGTCAACCAGCAGTCGGTCAGCTCCACGCTGGCCGACCGCTTCCCGGCGACGCTCTCGCTCGCGGTCGGCGCCTCGGTGCTGATCCTGACCGTCGGCGTCGGGTTCGGCATCCTGGCCGCCCTGCGCCGCGGCCGGGCCCTGGACAAGCAGCTCACCGCCGTGGCCCTGGTCGGCGCCTCGATGCAGGTGTACTTCCTCGGCATCGTCGCCCGCTACCTGCTGGTGGACCAGTTCGATCTCCTGCCGCAGCCGGGCTACACCGGGATCACCTCCGACCCCGGCAAGTGGTTCGGCGGCATGCTCCTGCCCTGGATCACCCTGGCCGTGGTGAGCGCCGCGACCTATGTCCGGTTCACCCGCTCGGCGATGATCGAGGCCGAGTCCCAGGAGTATGTGCGCACCGCCCGCGCCCAAGGGCTCCCGCCGCGCGTCGTGCACCTGCGCTACGCCTGGCGCGGCGCCCTGACCCTGGTGCTCACCCAGTTCGGTCTGGACCTGGGCGTCTTCCTCGGCAGCGCGGTGATCACCGAGACCACCTTCAACATCCACGGCATCGCGCAGCTCGCCGTGACCTCGGTGACCAACCTCGACCTGCCGATGATCACCGGCACCGTACTGGTCGCCGCGACCTTCATCGTGGTGTGCAACACCGCCGTCGACTTCTGCTACGCGCTCATCGACCCCCGGGTGAGGCTGTGACCATGGTGGCTTCTGTGTATGACAGCTATGACAGCAACGACAGTAGTGACAGCTATGACAGCTACGACAACAGCGACAGTTACGACGGCAAAGAGGCGGCCGTCCGGCCGCTGCTGGCCGTCGAAGACCTCGCGGTGCGCTTCGACACCGAGGGCGGGACGGTCCAGGCCGTCAATGGCCTGAGTTTCTCCCTCCAGCGCGGCCGCACCCTGGCGGTGGTGGGGGAGTCCGGTTCCGGCAAGAGTGCCACGGGCCTGGCGATCCTCGGCCTGCACGACCGCCGGCGCGCGCGGATCTCCGGGCGCGTGGAGTTCGACGGCGTCGACCTGGCCGGCCTGGGCGAGCGCGGCCTGGCGGCCTACCGCGGTTCCCGGATCGCGATGGTCTTCCAGGACGCCCTCACCGCGCTGTCCCCCTACCACACCATCGAGCGTCAGCTCACTGACGCCTATCGCCGCCGCACCGGGGCGGGCCGCCGCGCGGCCCGGACCCGCGCGGTCGAGATGCTGGCCCGGGTCGGCATCCCGGACCCGGCCCGGCGGGTGGCGGAGTACCCCCACGAGTTCTCCGGCGGCATGCGCCAGCGCGTCATGATCGCCATGGCGCTGATGGGGGAGCCGGACCTGGTGATCGCCGACGAGCCGACCACCGCGCTGGACGTCACCGTGCAGGCGCAGATCCTGGACCTGCTGGCCGGCCTGCAAGCCGAGTCGGGCCTGGCGCTCCTGCTGATCACCCACGACCTCGGGGTGGTGTCCGGCGTGGCGCACGACGTCCTGGTGATGTACGCCGGCCGCGGTGTGGAGCAGGGACCGGCCGCCGAGGTGTTGGCAGGGCCCGAACACCCCTACACCGTGGGTCTGCTGCGCTCGGTGCCGACGCTGAAGGGGGATCCCGACGCCGACCTCACCCCGATCGCCGGCAGTCCGCCGGACCTGCTCGACCCGCCGCCGGGCTGCGCCTTCCATCCGCGCTGTGACCAGCGGCAGCGGGTCGGCGGGGACCGGTGCGCGACCGAGGTGCCAGCCTTCGTGCCGCTCGCCGATTCGGAGCGCCTGCGCGCCTGCCACCTCGCCTCCGGTGCCCTCGAAGCTCTCGAAGGGAGCGTGATCCGGTGAACCCGCTCCTGGAGGTCTCCGGCCTGGCCAAACACTTCCCGGTCCGTCGCGGGGCGGTCCTGGCGCGCCGGATCGGTGCGGTGAAAGCCGTCGACGACGTCGGATTCACGGTGTCCCGCGGCGAGAGCCTGGGCCTGGTCGGCGAGTCCGGCTGCGGCAAGTCGACGACCGGCCGCCTGATCACCCGGCTGCTGGAGCCGACCGCGGGAACGATCCGCTACGACGGCCAGGACATCGCCCACGCCGGACGCAGAGAACTGATGCCCTTGCGCGGCAGGATCCAGATGGTCTTCCAGGATCCCTACAGCTCCCTGAACCCCCGGCACACCGTGGGCGAGATCATCGCCGCCCCCCTGGCGTCCCTGGGCATCGGGAGCAGAACCGGCCGCCGTGACCGGGTACTGGAGTTGCTGGAGACCGTCGGCCTGGACGCCGCGCACGTGCACCGCTACCCGCACGAGTTCTCCGGCGGGCAGCGCCAGCGGATCGGCGTGGCCCGCGCCCTGGCCACCGAGCCGGAGCTGATCGTCGCCGACGAGCCGGTGTCGGCGCTGGACGTCTCGATCCAGGCCCAGATCGTCAACATGCTGCGCCGGCTGCAACGCGAGCTCGGCATCGCCATGCTGTTCATCGCCCACGACCTGGCCGTGGTCCGCCAGGTCAGCCACCGGGTGGCGGTGATGTATCTGGGGCGGATCGTGGAGATCGCCGACCGCGACACGCTCTACGAGCGATCACAGCACCCTTATACGCAAGCGTTGCTTTCGGCGGTGCCGGAGCTGGACGCCGGCACTGGCGTCGGCATCGGGCGCGAGGTCGGGCGCGGAGCCGGGCGCGAGCGGATCCGGCTGGTCGGCGACGTCCCGAGCCCGCTGAACCCGCCGTCGGGCTGCCGCTTCCGGACCCGCTGCCCGAAGGCGGCCGAGGTGTGCGCGGCGCAGGAGCCGCCGCTGGTGCCGATCGGCGGCGGGGCGGACGGGCATTTGACGGCTTGCCACTTCCCGGCGCTGCTGCCGTTGTGAAGCACCTGTGACAAGCGGCGCTGGCGTGGACCAAGTCGTCGGCGATCACATGGGGACCCAGCTGGTCGGCAGGTTCGGGTCGAATGCCGCCGTCACCAAAAGCGACTCAAGGTCCACCATGAGCGCCTGCACTTGGTCCACGGATACATGGTGGGTGTCGACCTGAACTTCCAGTTCGACCGTGTCCGTGGTGGCCTCGACCTGGACCATCAGCTTGTCGAGGTACGTCGGGAACGGCTGGCCCCAGGACAGGGTGCTCTCGCCCTGTGCGGCTTCCAACTCCCGTCGGGGCGGCAACGGGCCGGCCGGCTCGGCTCCGATCCCGAGTCGGCGATCGTTGAACAAGCAGGAGAGCTCGATGATCTCGCCGCGCTCCCTGTTGATCCGCGCGCGTAGTTCTTCCAGCTGCGTCGGGTCGTAGTACGCGTACTTCGAGCAGAGCGCCAAAGCCCGCTGCGTGCGGTTCACCAGCTCGTCGAAGGACGCGTCCGTGACCTCGACCATGAGCAGGCCGTTCACGGACAGTGGATGGGAGACGTCCGCGAGGCCCGGTCGAAACCGGTTGCTGACGACCACCTGGATCAGCGCGGGAGCGATACCGGTCAGCCGCGCCACGGCCACCGCGTACCCGGCCAGCAGCACGGTGGAGGCCGGTCCGCCGGTCCGGGCCGCGACCGCCTTCGACGCCAGGTGAAGGGCCCGGGATTGGAAGATCGCGCGCCGGTAGCGCGGCTCGCCGCGGTCCGTGCGGGGACCGAACCGTAAGGGTCCTGCTGTGCGCAGAAGACGTTCCCAGTGCCGTAGCGATGCCTCGCTGTGCCGTCGGCCGGCCGGTGTGCGTTGCAGCGCGGCCAGCTCCAGCGGGCCCATCGCCGGCTCCGGGTTCTTCGGCTGCCCGGTGACCGGATCGCGCTGTCTCAGCTCTTCGAGCATGACGGCGATACCGCCGCCGTCGGTGGCGACATGCGAGATGGTCACCACCACATGGGTGACGACGCCCCGCGCGCGCACCCCGGCCATCCGGATCGGCCACTCCCGCGCATGGTCGAACGGCGTCGCGTCCCACCGGTCGGCCAGACCCCGGGCGACCAGCCCGGGGTCGTCGCCGTCCGCGACATCGACGATGCCCAGCACTGCCCGGCCCGAGCCGGACACCTCCTGGGTGAGGGTGCCGTCCGCGTCCTGCCGGATCCTGGCGCGCATCGAGGCGTAGCGGGACATGAAGAACTCGAGTTCCGACGCGAGATCCCCGATCGTCCTGCCGTCCGTCACCGGGACCGCCCCGCCCATGCTCAGCGACGTCCCGGCCTGCCGCATCAAGGTCCAGACCTTCTGCTGACCCCACGTCAGATCACCGGCACCGGCACCGGGGCCCTCGAAGGGCACGACGATCCCATCGGTCATCCGTACCCCGCCAAGAACCGTCTCTGGTACCGGTACAGCCATCGCCGCCGCCCTTCGGGATACGGGAGCCCGACTCCCGCGGTCGGCACTATCGTCAGCCAGGCGAACTCGTGGCGCAAGACTCTGAGAAATCTCGGTAAGAACACGATTTCTGCTGGCTGGACGGTATGCGAGGGGAGCGAATCGCCCTAGGGCTGCGCCGCACTCCTGGGTTTGACAGCAGGTCAAGCAACGGCACCTGACCTGCTGTCAAAGCAATCACTGCGGCGGGAACCGGGGCGCTCGCTGTTAGCTGGTCGCCAGCGTGAAGTCGAGCTCGAAGACGCCGCCTCTGCGGATGGTCACCTCCTTGGTCTGCGAGGCGTATCCCGTGGTGGAGGCGACCACTGCCAGTGGCTCGCCGCACCCGGGCAGCCATAGCGAGTACGCGCCGTGGGCGTCGGTGGTGACCGTGTATCGCGGGTGGGTGCAGGTGCCGGATGCCGCGTCGCGGGCCGCGCACAGCTGCACGGTTGCCCCGGGGAGGGGTTTTGCGGCTCTGCTCGCGGTGGCGGCCGAGGTTACCGTGCCCGTGACCTCGCCCCAGGATCTGGGCGCGGCTACGTGCAGGTTCACCGGCAGTGCGTTGCTGACGTACGGGGTGTCGGTGGTGAAGGTCAGCGCGCCGGTGTAGCTGCCCGGCGCCGTGATCTGCGAGGCGTCGAGTGTTACCCGGACGTTGATGCTCTGGCCTGGCGCCAGTTCCAGTGCGCCACGGTTTCGTTGGGTGGTGAGCCAGGAGACTGTGTCGCCGCCGCACTGGTCGAAGCCGGGGAGCACCTGTGACACGTCGTTGCCGGTCGGGAAGGCGGCGCCGACCGCGATCGAGCCGCCGATCTGGTACATGCCGCAGCTTGCGCCGCCGCTGCGGAAGGTGGGGTAGACCGCGTTCGGTAGTGCGCTCCAGACGTTGTTGAGCGGGTCGTACTGTTCGGTCTGGTTGGTGCCGTCGGCGTCGGTGATGCCGCCGACGATCTGCAACTGGCCGTTGGCGCCGCTGGAGGACATGCCCCAGTCGGGGTAGGGGATGTCAGCGGCCTGAGTCCAGGTGTCGGTCTTCGGGTGGAAGAGGTACGTCGAGGCCAGGCCTTCGGTGTGGCCGCCGGAGTCGTGGGTGTCGCCGCCCGCGCAGACTACCTCCGCGGTGATGCCGGCACAGGCGCCCCACTGCATGGGCACCGGGTAGTCAGCCAGCTTCGTCCAGCTGTTGGCATTGGGCGAGTAGCGGTAGGCCGCTGACGACAGACTCTCGCAGTTGTCGGCGGCGCAGCCGCCGATCACGTACAGGCTGCCATTGAGTACCGCGGCGGTGGACGCAGCCGTGCCCTGCGGCAGGTCCGCGACCCGCGTCCACGAATCGCTGCCGGGGTGGTAGGCGTAGACGGTGGATTGGATCTTGCCGTCGTGGCTCCAGCCGCCGACCACGTACATCGTGCCGTTCAGGAACGCCGCCGACGGAGATTCCAGTGCCTGCGGCAGCGGCGCGATGGCGGTCCACGAAGCACTGACCGGGTCGTACATGAAGCTGTCGGCGAGGGCCACGCCGCCGACGATCTGAGCCACGCCGCCGACGGAGTAGGCCCGGCCCTGGTAGTACCCGACCGCGTTGTCCATGATCGGCTCGGGGTAGTCGGCGATGGCCTGCCAGCCGCCGGTGCCCGGCACCGGAGCGATCGCCGGCGTCTGCTTCGCCGGAGTCGGGCCCGCCGGATCCGTGCTCTCGGAGCGGACCGCCGGACCGCTCGGGTAGTCACCCGGCACCCGCTTCAGCGGCACCGGCACAGACGGAGTCACCGTATCGCTCGCCGTTACGCCGGCACCTGGTGCGGTGGAGCCACCGCTCTGCTCGCCGAGGGTGACGTGCAGCGGGGCCCGGCCGGTGTTGGTCAGGGTGACGTCCCGCTGGGTCTTCTGGCCGAGTTCCTCGCCGACCGAGAGCGAAGACGGACGCACCGAAAGCCGCCCGGCCTGCAAGGTGACATCGTGCTCGACGACCGAATCGGCGATCGTCTTGGCGGTCGTGGTCAGCGTGGCGTACCGGTTGGCCGCGGTGGTGTAGGTGTGCCGGCCGGCCCCCTCGCTGAACAGCCAGTAGAAGCCGTCGGCGATCGCGGTGTCGTCCGGGGTCGGGTGGCTGGTCGCGGTGGTCGTCGCGTTCGCCTTGTCCGTGGTCGCCGCACCGTTGAGCGGCTGGTGCGTGTTGTCGTCGGTGACGTTGCCCTCGACGATGCCGCCGGGCACGGTGCGGCAGGTGCCGACGTAGACGTTGTCGATCTGCCAAAGCGAAAGGCCCGCACCGCTGTAGTGGAACCGCACCTGGACGCCCGCGTGCCCGGCCAGACCGGTCAGCGGTACGTCCACCGGGCCCTGGACCTCCTTGCCGTTCGCGTCCCAGATCTGGTGCCAGGTCTTGCCGCCGTCGCCGCTTCCGTCGACCTCGGCCACGGTACTGGCAGCCGGAAGATAAGCGGTGCGGAACTTCAAGTCCGCGGTTGGCTGCCCGGACAAGTCCATGACCGGCGAGACGAAGTCCGTGTCCTCGGCCGCGCCGTTGTGGTCGTACGGATCGGCGGTGCCGAAGTTGCCCGAGCCGGTGGTGAGGTTCCACATGGCGTTCGGGTCGTCGAATTCCCAGGTGTCAGCCGCGCTCTTGTTGTCGGTGACGGTCCAGCCGCCCTTGCCGGTGGTACCGCTCCAGCCTTCGAAGTCTGCCTGGGCCGGGTACGCGTAGCCGGGGGCCGTGCAGATGTTCTGATCGGCTCCCACCGCGAGGTTCTGGGCCACGTCGGCGGTGCCGACCGTGACCGACATGTCGGCGGTGCCGTAGCCGGGATAGATCGGCGTCACGTGCAGTGTGTACTTCGCGTCCTCGGGCAGGCTCACCGAGTACGCGCCCGTCTTCGGGTTCGAATAGATCGCGCCGTTCGGGTAGCCGTCGATGGTGATTTTCGAGTACAGCCCCCACTTGTGGCCGGTCGAGTCGAGCACCTTACCCGAGACTGTCTTGGACGGGATGGTGGCCAGCGTGAGGTTCACCGTCGTGGTCTGGTTCGCGGTGATCTGCACACCGGCTTGCGTCGCGGACTTGAAGCCGTACGCCGTCGCGGTCGCGCTATAGGTACCCGGCGCGACTCCGACGGTGAACTTGCCTTGGGCGTCGGTTGTCGCGTGGAAGGTCAGGCTTTGCGACGCGTCGGTGAGCACGACGCTGGCGTTCGGTACCGGGCTGCCGGCCGAGGAGGTGAGGGTGCCGGTCGCGGTACCGAAGCTGCCCAGGGTCAGCGCGGTGATGCCGTTCGGCGTGCCCAGGCCGGTCGGGCCGTCCCAGCCGACACCGGCGGTGCACAGCACGTTGCCGCAGCTGCCATCAGAACCCTGGGTCACGTCGAACAGGTGGTTGCCGCCGAAGGCGTACGGATAGGTCACCGGGTACGTCCCGGCGGCTGGAGCGCCGGCCAGGGCGTACATCGCGGTGATCAGAGGCGCGGACAGGCTTGTGCCGCCGACCTGCACCCACCCCGGTTGGCCGAGCGTGTCGTAGACCGCCAGGCCGGTGTTCGGGTCGGCGACCGCGGAGATGTCGGTGGTGGCTCGCTTGGCACAGTCGGTCGCCAGGCCGGTCTGGTACACCGGCTGCGGTTCGTAGGCCGAGCAGCCCGAACCCCCGGAGGCCCAGGCGGTCTCGGTCCAGCCGCGCGTCGTCGACGGGTCGGCGGTCAGCGTGGTGCCGCCCACCCCGACCACGTCCGGGTCGGACGCCGGCCAGTTGACCACGTTCCCGGTGTCGCCGGAACTGGCCACGATCGCCACGCCGGGGTGGTCGTAGTCGCTGTCGGCCTGCTCGCCCGCGAACTCACCGGGGATGCCGTAGGAGTTCGAGACGTACTTCGCGCCCAGGCTCACCGCGGTCTTCTCAGCGGTGCCCAGGTCGGAAGAGGCGCTGCTGGCCGCCTCCACCAACAGGATGTGGCACTGCGGGCAGGCCGAGGACACCGCGTCCAGGTCGAGCGAAGTCTCCTCGGCCCAGCCCTTGTCGTCGGTCGGGTATTCGGCGCCGCCGGTCTGGTCGGTCTTGCGGAAACATCCGTTGGCGGCGGTGCAGGCGGGCAGGCCGTAGTGCTGGCGGTAGGCAGTCAGGTCGGACTCCGCGGTGGAGTCGCCGAACGCGTCGACGATCGCCACGGTCTGACCCTGGCCGCCGTCCGGCAGGTGGTAGGCGGCCTTGATCTGGTCCGGACCGAGCGCGGTGGCCGGTGGTCCGTCGGCGCCGGCGATCAGGCCGCGGGTCTTGTCAGTGGCTTCCAGCGCGAAGCAGACCGCGTGGTCGGGGGCCGGGTCGGGCACGTTGCACGTCGCCGGGCTGTAGTCCGGGTGGCCTGCGGCAAGCTTGGCCAGGCGTGGGTCACTCTGTGTCTCAGCCGTCGGCGGCTTGGGCGTCACCGGGCCCTGCGACGAGGCGGCGCTCGCGGTGGTCGATGCGGCGTTGCTCGGTGAGTTCGTACCCGCCGACGCCGGGGAGGCGTAGCAGAGGCTGAAGCCGAGCAGGCCGGCTATCAGTCCCAGAAAGGGCGCACGACGGCGCCCGGGGGAGTGCATCGGGAAGGTGCCTTTCGCGGAGTTCGGGTGTCCAGGCTGTGGCCACCCGGATCGCGGTGCGGCCGAGTGGTGGATGGGTCGCGTCCCTGGCGAGTATGCGGTGTGAACGCGCGACGCTCGATTGGGCAGATGCCCTAAAGAAAGGAATCAGAGCGTGCGCGGATTGGTGGCCGGTCTGGCGAGGCGGCGCAGCCGCCGCAGCGCACGGAAAACTCGGCGGGAACGAGGCTGGGCGTGCCGGACCATCGCCCTCGACCCGGTGTTGGTCGTGGGCGATGGGCTTGCAAGCGCAGCGCCGCAAGGGACCGGTGCGGCCAGGCTCGGAGCTCCGCCGATTTTCCGCCCGGCCACCAATCCGCGCACGCTCTCAGTCCCGAGCCGTGTCCGCCATGGCCCCGAAACGGCTCTGTGTCACGATGACGGCCAGGGCGGTGCGCGTCGTCACGCCGTGCTTGCGCATCGCGGAGTTGAGCTGGGCCGCGATGGTCTTGGGGGAGCGGGACAGCGCGATCGCGATCTCACGGTTCGTCAGACCACTGAGCAGCAGCTCGACGACTTCCTGCTCGCGCGGCGAAAGGTGGTTGCCGTAGCCGCGGCGCCCGGCCCGGCGGCGACCCGGCTTCTCGCCGCCGTGCTGCTGAAGCGTGTCGGCGACACGCTCGGCATCCTTCTTCGCGCCGAGTACGGCCAGGCCTTGCGCGACCTCAGTCCACTGCGACAGGGCGGCTTCGCCCTCGCCGGCCTTCACCAGGCAGAAGGACTTCTGCTCACGGGCCAGCAGCGCATAGTACGGTCGCGGCAGCGCCTGCCACGCGGCGGCGGCGACCTCCCACGCGGCGGCCGCGTCGGCGTGTTCGTCGCGACCCTGGGCGAGCAGGGCGCGGCAGGTCTCCAGCGCCGCACGGGTCGACGGGATCGCCCGGTCGGCGAAGCCCCGGGCGAACGCGGCCACGACTTCCTCAGCTTCGCTGAGGTGTTCGGCCGCGATCAGTGCCGCCACCCGCACCGGCACGGTCTCTGTGGCCCACAGCCACATTTCCTTGCCCAGGACCGCTTCGATGGCGTCGTCGGTGAGCGACAGGGCCTCCTGGACATCGCCGGCGGCCAGGCGGAGCCGGGCGAGCGCTCCAGTGGATTCCATCGACATGTCGGCGATGCCGCGCCGGGTGGATTCGTCGCGGACAGAGCGCACCGCGTCCTCGGCGGTCGGATCGTCGCCCGCGGCCGCGCCCAGCAGCCCGAGGACCAGTCGGCTGTCGAGCTGCATGACGGGTTCGTCGTCGAGCTGCACCCAGTGTCGGGCGCGCTCTGCAAGACCGCTCCACGCGCCGGTGAACCAGTCCAGGTGCGCGATCGTCACCAGCGTCATGTCGCGCAGCCGCAGATAGTGGTGCCGGTGTGAGACGTCCCCGGCGATCGCCAGCCGCCGCCGGGCATCCTGGTAGTGGCCCCACTGCATCGCGCCGTCGGCGGTGTTCAGCGACAGCCGGGCCAGGTTCAACGCGCCCTGTGACGTGGCCTCCTGAGCGGGGAAGGCCGCGGCCAGGTCCCAGCCGGAGGGCTCGCCGAGGTCGAGCAGGGCGGTGATCTGGTCGATCATCAGCACCAGCCGTTCGGCCTCCGGCAGCCGGGACTCGGCGACCGACGCGGCCCGGTCGATCCAGCGCCGGTGCTCGGCGGCGGGCCACAGCGAGCCGACCGGGCCGCCGAGGGTGGCCATCGCCCGCGCCACCTCCGACGGGCTGTCCGCCAGGTCCGGGATGGCGCGCTGGAGCTGCTCGACGCCGTCCGCGTGCTCGCCGACGTGTATCAGGATCCTGCCGAGCTGTTCGCGGATGCGGCCCCGGTCGCCCTGCTGGATCCGCTCGTCGTCCAGCACGGAACGCAGGGTGCTGACGACATCGGCCCGGCGCAGGTAGCCGGTGACCGAGAGCAGCGGGAACTTCTGCGCGATGCGGGCGACGTCGCTCGCGGGGAGTCCGCCTTCGGTGAGCAGTTCGTGCAGCAAGGAGACCGCGGTCGGGTGGTCGCCCGCCGCCAACGCGAGATCGGCGGCCTGCTCGGCGTAGCGGCCCCACTGTGTCATCTCGTTCGCGGCTCGGTAGTGGTAGGCCAGCCGCGCGACGGGTACCGGGCGCTTGTCCTCCAGTGTCGCCGCGGCCCGCCGATGTGCCGCACGCCGGTCCGGTCCGGCGGCCCGGTGGTAGACGGCGCGCGCGGCCAGGACATGCCGGAAGGCTATGCGCCCTGCCTCGTCCTCACCGATCAGGCCACTGAGGACCGCCTCGCGCAGCGCGGGTCCGATCTCGGGCGGGGCCAGACCGCTTACGTGGGCCAGTACCGGTTCTGCCTCGGCGTCCACGAGCACCGCCGCGGCCAGCAGCATCTGCTGTGCCTCGGCGCTGAGCCGGCCGACGCGATCGGTGACGGCGTCCCGGATCGAAGGCGGCACGTCGATCTCGTCGAGGGTGCGCCGGATCCACTCGCCGTCCCGCCGGACCAGGTCGGAGCGGGCGTGCAGCAGCCGCACCGACTCTTCCAGCGCCAGCGGCACGCCTTCGGTGCGCGAGTGCAGCAGCTCGGCGAAGGCCGGGGAGACCAGCTCGTCGTCCAGCATCGAGGAGACCAGCTGCGCGACCTCCGGCGGCTCCAGCCCGCCGAGCGTGACGCGGACGTTCCCATGACCGCCCGAGGAATCCGCGACCTGCCGAGCGCTGGCCGACAGCCGCGGTAGAAGCGAGTCGGCGGGAAGATCCTCGGCCCGGTAGGTCAGCAGGAGGCTGATTCGCTGCGTGGGGCGCGTGGCGAGGAAGAGCAGGAAGTCCATGGTGGCCTCATCGGCCCAGTGCACGTCTTCGACCACGAGCACGCTCACCCCGAGCCGGTCCAGCAGTTCGGCCAGCGCGCGGATCAGCCGGTGCCGCGCCGCCCCCGGATCGCTCAGCGGCTCGGGCGGGGGCGGCAGTGCGTCGCCCCACTCGGGGAACAACGGACGCAGTGTTCCGGCCAGCGCGCTGAGCCCCAACCCGGAGACGTCGGAGCGCCGTTGCCGCGCGGCATCGACGATCGGTCCGAGGGTGAGCGGCTCGCGGAACGGCGGGCACACGGCGACCAGCGGCTCGGTGGTTGGTGCGGCGCTCAGGTCGTCCGCAGCGGCCGTGTGCGTCCGGAGGGCGGCCAGCGTCTCGCGGACCAGCCGACTTTTGCCGATGCCGGCCTCGCCTTCGACGAGGACCAGTGCGGAAGAGGCGACCAGCGCGCGGACGACTCGGGTCAGCTCGGCCGCGCGGCCGACGAAGCGCGGCGTGTCGATCTGGACCACGTGCGAAACGCCAGCCTGCTGTTCATCCTCCGCCGTGCGCCGATTCACCGTGCCAGACTACCGACGGCCAGAGCCTTCCCCATAGGCCGGAATTGCGCCGGATTAACCGCAGTGAACCGCAGTGACTGCACCAACATGGTCGCGTTCGGAACCACGGCCGGCCCCGGGCGTCCGCCTCACCGGGTCTTCGCGACAAGCAGTGTCCAGCCCAGATACCCGCCGCCGAGCGCGGCGGTCACGATCCCGACCGGCAGCGGTGTGCTCAAGGCTCACTGCGCCGCCCAGTCCGACGTGACGACGAGGAACGCGCCCATCGCGCCGGCGCTGAGCAGCGGGGGAGTGCCGGTGCGCGCGAGCCGCCGCGCGAACTGCGGCGCGGACAGTGCGACGAAGGCGACCGGATCGGCCACCGCGGTGGCGGACGCCGCGAGGTCGACCCCCAGCGCCAGTGCGGCCAGGCGGGTGGATTCCACGCGGGTACCGAGCGAACGGGCCTTGTCGTCTCCGAGTCCGAGCGCGCCCAAGGCGCGCCGCAGCAGGCAGGCCGCCGGTAGCAGAATCGCCAAGGCGGCGGCGGTGAAAGCGCACTGAGTCCATCCCGCGCCGTTGAGGTTTCCGATGAGCCACAGCTGGGCCGGCTGCGCCTGCTGGACACTGGCCCGGGTCAGCAGATAGTTCACGCCGGTCGTGGCGATGGCGTTGACGGCGATACCCACCACGATGATCCGGTGACCGCTGACGCCGCGTCGGAACGAGAGCCCGTAGACGGCGGCCGCCGCGGCCAGACCGCCGAGCACGGCGCCGAGCGCGATCCCCGGAAGTGCGGCCTGGCACAAGGTGATCGCCGCGACCGCGCCGAAAGACGAGCCGGTCGTCAGGCCCATGAGTTCCGGGCCGGCCAGCGGATTGCGCAGCAGGGTCTGGAACACCGCGCCGCTGGTGCCCAACGCCGTCCCGACCGCCGCCTCGCATAGCAGGCGCGGCGCACGCAGGGTGTAGAGGATGTACTCGGTTCCGCGGGTGCCGTGGCCGCGAAGCGTTTGAACGGCCGTGCCGAACGGCATGTCGCACGACAGGCACAGCGTCGCCAGGCCCGCCACACCGGTCGCGGCCAGCAACAGGCAGACCACCACGGATCGTGGAGCAAGGCGCGCACGCCGAACTGCTCGCCCGGCCGGACGGCCGCTACGCCGCGATGTGGCGGGAGCGGCTCACTTCGCGGGGCTGGCGGTTGGAGTCCGCGGTTCGCTGAAGTTCTCGTGGCACCCGGCCGCCGCCGAGCAATGCTCAGGTCCGGCCGACTTCGGCGATCATGTCCTGGATCGCCTTGACGACCACGTCCGGGCGGTCGATCGGGACGTCGTGCGAGCTGCCGGCCGCCACGACCAGGCGTCGGTTGGCGGCGTGGCTGACGAACGCGGCCTGCGCGTCCCGCCAGGCCTGGGCGTCGGCGGGCGAGGTGTCGAAGGGGGTCTTCGCTGACTCGATGGCGATCGCCGGCACGTCCTGAGGCCAGGTCATCTGGTGGTACGCCTGGTGCGCCGGCCCGTAGTCCTGGGCGACCGCCAGCAGCTGTCGGGTCTGCTTGGTCGACGGCTGCTTCGCCAAGGCGGCGATCTGGTCCTGGTTGGCGGCGATGACTCTGGACAGTTCGCCGGGGGTGTAGAAGTCCGGCAGGCTCGCGTCGACCAGGACGGCGCCGGCCACCACGCCGGGGTGGTCGTTGACGAAGGAGGTGGCGATCTCCCCCGCCTCGGAATGGGAGACCAGGACCACGTCGTGGGTGACGCCCAGCTGCCGGAGTCCGGCGTCCAGATCCGATACGGCGTCCTGGACCTTCCAGGGGCCGGGTACCTCCTCGCTGGCTCCCAGCCCGGCCCGGTCGTAGGTGATGATCTCCGACCCGGTGTCCCCGGCCAGGACCGGCACCAGGTTCTTCCAGTAGGACGAGTCCAGGCCACCGCCGGCGTCCAGGACGATCGCGGGCAGATGGCCGGGGGTGACGTGGAAGGCCAGGCGGTGGCCGTTGTTGGAGATCATGTGCAGCGAGTTGTCAGGGTCCTGTGATGTCGATGTCGATACAGATGTCGGTGCCGAACCAGATGCCGATGCCGGCGCGGAGGGTGCGGACGATTTGCTGGACGCGCAAGCTGTCGCCGTCGCGAGCAGTGCGGCGGCGGCCACCAGGGATGCGGTCGTGCGGCTGTGGCGAGGGGACTGCGGTCGTGCGGGCATGGGGCATTACTCCGAACTGGATCATTGATGTATGAGAGCTGACATGCGAGGAGGCGGTGGCGGCTGTCGGCCCGACCGACGCTGTGACGCCGTCCTGCTGATGTCCAGTCTCTTGCCTGTGCCCGGTGGCGCGCAGTGGCCCTAACACCCCTCGTGGGGGTGTACCTAGGGCGATTCGCTGATCGGGCGGCCCACGTCGGCCGACCGGCCGGCAGGTATTTCTTGCCACGGCGATCGTCATTCTCGCCATCGCCACTGCTTTCAAGGATCATCGACCCCTGATAATCTCTAGTTAGAGACATTTACTCGACCGGAGAGAGAAGGTGCCCCATGTCCGTCGACCGTCGAAGATTCCTTGGCTACGGAAGTGCGGTGGCGGGATTGTCCGCCGCGACGATCGCGCGCGGCGCGGTAGCCCAGGCCGCCGCGGTTCGTCCCAGTGTGCCCGCGCTGAGCTGGCTGATCGCGGGCTCGGCGTTCGGCTACCTCAGCGATACCACGCTCGCCGGCAACCCGACGGTGTGCCGGAACGCTTTCGGCGGCGGGAGTACCTGGTTTATCGCTGACTATGCCGGGACCAATGCGATACCCTCGCCGATTCCGTCCGGCTACTCGGGTGTCGGACTATTGCGATTCACGGCATATCAGAATGGCTCGACAGGCTTGATCGACGCGCTGTCGGCTGGATTGCCGAGCTGGGTCACCGCGGTGCAGTACGACTCGGAATCGTGGACGAGGACCCCCGATCTGGAGCAGGGTGCGTGGATCTACAACACCCACGCGAAAATGAGCTACGCCCAGGAGTTCTGCGCCGCGGCGCACAGCCACGGGCTGAAGGTCGTCCTGGCGCCCGGCAACGATCTGTGCAACAACTCACCGAACCCCGCCTATCCGGGGCGGGACCCGCAGTATCCGATCACCGCGCACGCCGATCAGGGCCAGAACTACAACGCGTTCGTGCGTCACAACCTCGCCTCCGCGGCGCAGTACCTGGCACCCGGGGACGTCTTCGAGTACCAGGCGCAAGAGCTCGAACTCGACGCCGCCACCTACCAGTCGGTCACGACGAAAGTGGCCGCCCAGGTCGCCGCGGTGAGCACCGGCGTCACCTTCCTCGCCGGCCTGGGCCGCAGCAAGCTCCCGTCCGACGGCGCGACGTGCGCCGACCTCAGCGCCGCCGCGACCGGGGTGGCCGGGGTGGCCTCGGGCTTCTGGCTCAACGTCGGCCACTACACCGACCAGGTGCGGCCGATGATCTGCACGTTGAAGAAGCTCGGCTACTGACGAGGGCACCGGTTACCCGCCGAAGATGTCGGGCAGCCGGGCGACCCGGCTGTCCCGCAGGGCGGCGACGGCGACATCGGGCCGGGGTGCGTTGCACTTCGGACAGTCGCTGCCCTTGCCCGGGACGTTCATCCAGTAGCCGGAGACCTGGCCGGCCGTGGCCACCATGGCCGAGACGAGCATCTCGGGCGTGACGGCCGAACCGTGCGGGTTGGTCGACAGGCCGGCGAGCACGGTCACGGCCGGGTTCGCCGACCGCGCCTGCGCGGCCGCCGCCGAGACGAATCGCGCATACGCGGCCGGGTCGCGCTCAAGACTCTGCGCCTGGACGTCGATCACGTCCGCGTTCCGGGCCGCGTCGGCGGCGATGTTCGCCTTCAGAAAGGCCGATGCCGGGTCAGTGGCCTTAGCCCCGCTGGCATTGACCAGGTCCATCGCGGGAGTGGCGATGAAGATCAGCCCGTGGGCGCGGACGAGCGCGGACGCCTGTCGATAGAACGAAGCCGGGTCGCGCTGCTCGGCGGCGGGTGTCTGGCTCCAGTGCTCGGCGTCGTAGATGACGGCCCGGATGTCCGGTGGCAGGGTCCCGTGGTCAAGGGTGTCCTGTAGGGTCGCGAAACTCTTGAACGACATCGTGGGTACGACCGGAACAGTGGTCGAGGCCCGCTCGGTACCGGTCAGGATCTCGAAGATCCGTGTGCCCGACAACCGGGCCCGGGTATCAGGGTCCGCAGTCAGATCCTTCAGGGCGGCCTTGGTCGTGATCCAGCTCGCCTGAACCTTCCCGCCCGGAACGGTGGGCGCGGTATTGGGACGTCCGCCGGTCGAGCACCCCGCGGCCAGACCGGTCACCGCGAGCAACAGCGCGATCCAGGTGGGAAAGCGCGATCGCAGCCTGGCCGGCGTCTTCACCGGGCGCACGCCGAAGGACAGGAACGCCTCGATCATGAAGAACCGTTTCAGGAACGAGAACGGGATCCACAACAGGAGCCAGGGCAGAAGGCGCAGCCGCCGGTAGTAGACCATGACGATGAACCGGGGCACGAAGGAGGTGATCTGCGTGGCCAGCAGCAACGCCGCGAATCGCAGGACATTGTGCCGCACGGCCGGATCCAGGACCGAGTACTCGAGCGTCAGCAAGAGCATCGCCGTGCCGAACGGCTTGAGCAGACCCTTGCCGGCGCCCAGCGGCATCTTGAACCAGTTCCGCGGGCTCGGCGCGCCGGCCCCGAACGGCGTGAACGCCGCGAAGCTCATGATGCCGCCCTTGCACCACCGGAATCGCTGCACCCTGAGTTGCCGGACCGTGGTGGGCACGTCCTCGAAGGACATCACCCGCGGGTCGATCGCCGCCCGGTACCCCAGCCGGGCCAGCTCGCAGGTGAAGAACACGTCCTCGCCGAGCGTGCCGTCGACGAAGCCGCCGACGGCCAGCGCCGGCAGCCGGCGGAAGGCGCAGAACGTGCCCGGGATGCACGGCACGGCGTCGACCTCGGCGAGCATCACCCGGGCGAAGCCGAAGCTGAAGATCATCTCCAGCGCCCGCATCCGGTCGATCCAGGTGGTGTAGGGCTCCTTGGGCATGACGAACGCGCCGACCAGGCCGATGTCGGGGTGGTCGAGGAAGTGCGGGATCGAGTAGCGGAACGCGTTCGGATCCAGCGCGCAGTCCGCGTCGACGCGGTAGACGAACTCGGCCCGGCACTCGGCCAGCGCGAGGTTGAGCGCGACAGCCTTGCCGCGGTGCCTGCCCGGGATCACCCGGCCGGACGCGTGCTGGAAGCCGGCCATGACCTGCTCGGCGAGCTCGCGGGTGCCGTCCGCCGAGCCGTCATCGCACATGATCACCTCCACCGGGCCGCCGTACGCGCCGGCCGCCCGGTCGATCGAGCGCAGCGTCCGCTCGATCACCACCTCCTCGTTGAACGCCGGGATGATCACGTTGATCGGCGGTCGCCGCTCATCGGGCCGCGGCCTGGGCGGACCGGCGATCCGCACCAGGCCGAGCAACAGATAGATGGTGTCCATGATCCCGGCCCGCATCGCGCGCAGGATGAGGAACGAGACCAGGAGCTGCCCGCCGGCCAGACCGATGAGCACCACTGCCAAGCTGCCCATCAGGCACACCGCGGTGATGATGCAAAGGATCAGCACCGCCGTCTCCCGCCGCCGCCCCGGCTTGCGGGCCGGAACCTGGGTCACCCTCGGGAATTGGAAACTGGTGAAGGCGAAGCGGTAGACGATGAAGTAGGCGACCGTCTCCTGAAGGAGCAGGTCGATCAGGGGCAGCGGACCCAACGGCGCGCGCACCCGGAGGGCGACGACCGCGAGCAGGCACGTCACGACGACGGACACGGCGAGGAACAGCGCGCCGTGCGCCACGATCATCAGCCGCCGCCCCGGCGTCGCCGGCAGCACGACGGCGACGACCACCATGAACATCACGATCGCGGCGGGCACCAGCGGCACCAGGTGCGAGGCGTAGTACGCCGCGAACGCCGAGTTCCCGACCACCGCGGTCAACACGCGGTCGACGAGTTGGCGGTAGAGCTGGGTGAGCGGGGAGGTCCGGAACCAGACGATGGTCAGGTTCGCCACCGCGATCAGAAGGAGGAACATCAGCACGCGCGGCCAGGACGGACGGCGGAACGGCGGCAGCTTCACCACGTTCCCGGCGCCCTGGTCGGAGTCGTCGAACCGGCGGCCGAGCGGCTGCCCGATCACGGCGAGCAGGACCAGGGCGTCCAGGACGAGCAGTACGGTGCCCGACGGCTTCGGCATGTCAGTCCTTGAGGTCGACGTTCACGGTCATGCCGGGCATGACCTTGCCCGGCGGATCCGTCAGGTCGATCTCCACGTCGTAGTAGACGGCGCCGGGCACCCGCGCCGGATCAAGGATGATCTTGCCCACCGTGCCCGGCACGACGGTGTTCACCGCGGTGACCGTGACGCTCACCGCCTGTCCGGTGTGGACGTCGCCGATGTTGGCCTCGGGAAGTTGTGCCGTCACCGTCATCGGACCGGAGTAGACGGTGATCAGCGGTGCGTAGGTGCCGGTCTGGGAACCGGCGTTGCCGCCCGGTGTGGCCTGCGGCGCGAAGAGCTGGAAGCCGCCCTGCTGATCGGCTGCGCTACCGGGCTGCCCGGCCGGGCCGGGGTAGAGCCGGATCCCGTCGGGGTGGACCTGGTCTCCCACGGCGGCGGCGGTGTCGGCGACCGTGCCGTCGGCCGGGGCGATGATCGTCGCCGCCGCGAGCACCCGCTGGTCCTGGGCCACCTTCGCCTGGGCCGCGGCGAGCTCCGACTTCGCCTGGGCGATCGTCGCCGCCGGTACCGGCGGCGCCCCGGCAGCGGCCTGTCCTTGCACGACCTGCAACAGCGCCTGGCTCTGCGCGAGCTGGTCGGCGTCCCGGCCCACCTGGCTGGACGCGCTGGACTGCGTCGCGGTCAGTTGCGCCTGAGCGTCGGTGAGCGCGGTGCCGTCTTTGGTGATCTGCGCTTGCAGGCTCTGACAGAAGGCTGCGTCGCTCGGGGCGGCCGAGGATGATGGCGACGCAGAGGGCTGATGTGTCACCGCGAGTGTATGGCTTGTCGTGGGTGTGTGACTTGGCGCAGCCGTGTCGGTCGTCGCGGCCTGGGCGGATGTCGTCGGCGAAATGGTTTCGGCAGATGTCGTCGGCGGATCAGCCGCTGTGGTCGGCCCGGAATCGCCGGTCGGACCGGGTGGCGGCGCCGGTAGTGAAGCAGTGGGCTGATCGAATGCGGCAGCGGCAGTCGGCAGCGGTACGGCAGCGGCAGTCGGCAGCGGTACGGCCGCCGCCGGAAGCGGTGCCGAACAGGCGCTGGTGTAGCGGGCCGTATCGGCGTCGAGCACCTTCTGGCGTCCGGTGACGACGGCGGCTTGGACGTCGATGCTGTTCTTCGACGACTGCTGGGCCACGGACAGTGCGCTCTGAGCGCTGTCCACAGCACCGGTGGCCTTCGTCACCAGGACCTGAGCCTGATTCTGTTGGGCCACACCGGTTTGCGGGTTCTCCTGCGCGCTCACCGTCGCGCTGTCGGCGTCGACTTCGGCTTGCGCGGCTTTGAGGTTGGCGGCGGCCACGGTGCTGTCTTCGGTGGCGAGCACCTGACCGGCCTTCACCACCTGGCCGGGGCGGACGTCAAGGCTCTGAAGCGTGCCGTCCGCGGTGAAGTTGAGGTAGTAGGCGTGCCCGGGTGTCGTGTGCCCGACGAAGGTCGGCGCCTGCGAGGCCAGCGCCCGATACGTCAGGCCGGCCGCGGCGACACCGCCGCCGGCCAGGACCAGCGCGATGATCAGCTGCCGGGGCCGCAGCGGTGCCTTCGCCGGCCGCATCTCGCCGACCCCGGCCTCCCCCGAGGCCAGGGCGGCGTTCATGCCGCGCACCCTGGTTCCCGTCACCATCGCGGTCCGCCCTCGGCCGGGGTGTCCAGGACCGGTTCGAAGGCGAGGTCGTCCGAGGTGGCCATGCCCTCCCGCCACACCGAGCGCGCGATGATCTTCGACGGGTCGATCCGGTGCCGGTAGCGGGTGGCGATGTGGGTGCACTCCGCCATCAGGCCCTCGGAAAGGGTGGTCGGCTCCAGACCGAGGGCGATGAACTGGTCGTTGCGGACGTTGAGGTCGTTCTCCTGGTCCTCCTGCCGCGGATTGGGCAGGTACGCGACGTCGACCCCGGTCAGCGAGGCGACCAGCTTCGCCAGGTCGTCGACCCGGTAGGTCTCGGTCACCTGGTTGAACACCTGCGGCTTGGCGCCCGACGGCGGGTTCTGCAAGGCGATCTCGATACATCGGACGGTGTCCCGGATGTGGATGAAGGCCCGGGTCTGCCCGCCGGTTCCGTGCACGGTCAGCGGGTGTCCGATGGCGGCCTGCATCAGGAACCTGTTGAGCACGGTGCCGTAGTCGCCGTCGTAGTCGAACCGGTTGATCAGCCGCTCGTCGCGCTCGGTCTGCGCGGTCTGGGTGCCCCAGACGATGCCCTGGTGCAGGTCGGTGATCCGCAGCAGGTCGTTCTTGGCGTAGAAGGCGAACATCAGCTGGTCGAGGGTCTTGGTGAGGTGGTAGACCGAGCCCGGGTTGGCCGGGTGCAGGATCTCCCGCAGCACGTCGCCGTCCGGCGTGGGCACCTTGACGGTCAGGTAGCCCTCCGGGATCGGCGCCGAGCCCGACCATCCGTACCCGTAGACGCCCATCGTGCCCAGATGGACCACGGCGGCGTCGATCCCGGTGGTGACCAGCGCGGAGAGCAGGTTGTGCGTGGCCCGCACGTTGTTGTCGACCGTGTAGCGCTTCGCCTGGGGAGAGCGCATCGAGTACGGAGCCGCCCGCTGCTCGGCGAAGTGCACGACGGCGTCGGGCCGCAGTTCCCTGAGGACCGCCGCGAGCCGCTCGTGCTCGGTGGCCAGGTCGAGGCGGACGAATCCGATCTGACGGCCCGAGACCGACCGCCAGGCGCGGATCCGCTCGCCGAGCGGGCGGATCGGGGTGAGCGACTGGACTTCGAGCTCCAGGTCGATGGCCCGCCGGCTCAGGTTGTCCAGCACCGTGACGTCGTGGCCGCGGTCGGACAGGTACAGCGCGGTCGGCCAGCCGCAGAAGCCGTCGCCGCCGAGTACGAGGATGTTCATGATCGATCCCACTCCTCATGCATCATCGAATGATCGAAATGAGGTCCGGCCGTGGCGAACTGATCGCCGGGCCGGTGCTGAGCGGGCCAATTAGTTAACTTTACTAACTTGTATCGGCACCATAACTCTCGGTGTCCGAACCGTCAACCGGTCCGGCCGCCGGGCGGGCTGCTGACGGATGCCGGGCAGGCGGCGGACCCGGTCGACGCCTGCGAATCCGTATTCGAATCAGTATTCGCACACGCCAGGCCAGCCAGCCGTTTTCGCCGCCGGGCGCGAACCGGCCTCTTGACAGCGCCCTGACGGGCGCGTATCAACTTCCCTGGGTCTATTAGGAAACTTCTCTAACTAAAAATGGCGGGATACCCGACCACCGTCGGCGATCCGCCACCGCTCAGATGTCGCGTCGCTACTGGCGCCGCGACGCGTAGCGCCTTCCGGGCCGTACCGGCCGCTTCGGTGTGCATCGATTGTGAACGTCGGACAAGGGCGTTCGCACGGTCCGCGCTGTGGCCGTGATCGCGGTCCCCACCCGAAGCCCGCGGCCGGCGTGTGATCCGGCCGCGGGAGCCGGCCTCGGCCGTTTCCTTCCTTCGGCCGATCGACACCGCAAGGGGAGTGCTGTGACCGATGACTGGAAGCGTGCCCTGGCCGAGCGCGCCAACACAGAGCTCGAATTCGCACCGGCCGAACAGATCATCAGGTGGGCGCGCGACGTGTTCGGCGCGGGTCTGGTGGTCGCCTCGTCGATGGGCGACACGCATCTGGTGCACCTGGCCGCGGCCGCGGCGCCCGGGATCGACGTGGTGTTCCTGGATACCGGCTACCACTTCCCGGAGACCATCGGCACCCGGGACGCGATCGCCGAGATCTACCCGGTGAACCTGCTGTCGGTTCAGCCGCTGCAAACCGTGGCCGAGCAAGACGCCGAACACGGGCGAGGGCTGTACGAAAGGGACCCGGACCGGTGCTGCGCGCTGCGCAAAGTCGAGCCACTGGAACGCGCCCTGGCCCCCTACACCGCGTGGATCAACGGCATGCGCCGCGAGGAAGCGCCGACCCGGGCCGACATCCCGGTGGTCGGCTTCGATGCGGAGCGCGACATGGTGAAGATCTCTCCGCTGGCCGCCTGGACTGAGCAAGACGTCACTGATTACATCGCCGACCACGGCGTGTTGACCAACCCGCTGTTCGCCGAGGGCTACACCTCCATCGGCTGCGCCCCCTGCACCCGCAAGCCACTACCCGGCGAAGACGCACGGGCCGGCCGATGGGCCGGAACCACCAAGACCGAATGCGGGTTGCACCGATGAACACGGCCTCGGATCGCACTACCTCGACCGCCGGGACGCCCGGGGGACTGACGCATCTGGACGCCCTGGAGGCCGAGGCGGTGCACATCATCCGCGAGGTGGCGGCCGAGTTCGAGCGGCCGGTGCTGTTGTTCTCCGGCGGCAAGGACTCGATCGTCATGCTGCACCTGGCGTTGAAGGCGTTCGCGCCGGCGCCGGTGCCGTTCGGTCTGCTGCACGTGGACACCGGCCACAACTTCCCGGAGGTGCTGGAGTTCCGGGACCGGACGGTCGCGGCCCACGGACTGCGGCTGGACGTGGCCGGCGTTCAGGAATTCATCGACGACGGCCGGCTGGCCGAGCGGCCGGACGGGACCCGCAATCCGTTGCAGACACTGCCTTTGCTGGCGGCGATCACCGCGAACCGGTTCGACGCGGTGTTCGGCGGCGGTCGCCGGGACGAGGAGAAGGCCCGGGCCAAGGAGCGGGTGTTCTCCTTGCGGGACGAGTTCGGGCAGTGGGATCCGCGTCGGCAGCGCCCGGAGCTGTGGCATCTGTACAACGGCCGACACCGGCCCGGCGAACACGTCCGCGTCTTCCCGCTGTCGAACTGGACCGAGCTGGACGTGTGGCAGTACATCGGACACCAGCACATCGAACTGCCCTCGATCTACTTCGCACACTCCCGAGAGGTGTTCGTCCGCGGCGGAATGTGGCTGGCCCCCGGGGATTGGGGCGGACCCAGGGCCGGGGAGCCGCTCGAAGTCCGAACCGTGCGATACCGCACGGTCGGCGACATGTCCTGCACCGGCGCCGTGGAGTCGACGGCCGGGGACGTGGCGGAGGTGATCGAGGAGATCGCCGCGTCGCGGATCACCGAACGCGGCGCGTCCCGGGCCGACGACCGGATGTCCGAGGCCGCGATGGAAGACCGTAAACGAGAAGGGTATTTCTAGACATGGCCACGCTTGTGCGAACGGCGCCCGCACCACCGGCGACCCAGGTGTCGGCGCTCCTGCGCCTGGCCACCGCCGGCTCCGTCGACGACGGCAAGTCGACCCTGGTCGGCCGGCTGCTGTACGACACCAAATCCGTCCTCGCCGACCAGTACGAGGCCGTCCGGCAGACCAGCCGCGATCGCGGCCTGGCCGAGGCCGACCTGGCACTGCTCACCGACGGCCTGCGCTCGGAGCGGGAACAGGGCATCACCATCGACGTCGCCTATCGGTACTTCGCCACCCCGCGCCGGCGCTTCATCCTGGCCGACACGCCCGGGCACGTGCAGTACACCCGCAACATGGTCACCGGCGCGTCCACGGCGCAACTCGCCGTGGTCCTGGTCGACGCCCGCAAAGGACTGACGGAGCAGACCCGCCGCCACACCGCCATCGCGGCCCTGCTCCGCGTGCCCCGGGTACTGCTCGCCGTGAACAAGATGGATCTCATCGAGTTCGACAAAGACCGCTTCCAGGAGATCGAAGAGGACTTCTCCGAGTACGCCGCATCGCTCGGCGTTCTCCAGGCCGCGGCCCTGCCGGTATCGGCGCTGCGCGGCGACAACGTGGTGGCCGCCTCGCCGGATCTGGGCTGGTTCGAGGGACCGACACTGTTGGAATACCTGGAGACCGTCCCAGTCAGTTCGGTGAGCGAGCCGACTGCCGGCCGGTTCCCGGTGCAGTACGTCATCCGCCGG
The DNA here is from genome assembly GCF_015356865.1 of Catenulispora pinisilvae. GTDB lineage: Bacteria > Actinomycetota > Actinomycetes > Streptomycetales > Catenulisporaceae > Catenulispora > Catenulispora pinisilvae. The sequence continues at coordinate 31,876 of NZ_JAAFZA010000065.1, forward strand.
CAGAACCGCGGCCGAACCGAGGCCGTCGAGGACTACCGCGGCTACGCCGGGACACTGGCCTCGGGCTCGTTCGCGATCGGCGACGAAGTCGTGGTGCTGCCGTCCGGGCAGCGCAGTCGGATCTCCGGGATCGACCTGCTGGGACGCCCCGTGGACCAGGCACGCGCCGGGCAGGCCGCGACGCTGATGCTGGCCGACGATCTCGACGTCTCCCGGGGCGATCTCATAGCCCCGGCCGATCAGGCCCCGGTCCCGACCCAGGACGTCGCGGCCACGGTGTGCCACCTGTCCGAAGGTCCGCTGCGCGTCGGCGACCGGGTACTGCTGAAGCACACGACTCGGACGGTGAAGGCGGTCGTCAGGGGACTGACACACCGGCTGGACGTCACGGAGGGCATTCCTGCGGCCGGGTCCGTGGACGCGCGCGCCGATTCCGATGCCGTCGGCGCCACCGGCACCGGCACTGACGCCGACGCCGCGACTGGTCCCGAGGCCCTGCACGCCAACGACATCGGCCGCGTCGTGCTGCGAACCGCCTCGCCGGTGCTGATCGAACCGTATGCCGCTGACCGGGAGACCGGTTCCTTCCTTCTCATCAACCCCGACTCCGGGGACACACTGACCGCCGGGATGGCTGGCGATCCTTTGGGAGTCTTCTCGTAATACGCGATACGCGCCAGGCCGGCGGCGGCCCGGGGTGCAAAAACACGTGGTTCCACGGATTCGCGGCCCGCCGCCGGTTCGTAGCGTTGCTCCGTTGCCGCCGTGGAGCAGAGGTATTCGCCGTATCGCAGTCTCCTGGCAGCACCGCGACAGATCGTCATCCGTTCATTCGCTTTCTCGGGGGACACAGTGGCCAGATTCGTGCGGGCCGGCTTGGCCGTGCTCGCGGCAGCGGCGCTGATGCTGGTGCCCACCGCGGCACATGCCGATCAGCCGCGGGCCGGGTTGGGGCTGGACATCGTCGCGAATCAGGGTTCATATAAGCCGGGTGAGCAGGTCGCACTCACTTTCCGGGTCACGAACCACGGCTCGGCGGCGTGCCGGGTCGGCACCGTCGCCGACGGCGAGGTGCTGATCGCCTCGGTGACGCGGAACGGCGCTTCGCAGCCGTGGGGTGTCTCGCAGCAGGAGTACGGCGTCGACTACGCAGCGGTGCTGGCCGGTGGACTCGTCACGGTGCAGCCCGGCGCCCACGTGGACGTCGCCGTGCAGGCGGCTTCCGGGCCCGCGGCCGCGACCGATCCGTTGCGGACCATGAGCCTGCTGCCCGGCGGCGTCGGCTTGTCGTCGACGTGGAATGTGGACGCCGACGGACGCTACGTGGTGTCCGCGCGCTACAAGACTCCTGAGATACCCGGTAGTACACAGATCTGCGCCGATGCCACGAACGTGGCCACGGTCGCGTTCACCGTCGGCGCCGGGCACAAGGGCTTTCCGTGGTGGCTGCTCCTCGTGGCCCTGGCCCTGGCCGTGCTGGTGCTGCTGGTGGTGCTGTTCCTCGTGGCCCGGCGCCGGAGCCGCCGACGTCGCGGCCGCCGCGGTGCTCCGGCGGCCACGGCCGTCGCACTGCTGATGCTGTTCGCCACCGCCGGCATGCAGGCGGCCCGGCCGCTTCCGGCGCACGCCGACGACAGCGTCGACGCCGCGGTCGACGACTGCCTGACCCAGTTCACCGGCCCCGGCGTCGAGCCCGGCCTGGTGGACAAGGTCAACAAGGAGCGGGCCGCCGGGCGCCTGAAGATCGTCCGCACGGGTGAGTGGGGCGACAGCACCGGTTACCAGGGGATATTCAATTTCGGGTCCCCGCCGTACAACGTCGTCATCCACTGGGACCCTGTCGGCAACAAGGACTACTTGGACGATTCCGGCATCCCGAACCCGCCCTGCACCAGACTGCTCCACGAAATGCTGCACTCGGAGGCGTTCACGGACGGGTCGGCCGACACGGGCACAAAGTGTTACCTGGCGGGCTATCCGCACGCTACGCAACTGGACTCGTTCCTGAACATGGACGAAGTCCGGGTGATCGAGTGGGAGAACCAGTACCGGCTCTCCAACGGTATGGGGCCGCGGACCCGGCACGACTCCGATGACCCCAGCCTCACGGCGAAGCAGGACCCGGACCCGAACAAGGTCGGGCAGCCGATTCCGCCGGTCCCGGACAACGCCAAGGGTCTGTCCCCCGCCGAGCAGGTCCAGGCGGCGATGGACAGTTGCAGCCCGGATCCGATCGATCCGCTGCCCAGCCTCTGGGACAAGATCCTCGCCTGGACCACCGGGGACCCGCATATCGGCACGCTGGACGGCCTCCATTACGACCTCCAAGCCGTCGGCGAGTTCGAACTGGCCAAGAGCCGAGACGACTTCGAGGTGCAGGTGCGCCAGGCCCCGCTGGCTCCGGCCGACCGCACGATGTCGGTCAACACCGCGGCCGCGGTGCGGGCCGGCTCTGACGTCGTGGGCTTCTACGCTGTCGACGGCGACATCCAGGTCCACCAGGGCGGAAAGGTCGTGATGCCGCAGAAGGGATCCACCAAGCTGCCCGGCGGTGCCACGCTCACCCGCCGCAGCGGCGTCTACGGCTACGGCGGCGACGGCTACGACGTGATCTGGCCCGACGGCTCGATCGTCGCCGTCGACCCCGTCGGGTCCGAAGGGCTGATGGTCGACGTCACGCCCGCGGCCGCCCGCAAGGGCACCTTCAGCGGCCTGCTCGGGAACTTCGACGGCAAGGCGGCCGGCGATCTGGTCAGCCGGGACGGCAAGACGATCCCGGACCTGCCCGGGTATGACGACCTGTACCACGTCTTCGGCGACAGCTGGCGGCTGAGCCAGGGCGAATCAATGCTCGAGTACGGCCCGGGCCAGTCGACGGCGACGTTCACCGACCGCGCGTTCCCCGACAAGCCGGTCACGGTGGCCGACCTGCCGCAGCCGGTTCGAGACCGGGCGACGGCCATGTGCAAGGCCGCCGGCGTCACCGACCCGACAGCGCTCGACGACTGCGTCCTGGACGTCGCCCGCACTGGCGACCCGGCGTACGCCACCGCGTACGCGCAGGGCCAGACCAGGCTGGGCAAGGCCGCCGGAACCGGATCCCCGCCGGGCGGCCCCGGCCAGGGCAAGGAAGTCACCAAGCCCGGCGCCATCCTTCAGGACGGCGACGTCGTCACCGGCAGCATCGACCAGCCCGGCGGCACCGTGGACTACGGCTTGAACCTGGACGCGAACCAGCAGTTCGAACTGGTCGACGTCACCGGCGGGCTCAGCGCGACGGTCCCCGACACTCCCGCCGGCACCCCGATGCTGCCCGGCCCGTTCCAGTTCGCGGTGGCCGCCGGCGGTCAGGCCAAGCTGCACATCTCGATGCCGAGCGGCCCGGGCAAGTTCTCCTTCCGCTACGTGACCCTCAAGCCCCGCACCATCCCGCTCGACGTCGGCGCACCGACTCTGTCCGCCGACCTCGACGAGCCCGGACGGGTCGACATCTACCGGTTCACCCCGCCCGCCGACGTCACCTCGGTCGAGGTCGACAGCACGACATCCTGCGAGGGCGGCCTCAGCTACGGCTACGCCGCCGAGAGCTCGGAACCGAACGTGTTCTCACCCGGCCAGTTGTGCTTCGGATACCCGCACCCGGTCTCACCCGGAACCACGGAGCTGGTCCTGGTGTGGTCCGACGAGGCGAAGCAGGGGCCGTACTCGATCAGCCTGCGACGGTCGTGAAGTGACCCGTGGCGCCCGAGCCGGGCTTCGGTTCGGGCGCCACGGTACGGGCGTCTAGGCAGAAACGCCGACCGGACACGGACAGCCCTGTCCTCACCTCTGGCCCGGGTCGTTGAAGTGCGTTCGCAGCGCGGTGACCTGGAACACCATCCACGGTCGCAACGGCAGCGTGCCGAGCACGTCGGCGTGCAGGGCTGCTTCGTCGTCCGCGCGCCATACGCCGATGCTGCGCCGCTCGTTCGGCCGCCACTCACCGGCCAGCCACCAGAGCCGGAGCAGGTGCCCGGCTGCCGCGAGCTTCTTGACGTGCGCGGCTTCGGCACTCCGGCGGGCGTCCACCTCGGACTGCGCGGTGCCCTCGGGAACGGTGGTGGTGATCTCGACGATGAATTCCCGCATTGCAGCTTCCTTATGTCCAGTCCGAACTCCGCCGGTCGGCTGACCGCGTCGTAGTCGGCCGTGGCTTCAGCGTGCGCCTGGCACGGGCATCTGTGAAATTGATATATCGGATAGGGGTATCAGTGTGATTGATACTGTGAGGTCATGGCCGAGCCTCGCCCTGATCTGAACCTCGTGGTCGCCCTGCGGGCCTTGCTGGAGGAACGTCATGTGAGTCGCGCGGCGGCGCGTATCGGTGTCGGTCAGCCCGCTGCCAGCGCCATACTCGCCCGGCTGCGCCGCCATTTCCGCGACGAACTGCTCACCCGCGTCGGCAACCACTACGAGCTCACCCCGCTGGGGACGCTGCTGCGCGAGCAGGCTGCCGGCGTACTCGAACTCAACGACCGGCTGTTCGCCACCAGGAACTCGTTCGACCCGGCCACGACTGAGCGAGAGTTCCGCATCGTGACGTCGGACTACACGCTCGGCGTCCTCGGTCCGCGTCTCGCCGGGGTCTTCGCCGAACGCGCGCCGCGTGCTCGGCTCCGCTTCCAACGGCACGAACGCCGTGACGAGGACACCACGGGCGTGCTCAGCCACTCGGTCCTCAGCTCGATCGACGGGGCGATTCTGCCCCGCGGCGGCCTCAGCGCGAACCTGCCGCACATCGATCTGTATCAGGACTCGTGGGTCTGCGTCGCGGCCGAGGGCAATCGCCTGCTCGCAGACGTCCCGACGCTGGAGGACCTCGCGGCACTGCCTTGGGCCATGGCCTACCACACCGTCAACTTCACCACCTCGGCCATGTCCCGGCTGGCGGCGCGCGGCCTGGAGCCACGCGTGGACGTCGTCGTCGACAGTTTTCACGTCCTGCCGCAGTTCATCGCCGGGACTGATCGGGTAGGCCTGCTCCAGGGCAGACTCGCCCGCGCGATCGCGCCGTCGCTGGATCTACGGGTACTTCCGTTTCCGGTCGACACCGCGCCGCTCACGGAGACGTTCTGGTGGCACCCGGCGCACACCCCGGACCCGGGGAACGCTTGGTTCCGCGACGCTGTGCGCGCCTCGGCAGCTGCGATCGTTGACCTCGAACCAGAACCCTGATCCCCTCAACTCGGCTCCGCCTGCCGCGCGGACGTGAGCGGCTTCCACCCGGCGACCGGCACCGAGGCTCGCAGAACCCTGGTGTACTCCTGCTCCGGGTGGTCCAGCACGTTCGCGCAGTCGCCGCGTTCGACGATCTCGCCCTTGCGCATCACCAGCACGGTGTCGCACAGCTGCCGGACCACGGCCAGGTCGTGCGAGATGAGGACGTAGGCGATGCCGGTCGCGGCGCGGATGTCGGAGAGCAGGTTGAGGACCTGCGCCTGGATCGAGACGTCCAGCGCGGACACGGCCTCGTCCAGGATCAGCACCTTCGGGTCCGCGGCCAGGGCCCGGGCGATCGCCGCCCGCTGGCGCTGGCCGCCGGACAGTTCGCGCGGGCGGGCCGCGGTCTGCCGGGTGTCCAGTCCGACCTGGTCCATCAGGTCGGTCAGGCGGGCCGTGCGCGCCGGGCCGGTCAGGGCGCTGTGCGCGCGCAGCACCTCCTCGACCGCCGACCCGATGGTCTGCGAAGGGTCCAGGGAGGTGTACGGGTCCTGGAACACGACCTGCATCTGGCGGGCCCGCTCGCGCCGGTCGGCGGCCTTGCGGGCCGGCTGGGAGCGGTCCTGGCCGAGCACGGTCATGGTGCCGGAGGTCGCGGGCTCCAGGCCGACGAGCATCCGGGCCACGGTGGTCTTGCCGGAGCCGGATTCGCCGACGATGCCGAGCGAGCCCGCCGGCTCTAAGGCGAAGGAGACGTCGTTCACGGCGGTGAACTCCGCACGACGGCCTTTGGCGTCGGCGACCCGGAACACCTTCGTCAACGCGCGGACCGACAGCGCTTCGGCGCTCATGGCTGCGTCCCTTCCTCGGCGGGCGATTCGGCGGGCGGTTCAACAACCGATTTAGCGGCTGGTTCACTGGGCGGTGCTGCGGGTGATTCAGGGCGCGATTCGGCCAGCACGGCCAGGTCGGCGACCCGCCGGCAGCGCACCAGGCCGTCATTGAAGGGCTCCAGAGCCGGCCGGCCGTGCAGGCAGTCCGGCTCGGCGTGCGCGCAGCGGTCGGTGAACGCGCAGCCGTCCGGCGGGGCTTCGAAGGCTGACACCGGGCGGCCGGGGATCGCGACCAGCTTGTCCACCCGGGCCTGGATCGAGGGCCGGGAACCCAGCAGACCGACGGTGTACGGGTGGCACGCGCTGCGGTGCAGGTCCCGCGCCGAGCGGATCTCCACGATCGACCCGGCGTACATGACCGCGACCCGGTCGCAGATCGCCAGGGCCAGATCCAGGTCGTGGGTGATGAACAGCATGCCGATGCCGCGGTCCCGGCGCAGCCGGTCCAAGATGGCCACCACCTCGGCCTGGATGGTCACGTCCAGCGCGGTGGTCGGCTCGTCGGCCAGGATCAGCCGGGGCTCGGCGGCCAGCACCGAGGCGATCATCACCCGCTGGAGCATGCCGCCGGAGACCTCGTGCGGGTACTGCCGCACCCGGCGCTCGGGATCGTCGATCCCGACCGCGGCCAGCAGCTCGGTGGCCTGTCGGCGGGCCGCCGCCGGACCGACGCCGCGGTTGACCCGCAGCGCCTCGGTCAGGAACGAGCCGATGCGGTACGTGGGGTCGATGTGGGCCCGCGGATCCTGGAAGATCATGCCGACGTCGCGGTCCCGATACCGGCGCAGTGCCGGTGCGTCCATCGCGGCCACGTCGCGGCCGTCGAACCGGATCCGCCCGGACACCGCCGCGCCCTCCGGCAGCAGCCGGGTGACGGCGCGGACCGTCATCGACTTGCCCGACCCGGATTCGCCGACCAGGCCGACGGCCTCGCCGGCCGCGACCGACAGCGACAGCCCACTGAGCACCCGGCGCATGCGGCCCCCGACCCGCAGCGCCACGTCGAGATCATTCAGCTCCAGCACGTTTGCCCCTCCTGTTCCACAGCGGGTGGCGCTCCGGGCGCTCCCCGGCGATCCGGGCCCCGAGCACGGTCAGCGCCATGACGCAGACCACCACGAGCAGCCCGGGCACCAGCACCGGGAGCAGGTGGCCGCGCAGCATCGAGTCCTGGTCGCTCACCATGACGCCCCAGTCGGCGGTCGGCGCCTGCACGGCCAGCCCCAGATAGGACAGCCCGGCCAGGTCCAGCAGCGCGTAGCCGAAGGCGACCGCCGACTGCCCGAGGACCATCGGCGCGATGTTGCGCAGGATGTGGCGCGCGCCGATCCGCCACGGGCCGAAGCCCTGGACGGTGAGCGCGTCCACATACGGGCTCACGCGTTGCTGCCGGGCCGCGGCCCGCACCACCCTGGACAGGAACGGCACGTAGGCGATGGACAACGCGACCACCGCCGGAGTCAGGCCCGGTCCGAACATGGCCGCGGTGATCACCGCGAGCAGCAGGCCCGGCAGGGCGTAGACCAGGTCCAGGATTCGGGCCGCGCCGGCGTCGACGAGCCCGCCGTACCAAGCACCGATCAGGGCCAGCGGCACGCCGACCGCCGTGGAGCAGGCGATCACCAGAGCCGGGCCCAGCAGCGAGGTCCGGGAGCCGTAGATCAGCCGGGACAGTACGTCGCGGCCGATGGCGTCGGTGCCGAGCAGGTGCGCCATGGACGGGCCCTGATACGCGTCCAGCAGGCTGGCCTGGTTCGGATCGTAGGGGGCGAACAAGCCGGCGCCGACGGCCAGGATCAGCATCGCCGCCAGGACGGCGGCGGCGATCGTGCCGGACGGTCCGAGGAACGAATACAGGGCGCGGGCCCGGCGGCCGAGCGCGCCGGCGCGGGTCCCGGCGCGGCCGCGGGCCGGACCGGTGGGAACCGTCTCGGGCCCGGCGGGCAGCGTGGCGGTCATGCGGTCCTCCCGGCGGTGCGCAGCCGCGGGTCCACCGCGGCCTGGAGAAGGTCGGTGACCGTGTTGGCCACCACGAACGCCGCGACCAGCAGCAGGGCCACGGCCTGGACCACCGGGAAGTCCTTCTGGGACACCGACTGCACGGTCAGCCGGCCGATGCCCGGGATCCCGAACGCGGTCTCGACGATGAGGGTCGCGGCGAACAGACCGGCGATCTGCAGGCCGATCACCGTGATGATCGGCGGCAGCGCGCCGCGCAGCGCGTGCCGCCGGATGACCACCCGGCGCGGCAGCCCGCGCCCGACGGCGGTCTGCACGTGCTCCTTGGCCAACTGCTCGCGCAGCGCGTTGCGCGTCACCCGGGCCAGGTAGCCGCAGGAGATGAGGGCGAGCGAGAACGCCGGCATGACCAGGCCTCTGAGATGTCCCCAGAAGCCGTCCGGCAGCCCGGTGGCCGGGAACCAGCCCAGCTTGATCGAGAAGATCGAGACCAGGATCGAGGCGGCCACGAACGGCGGGATCGCCACCGAGACCGAGGTGAACAGGTTCACCGCGGCGTCGACGAACCCCGGCTTGAGCGCCGCGGCGATCCCCAGGGCCAGGCCCAGCACCGCGATCAGCACCGCCGCGACGGCCACCAGGGACAACGTGGTGCCCAGCCCCGAGCCCACCCGCGAGGAGACGGACTGGTCGGTGACCATCGACCGGCCGAAGTCGCCGTGCAGCACGCCGGTCAGCCAGTCCCAGTAGCGGACCGGCAACGGCCGGTCCAGGTGCAGCTGGTGCCGGACGGCGGCCCGCGCGGCCGGCGAGGGGGTCCGGTTGCCGAAGATCACGTTCTCCGGGCTGCCCGGCGCCAGGTACAGGCTGGAGAAGATCAGCATGCTGGACAGCAGCAGCGTCGTCACCAGCCCGCCCAGGCGCAGCAGTACGTACCGTGGGGTCATGGTGCGCCGACCGCCGCCGCCCACGCCGAATCCATATAGGAGAACGTCAGCGGAGCCCCGGTCACGCCCTTGTTCTGGAACATGACGGTGCGCGGCGCGACGATCGGGATCCACGGCAGGTCCTGGGCGACCTGGTTCTGCGCGGTGACCACGTCCTGGGCGCGCGCCACCGGATCGGCCTCGCCCTGCGCCTTGACCAGCGCGGCCTCGACGCCGGGATTGGTGTAGCCGCTGAAGTCCTGCAGGCCGTCCTTGCTCGCGTAGCTGGCGAACATCGCCTGCGGCTCGGGGTACTCCAGATAGTTCAGGGTCAGGAAGCCGTCATAGGCGGCGCGCGCCTTGGGATCGGTGAACAGGTCGCCGTACTGTTGCGGCGGCAGGCCGACGATCTGCAGGTTCAGCCCGATGGCCTTGCCGGTCTGCTGGAGCACCTGCGCCATCTGCGCGAAGGGGCCGCCGTCGGCGGTGTAGGCGATCTTGACGGTCTTGCCCCGCGCCCCGGCCTGCTTCACCAGATCGGCGGCCCGGGTCAGGTCCGGGGTGGTCTTCAACTTGTCGTAAGCACTCTGATAGACGCTCTTGACGGCGTCCGGCGCGGTGCTCCAAAAACCCGGCCCGACCACCGAGTACAGCGGGTCCGCGGCGCCGGAGTAGATGGTCTTGGCGATCCCGGCCCGGTCTATCGCCAGGGACAGGGCCTGGCGGGTGCGGGGATCGGACAGGCCGCCGTCGAGCTTGGAGATGAGCAGGTCGACGTTCATCGTCGTGGAGCCCTCGCCGCCGATCCACAGTTTGCCGCCGGAGGAGCGCTGCAAAGTGGGGATCGCCGACGGCGGCAGGTCGAAGCCGCCGGACAGGTCGCCGGTGTCCAGGGCGGTGGTGAAGGCCTTGGGGTCGGAGTACCACTTGAAGGTGATCTCGGCGGTCTTCGCCGCGTGCGAGGGGTCCCAGTAGTTCGGGTCCTTCTTCAACACCAGGGCGTTGGTGCCGTCGAAGGAGCCGACGTTGTACGGCCCGGAGCAGACGATCGGGCTGCCGGGCGAGCCGAAGTTCTGGCCCTGGGCCAAGGTGGCGGCCTTCTCCACGATCGCTCCGCCGAGGGTGCCCATGTCGTGGACGAAGACGTAGTCGGGCCGGCTGAAGGTGAGGGTGACCTCGCCGGGCGCCGTCGAGGAGATGTCGGTGACGTACTTGTAGGCGTCGGCGTAGTTCGAGGCCTGATTCGGGTCCAGGTTCCGCTTGAGGCTGAACACCACGTCGTCGACGGTGACCGGCTTGCCGTCGCTGAAGTGCGCGCGGGGGTCGAGCTCGAAGACCAGGTGGGTGCCGTCGGGCTGCTTGTAGGAGGCGGCCAGGCCGGGGTTCAGTGAGTAGTCCGCACCGGTGCGCAGCAGCGGCTCGCAGACGTTGCCGAGGATCGTCTCCTCGGGGAAGTCGGCGGTCTTCAGCGGGTCCAGCGAGTACGGCGGGCGGTAGTCGCCGGACCAGGTGATCGAGTCCAGCGGGCCTTTGGCGGGGGCGGTGGTGTACTGGCCGGTCTGGATGTTGGCGCTGGGGTGGGAGATGTTCGCGGAGCCGGACCCGGAGGTCGAGCTCGAACAGCCGGCCAGCAAGAGGGTCGCGGCCAGGGCCGGGACGCCTGCGCGGGTGATGCGGTTCATCGGTGATGCAGTCCTTTCTCGTCGAGGGAACCAGTGGACATGCGGGTGCTCAGGGAGCTCACGTGCTTAGGGTGCTGAGAGTGCTCAGGGTGCTGAGAGCGCGCGGCTTCTAGCCGGTGCTCAGTCGGCCGCATAGACCAGCGCGCCCTCGACATAGGTGCGCACAGCCTTGGCCTGGCCGATCTCGTGGACCGGACCGTCGAACGGGTCGCGGTCCAGCACCACCAGGTCGGCGTACTTGCCGACCTCGATCGAGCCGGAGACGGCGTCGAGGTGGTTCACGTAGGCGGTGCCGGCCGTGTAGGCGGCGATCGCCTGGCCGAGCTCCATCCGCTCGGACGGGTAGAAGACCTTCGCCGCGGCGAACTGCTCGGCGGACAGGCCCGGCTCGACCCGGTTCACGGCGACGTGGATGCCGAGCATCGGGTCCGGGGAGGACACCGACCAGTCCGAGCCGGCGGCGATGGTCGCCCCCGAGCGGCTCAGCGAGCCGAAGGGGTACTGCCGCGCTGAGCGTTCCGCGCCGAGGAACGGGATGGTGAGCTCGTCCATCTGCGGCTCGTGCGCGGCCCACAGGGGCTGGATGTTGGCGGTGGCGCCGAGCTGTCGGAAGCGCCTGACGTCGTCGGGGTGGACGACCTGCAGGTGGGCCAGGTGGTGCCGGCCGCCGGGGCCGTTGGCGCGGCGGGCCTGCTCGACGGCGTCCAGCCCGGCCCGGACCGCCCGGTCGCCCAGCGCGTGGAAGTGGACCTGGAAACCGGCCGCGTCGAGTTCGGTGACGTAGCCGCCGAGCTTGTCGGGGTCGATGAACGTCAGGCCCCGGTTGTCGCCGGCGCAGCCGCAGCCGTCCAGATACGGGTCCAGCAGCGCGGCGGTGTGGTTCTCCGCCACGCCGTCCAGCATCATCTTGACGGTCCCGGCCCGGAACCGGCCGCCGGCGGCCTCGGCTTCGGCCCGGCGCCGCCGGAACAGCTCCAGCTGCTCCAGGCCGCCCTCCCGATCCCACCACAGCGCCCCGGAAACCCGGCCGGTCAGGGCACCGGAGCCGGCGGCGTCGAGGTAGGCGCCGAAGTTGTCGCCCTCGCCGAACATCGCGCCGACCCAGGCGTCCTGCCAGGCGGTGATGCCGAACGAGTGCAGATACGCCTGGCCGGCGAGCAGTCCTTCGGCCAACTCGGCCGGGGTCGCCGGCGGGATCACGGCGTGGACCAGCCCGGCAGCGCCCTCCTGGAGCATGCCGGTCGGTTCGCCCCGCGCGTCGCGCTCGATGCGGCCGTCGAACGGGTCGGGGGTGTCCCGGGAGATGCCGGCCTCCAGCAGGGCCCGGCTGTTGACCCACATCCCGTGCCCGTCGCGGTTCGGCAGCGCCACCGGGCGGTCCGGGACCACCGCGTCGAGCAGGTCCTTTGTCGGCGCGCCGCCCGGGAAGGCCTCCATGCTCCAGCCACCGCCGGTGATCCAGCGCGGTTCGGCGTGGGTGCGGGCGTACTCGGCGACCGCCGCGACGTAATCCGCGGCGGTCTCCATCAGGTGCAGATCGCACTTGCGCATCGTGGTGCCGCCGAACACCGGGTGGACGTGCGCGTCCTGGAAGCCGGGCAGCAGCAGCCGGCCTCGCAGATCGACGACCTCGGTGCCGGTGCCTATCAGGTCTTTGACGTCGCGGTCGGGGCCGACCGCGACTATCCGGCCGCCCTTGACGGCCACGGCCGTGGCCCAGGTGCGGGCCGGATCGACGGTGTAGCACGGGCCGCCGGTGAAGACGAGATCCGCTGACGAACTGGAGGAGGGCACAAGAACTCCCGGCGAAGAACGGATGGCGCGGCGGTCCCGGTGATCTGGGACGCTGCGGGTGTGTGGAGCAGAAAACCCCATGACAGCGCTCCTGTCAATGGCATTGACATCGACACTGCCGATACGATGTCATCGCTTCACACCCAGAACTTCACGCCCAGAACTTCACGCCCAGAACTTCACACCCGGAATCGGGCGCCACCACGGGAGGATCGTTGAAGGCCAGTGCCGCCACGTCGCAGCCAGCTTCCGGAGCCGCCGGCGGCCGCCGCCGCCGCGCCACGCTCTCCCGGGAGGCGATCATCGAAGCGGCCCTGAGCGTCGGGAGCTCCGAGGGCGGCTCGGCCCTGACGTTCAGCCGGCTCGGCAAGGAGCTCGGCGCCGATCCCACGGCCGTCTACCGGCACTTCCGCGACAAGGACGAGCTGGTCCTGGCCCTGACCAACCGCATGGTCGAGGAGTCCGTCAAGCGGGTCCAGGGCGTGGACCCGGCGCGGGTCGGATGGCGCGAGTGGCTGCGCCGGGTCGCCTCCTCCGTCCGCGCGGTCTACTTGGAACGGCCGGCCGTCGCCGTGCTGGCCGCCACCCGCACCACCGCGACGCCCGCGGAGACCGCGAGCGTGGAGCGCCTCATCGCGGTGCTGCACCATGCGGGACTCGGGGTGGTCGAGGCGGCGGAGATCTACCGCGGCCTGCTGGACCTGACGCTGGGGATGACTCAGGCCACGGCCGCTTTCGCCCTGCTGCCGGCCGAGGTGCAGGAGCAGGATGTGAAGGCCTGGACCGTCACCTACGCGATGCTGCCCGAATCAGAGTTCCCCCACGTGCGCCAGAGCGTGCCGCGGCTGGCCGAGCTCAACCGCGACGACGACGCGGTGTTCGAGCTCGTCCTCGACACGTTCCTGGACGGGGTCCAGGCGCGTATCGACCGGCTCGGGGCAGCCGGGCGTTAGAGCGCGGGGACTGCCGACGGTCTATGCCCACATCGGCGCCCGTGAAGCGGCATAGTGGCGGAGAACCACGTTGTCTCATCGAACAGCCGCCGTCGAGCGCCGTCAGGCTGGCCGCGACCAAGCGGCACGCGCACGCCGCCGGCCGATTGAGGGCACGATACTGTCGGCCCCTTTCCGCTGGGGCGAAGGGAACTAGGGGTGCGCTGGTGGATCTGGAGCTTCGTCACCTGAGAGTGCTGTGCGCCATTTCCGATGCCGGGAGCGTCGCCCGCGCCGGGGCGGTCCTCGGCTACTCCCAGCAAGCGCTCAGCGCCCAGCTCAACCGCATCGAGCAGTTCTTCGGGCGGGCCATCTTCGAGCGTAGCCCCGCGGGGGTGAGACCCACCGGCTACGGACTGGAGATCCTGGCCCGCGCCCGCGACGTCGTGGCCCGGGCGGACGCGATCAGAAGGATGCCCGAGGAGGCCGCGGCCGCGACCCGGATCCTGAGGCTGGCCGCGACCAACTCCCCGGTGCTGGCCGGACTGGTGGCCAGAGTCAGCGAACAGATGCCGGCCGTGGCGCTGACCGTCACCAGCGTCTACTCCTCCTCGGAGATCGTCGACCAGCTGGAACGAGGCGACTTGGACGCCGCGATCGCCGCGGACTACCCGGGCCTGGAACTGCGCCACTCCAAGGCGATCGCCCACCGCGGCATCGCGACGGAGCCCACATTCGTGGCGCTACCGGCCCACCACCGGCACCGCCAGAGCCTCCAGGTCGAGCTGGCCGACCTGGCGGACGAGGCATGGTTCCTCACCCCCGACGACGGAGCCGGATGGCCGGGAGTCTTCTACACGGCCTGCGAAGCCGCCGGCTTCAGACCCATCAAGGTCCACGAATTCCTGGGGGACCAGAGGCAGTTGCAGGGGATGATCACGGCCGGCCTCGGCATCTCGCCGGTCCAGGCGACGTTTCCGGCAGCGGGACTCGTCGTCAAAGCACTGACCGGCAGCCCACTGTGGTGCCGATACGTCCTGGCCTGGCGCCGGGACAGCGTGTCCGACGTACTGGCCGAAGCGCTGTTCACGGCGACCCACGCGACCTATCGGGATCTCATCGCCCAGTCTCCGCATTTTCAGGCTTGGTCGCTGCGGACGTATAAGACGTCGCGGGGGTAGTGCGGCGGAGCGCTGGTCTAGGCGTCGGGTGGGTGGCGGTGGCGGTGGTGGTAGCGCTGGTGGAGCACGGAGCTTTTTCTTGGGGAGAGTTTGTGGGGCGGGTGCGGTTGGATTGTTGGCTACAAGGCGTTTTACGGCCTTCGGTTATAGGTGTGCCGGTTC
>NZ_JAAFZA010000649.1 GCF_015356865.1 Catenulispora pinisilvae
CCTCACTGGACGATCACGCCCCCGGCAGGCCCGTGACCAGGACAACAAGAGCCGGATGACGGGAGACTGTCACGTCCGGATCTGTGGGAGCCCGGGGCTGAGATGCCCCGGGCCACCCGACGGTCAAAAACTGTGGTGAAGAGCCCGGCGCCTCCGGCGGGGGCTCTCGGCTCCCTCGGGGAACTGGCGCGGTTCCATAGGGTGGCCGGGTCAGGGCCCTGCGGCGGCGGTTTGTGAGGTGGTGCGGTCCGTTCCCCACGGTCGCGTCGTCAGCCCCAAGGGGTACAGC
>NZ_JAAFZA010000650.1 GCF_015356865.1 Catenulispora pinisilvae
TTGGCGAACCTGTTTTTGCACTATGTGTTCGATGCCTGGATGGCCCGGGAGTTCCCGGGGTGCCGGTTTGAACGCTATGCCGATGATGGCGTGGTGCACTGTCGCACGTTGGTGCAGGCGGAGCAGGTCCTGGCCGGGTTGCGGTCCAGGATGGCTGAGGTCGGTCTGGAGTTGCATCCAGGCAAGACCAGGATTGTGTATTGCAGGGATAGCAACCGTGGTGGTGGGGGTGGGCCTGATGGGGGTCATCCGCACGCGCAGTTCACGTTCTTGGGATACACGTTC
>NZ_JAAFZA010000651.1 GCF_015356865.1 Catenulispora pinisilvae
ATAGGCCGGGCGTGGAAGCTCCGTGAGGGGTGTAGCGGACCGGTACTAATAGGCCGAGGGCTTGACCACAAAGCTGATTTTTTGAGTCTTTTTGCTCGCATCCACTGTTTAGATCTGAGACCCCTACCGGCCTCGGGAACCACTGTTGTGTGGGTTTTCGGCTGGTTGTCTCAAGATGTTACGGCCGCCATAGCGGTGGGGAAACGCCCGGTCCCATTCCGAACCCGGAAGCTAAGCCCGCCAGCGCCGATGGTACTGCCAGGGGGACCTGGTGGGAGAGT
>NZ_JAAFZA010000652.1 GCF_015356865.1 Catenulispora pinisilvae
TGCCGTGTTGGTGGTGTGGTTGCGGGTTGGGCGAGAGTCGGGCACGGAGGCCGCCGGTCACGTACGGGGTTAAGGGCGTTGTGAAAAAACCGCCTGTTTTCGTCCGCCGGCTTGTGTACGCAAGGTGCGGTCGCGTGGCAGGGCGGGCGAAAACCGGCCGTTTTTTCACAACATGTGTGGTCGGCTCAGCCGTGCCCGGCTTGGGTGCGGGCGCTGCGGTGGTTCTGGTCCCGGCGTCGGGGGGTTGGCGCCTGGGTTGTTCGTTCTCGGGGGGTGAGT
>NZ_JAAFZA010000653.1 GCF_015356865.1 Catenulispora pinisilvae
CAGCACCGGCGTCCGGGGGTAAAGTCCGCGCGCTTGCGGTCGAGCGGGTAGGCGACGGTTTTGTTCAGCGCGAACTTGACCCCCGGCCACCGGCACTGTAGGCGAAGCCCTGCCGACGCGACCGAGGGGAACGAACCGAAAACCAGGCGAAGCCCTGCCGACGCGACCGAGGGGAACGAACCGAAAACCAGGGTGCTGGGGCTCGTGGCCTCGCCGTGTCCGTGGGAAAGTGGTTGTGGTCGTCTCGGCCGAGGTCGCTTCGGCGATGAAG
>NZ_JAAFZA010000654.1 GCF_015356865.1 Catenulispora pinisilvae
TGCATTTTGTGCCGTCGATGCTGGCGGCGTTTGTGGCGGAGCCGTTGGCTGCCGGCTGTGTGGGGTTGCGTCGGGTGGTGTGTTCGGGTGAGGCGCTGCCGGCGGAGGTGGTGCAGCGGTTCTTCACCGTGTTGGACGGCGTGGGGCTGTTCAACCTGTACGGCCCGACTGAGGCGTCGGTGGATGTGTCGTGGTGGGAATGTGTCCCGGACGCAGTCTCGGTGCCGATCGGCCGTCCGGTGTGGAACACCCAGCTGTACGTTCTGGACT
>NZ_JAAFZA010000655.1 GCF_015356865.1 Catenulispora pinisilvae
AGTCCCGAAACCGCGCATCCTGGGTCGGCGGGCGCGGCTCGGAGACCGCGTCCACCGCAGTGGTGGAGAAGATCCCGGGTGCCGACTGCGGCGACACGCCCGAGCGCGTTTCTATTCGCATGGATGTGAAGAACCGGCCACAGGGGCGGATTCTAGGAGTCGTTGCAACACCTGAGCCTGAAGGTGTTGTTGACTATGGATCAGTTCTCTGCGGGCCGAAAGCGTGGTCGTCCCGCCGGTGGCCGGTTGGCCGACGAGCGGGAGGGGTT
>NZ_JAAFZA010000656.1 GCF_015356865.1 Catenulispora pinisilvae
GGTAGTCCTGAAGGATCCGGCCCTCGTCATGCGGGTCCACATCGAAACCCAGCAGCAGACTGCGAAGGTCCTCCCGGCCCTGCGCCACGCGAGCCCGGATCGGGACCTCGACCGGGGCGGCGGGCAGGTCCAGCTCGACGGCCTCGGACGACGGCTGCGCGGTGCCAGACGTGCCAGACGTGTCGCCTTCGGAGTCCTCGTCCTCGACGATCTGCTCCAGCCGCATCAGCGGAGCGCCAGTCTCCACCTGGCTGCCGACAGTGACCGC
>NZ_JAAFZA010000657.1 GCF_015356865.1 Catenulispora pinisilvae
CCTGGTGGGACGGCGTGGCGGTGTGCGACGGCTGCGAGCTGAGCGGGGCACCAGCGATGTCGCAGTGAGCAGTGAGCTGCCGGAGCGCCGCAGCCTGCTGGGACGGCGTGGCGGTGTGCGACGGCTGTGGGCTGAGTGGGGCACCAGCGATGTCGCAGTGAGCAGTGAGCTGCCGGAGCGCCGCGGCCTGGTGGGACGGCGTGGCGGTGTGCGACGGCTGCGAGCTGAGCGGGGCACCAGCGATGTCGCAGTGAGCAGTGAGCT
>NZ_JAAFZA010000658.1 GCF_015356865.1 Catenulispora pinisilvae
CTGAAGATCAAGGTCAAGGTCAAGAGCTGTGATGAAGGGCCGGGCCTCCGGCGGGCCTCGGCAACCTCAGGGAAACTAGCGCGGTTCCCTCGGGTGGCTGGGTGAGTCTCAGCGGCTGCGGTTTGTGGGGTGGTGCGGTCCGTTCCCCACGGTCGCGTCGTCAGCCCCAAGGGGTACAGCACCGGTGTCCGGGGGTAAAGTCCGCGCGCGGCGGTTGTGCAGGTATGCGGCGGTTTCGTACAGCGCGAACTTGACCCCCG
>NZ_JAAFZA010000066.1 GCF_015356865.1 Catenulispora pinisilvae
CCCGGACTTGCTGGAGTTGCAGAGGCCTGAGCTGCGGCGGGGTTGTGAACGCGGGAACCGGCAGCCGACAAACACACCCGCCGACCCGAACCCCGAACCAGCACACCTATAACCGAAGGCCGTAAAAAGCTTTACAACCACAAGCCAACCGCAACCCGGCCCGCGAACTCCAGCCCCCAAAGAAGATCCGAACCCGCACACCCAAAACCGGCTCGCTACCGCATCCCGCCAGCGACCGCCCCTGCCCCCCTGCCGCCCGTCACACGGCTGAAAGTCCACTACCCGGCAAGGTCCACTGGCTGTCGATGAACGCCAGGAACCGCGCGGCCGCCGGGGCGAGGGCGTGATCGGTCCGCCACGTCAGCCCGATCGTCCGGCCCGCGGCCCGGGTCGACAGGCTGATGCCGATGGTGCCGCTCAGGCCGACGAACTGCTCGGGGACCACCGCCACCCCCAGGCCGGCGGCGACCAGGCCCTCGATGGTGGCCAGATCGGCGCTCTCGAAGGAGATCCGGGGGACGACCCCGGCCTCGGCCAGCAGCCCGTCCAACAGCGTCCGGAAGCCGAAGCCGACCGGGGTGGTGACGAGTTCCTCGCCGGCGAGTTCGCCCAGGGCGATGCGCTTGCGGTCGCGCAGGCGGTGGCTCGGCGGCACCACGACGACCAGCCGTTCGCGTTGCAGCGGCAGCCAGCCGAAGTCGCCGGTCGGGCGCGGGGAGGTCACCGCCAGTTCGGCGGCGCCGGTGCGCAGGTCGTCCCGGATGTGGTGGGCCGCCTCCTGGGCGAGCAGGACGCGGACGCCGGGCGCGTGCTCGTGGAAGGCCCGCAGCAGCCGCGGGACCAGCGAGGTGGCCATCGAGTCCAGGAACGCCAGCCGCACCACGCCCCGGTCGGGGTCCAGGCGCGCGGACAGTTCGGTCGTCAACTGCTCGTAGCGGGCCAGCAGGTCCCGGGCCGCCGCGACGACGAGTTCGCCGTTGGGATTGGGCGCGACGCCGTCCGGTGCCCGTTCGAACAGCCGGGTCTCCAGTTCGGCCTCGACGCGCGCCAGCGCCCGGGACAGCGTGGGCTGGCTGACGCCGAGGATCGCGGCGGTTTCGGTCATGTGCCGGTGGTCGGCGAGCGCGACCAGCCAGCTGAGATCACGCAGCAGCATCGCGGCCATGATACGCGGGGCGATACGGATTACGCATCGAGAAGGCCCATTTCTGCTATTGGACGCATGAAGGCGGCAGAGTCAGGATCGTCGGGTGACCACCCTCGCTCAAGCCGATACCGTCCCAGCCGGACCCGAGGGGCACCTGCCCGGCACCCCAGAGTATCGCCGCGTCCTGACCGCCCTGTTCGCCGCGGGCATAGCCACCTTCGTCCTCCTCTACGACACCCAAGCGCTGCTCCCCGATCTCACCCGCGCCTTCCACATCTCGCCGGCCGCGAGCACGCTCTCGGTCTCGGCGGCCACCATCGGTCTGGCCCTGGCGCTGCTGGTGTTCGGGCCGCTGTCCGAAGCTGTGGGCCGCACGGTTCTGATCCGGTTCTCCATGGCCGCCTCGGCGGTGCTGGCGATCATCTGCGCCGCCGCCCCCAACTGGGATTCCCTGATCGCGCTGCGGCTGCTGGCCGGGGTGGCGCTCGCGGGGCTGCCGGCGGTGGCCACCGCGTACCTGCGCGAGGAGATGCACCCGACCGCCCAGGCGCGCGCCGCGGGGATCTACATCGGCGGGACCGCGATCGGCGGGATGGCGGCCCGGCTCGTGACGGCGCCGATCGCCGAGGCGGCCGGGTGGCGGTGGGCGCTGGTGGCCGCCGCCGCGGTGTCCACGGCCTGCGCCGTGGTCGTCGCGGTCACCCTGCCGCCGTCGCGGCACTTCGTCGCGACCCCGCTGCGGGCCCGGACCGTGCTGGCGATGCAGCGCCGGGCGCTGGCGGACCCGGCGCTGCTGGCCCTGTACGCCCTGGGTGCTTGTGCGGTCGGGGCGCTGGTCGCGGTGTTCAACGCCGTGGGGTTCCGGCTCACCGGCGCTCCGTTCCATCTGGGCGTCGGTCTGGTCAGCCTGGTGTTCCTGACGTATCCGCTGGGGACGGTGAGCTCCACGGTGTCCGGCCGGCTGGCCGACCGGCTGGGGCGGCGGGCGATCGCGCCGATCGGCTGTGCGGTCGCCTTCGGCGGGGTGCTGCTGACGCTGACCGGGTCGCTGCCGGTCGTCATCATCGGGATCGCGGCGCTGACCGTCGGGTTCTTCTGCGTGCACGGCCTGGCCAGCGGCTGGGTCACGGCGCGTTCGCACGCGTCGGGAGCCAGCCCCAGCCAGGCCGCGGCGTTCTACCTGTTCACCTATTACGTCGGTTCGTCGGTGTTCGGCAGCCTGGGCGGCCGCGCGTGGTCGGCCGGCGGCTGGCCGGGCGTGGTCACGGTAGCGGGCTCGCTGCTGGGGATCGCTGGAGTGCTAGCCCTGCTGCTGCGTCGGATCCCGCCGCTGGTCGCGCCGCGGGCAGCGGGCTGAGCGCCGGGCTGGTCCCCGATACGGCCACCGGTCGCGGCACCGGGATCGCGGAGCCGCCGCCGAGGTGGTTGAACACCAGGTTCAGCGTGAACGCCACCACCACCGCGATGGTGATCGGGCTGCCGAAGACGATCTGGGCCCAGCTCGGGAACTTCTCGAAGAAGATCGAGTTCCCGAAGCGGTCCATGGCGTAGGCGGGGAGCAGGGACAGTCCCAGGGACGTCGCCACGATCAGCAGGTTGTTGTTGCCGTGGAACTCGGCCTTCTTCAGGGTCTGGATGCCGACGGCGGTGACGGTCGCGAACATCACCAGGGCCGCGCCGCCGACCACGAACTCCGGCACCGCGGCCACGAACGCCCCGACCTTCGGGATCACTCCCATCACCACCAGGAAGCCGCCGGTGACCGCGGTGACCCAGCGGGAGCGCACGCCGGTCATCTGGACCAGGCCGACGTTCTCGGCGAACAGGGTGTCGGGGAAGGAGTTCATGGACCCGCCGAGCAGCGCCGACAGGCCGTCGGCGGCCAGGCCGCGGGTGATGTCCGAGCCGGTTAGCTCCTTGCCGGTCATCTCGGCGACCGCGAGCATGTCGGCGGTGGACTCGGTGTAGGTGACCAGCATGACGATGCACATCGAGATGACCGCCGCGGCGTCGAACTTCGGGGCGCCGAAGTGGAAGGGCGCGGCCAGGCCCAGCCAGTCGGCGTGGCCGACGCCGGACAGGTCCCAGGAGTGCGTGCGGGTGCTCCCGGACCAGCTGTGTGTGAACAGGGCCAGCACCGCGCCGACGATGATGGCCAGCAGCGGGGCGATCTGGCCGAGGAAGCCGCGCAGAGTGCGGGCCAGGATGAGGATGCCGAAGACCACGGCGAAGGCCACCATGATGTGCGAGACCTGGCCGTAGTGCGGGTCCTCGGTGTCGTGGCCGGCGATCATCGCCGCGGCCGGGCCGATCAGCGAGAGCCCGATGACGGTGATGACGATCCCGGCCACCAGCGGCGGGAAGAAGCGGATCACCTTGGCGAAGGGTTTGGCGATCAGCAGGCCGAACACGCCCGAACACAGCATGGCGCCGTAGACGTAGGGCAGGCCCTTCTCGCCGCCGAACTTGGCGGCGATGGTGATCATCGGCGGGATGACGGTGAACGTCGCGCCGGCCACCACCGGCAGCCGCACGCCGAACAGCTTGCCGACGCCGACCGCCTGGATCAGCGTGGCCACCCCGGCGACCAGCAGGTCGGCGTTGACCAGCAGCGCGATGGTGGCGGCGGACAGCTTGAGCGCGCCGCCGACGACGAACGGGACGGCGATGGCGCCGGCGTACATGATGAACAGGTGCTGCAGGCCCAGGATGGTCAGCCGGGGCGCCGGCAGGACCTCGTCGACCGGGTGTACTCGGGGTTTGGCATCTGGTGCCTCTGGAGGTATCGAAGTATCGCGCGGGCCGCTTTCGGATGTGCTCATGGAGGGGCTCCCTTGGCGTGAGGGGTTTATCACTGAGCCGTGCCCCATGCGGTAGTGCCCTTGCCGAGCTACCGGTGCGGTAGCGTCCGAGCCTGCCGTTGTACCGATGAGGGTGGTGCTGGTGCGCGCTGGTGTTTCTGTGGAACGGGGGGCGGAGCCGACATCCGTTCCGGGCGAGTTTTTCGTGAGCTGTTAACCCATTGGATGCGAAGCTAGTCGGCCGCCTGATGCCCAGTCAATGAAACTCATCGGATTTTTCTATAGCGGAGCAGGATTCGCACCTTCCCACAATGCAGTTTTCTGAGATACCAGAAATGGGCATGGCGATACCCTCGCCGTCGTATTTCTGACGGCGAGGGAATGCCATACCCGGAGGATTTGTACTATGCGTGGTCCTGCCAGCGGGCCTGGACGGCGGCCAGCCCGGAGTCGGTGAGGGTGCCCAGGACGCGCAGCCGGGCCACGCCGCCGTCCGGGCGTACTTCCAGGCGCAGGTGGGTCACGGGGCGGGCGTCGCCGAGCCGGAAGCGGTGCCTGTAGTCCGGCAGCACGCGGGTCTGCCCGATCACTTCGAACCAGTCCGAGCCCGCGGGCTCGCCCGGCCGGTCGGCGCCGAGAAGGACGATGTGGTCCGGCGCGTTGCCCTTGTAGTTGGCGGTGTCGATCTCGATCACGGCCGGGACGCCCTGGGCGGCCAGCCGGACCTCGATCCAGTCGCCGGCGTCGTCGCGGCGGCGGGCCGTCTCCCAGCCCTCGCCCATGACCCGGGACTCCCCCGGTTTGATCAGGTTCTCGGGCGCGGAGAAGAACATGTTGGAGGCGGCGACGATCTGCGCGCCATTGGTCAGGGCGGCCAGGTCCACCGGGACGCCGGCCAGGAACCGCGGGTCCGGCACGGGGTCGCCGTAGACCCGGAAACGGGCGATGCCACCGTCCGGGATCATGGCGAGCCGGACGTGGGTGAAGCGGCGCCCGGTACCGGCCGCGGCCTCGACGGCGAAGTGCTGCTCGCAGTCCCCGGACAGCGGGCTGACCGGCACGATCTCGGTCCACTCGGCGGCCAGCAGGTCGGCCGGGGTCGGGAAGCCGGGGACGCTGGCCGCTTCGACGCGGGCGTGCGGCGGGTAGTTGCCGATGAAGAACGCGGTGTCGACGGTGACGCCGCGCACCACGCCGGGGATTCCGAGGCGGATGATCGCCGAGTCGTGCTCGGTGCCCTCGACGCCGGGACCGCCAGGCCGCCGGCGCCGGGTCTCCCAGCCGTCCACGACCTGGCCTTTGTGGCCGAACGTGTGGGGGCTGAAGGTCGACGGTTCGGGGCGGATCAGCGCCTCCTTCTCGCCGAAGAACTCGTCGTTGGCCCACACCACGGCGCCCCCGACGTCGCGGGCGGCCAAGTCGGTCAGGCGGGTGAAGGACGGGGTGTCGCTCATCGGACCTCCGGGGGTGTGAGGAAGCGTCCGCGCGGGGCGCCGGTGATCGGCTCGCCGCGCAGGTAGGTCGCGCGCACGACGCCGTGCAGTTCGCGGCCGGCGTAGGGGGTGACAGGGTTCTTGTGGTGCAGGGCCGCCGGATCGACGGTGAACGCGGCGTCGGGGTCGAAGACCACCAGGTCGGCGTCGCAGCCCACGGCGATGCGGCCCTTGGCCGGCAGCCCGACCAGGTCGGCGGGCCGGGTGGCCATCCACTGCGCGACGTCGGCCAGGCTCCGGCCCCGGGCCCGCGCGCCGGTCCACACCGCCGACAGCCCCAGTTGCAGCGAGGAGATCCCGCCCCAGGCCGCGGCGAAGTCGCCGGAGTCCAGATGCTTGAGGTCGGGCGTGGACGGCGAGTGGTCGGACACGACGACGTCGATCACACCGTCGGCGAGCGCCGCCCACAACGCCTCACGGTCCTGAGCGCGGCGGATCGGCGGGCAGCACTTGAACTCGGTGGCGCCGTCGCCGATCTCCTCGGCGCTGAAGGTGAGGTAGTGCGGGCAGGTCTCGGCGGTGACGCGGACGCCGCGGGCCTTCGCGGCGGCGATGCGCGGCAGGGCTTCGGCGGCGGCCAGGTGCAGGATGTGGACGCGGGCGCGGTATTCGTGCGCGGCGTCGATGACGGCGGCGATGGCGCTGTCCTCGGCGGCGGCCGGCCGCGAGGCCAGGAAATCGTGATAGCGGGTACTGGAAGGCGCGGCGGCGAGCACTTCGGCGTTCTCGGCATGGACGATGAGAAGCCCGTCGAACCGGGCGATCTCACGCAATGCTTTGCGCATTTCCGGAACGGTCAGCGCCGGGAACTCCTCGACACCGGAATCGGCGAGGAAGCATTTGAAGCCGAACACGCCCTTCTTGTGCAAAGGACGCAGCGCGACTGTGTTGCCGGGTATCGCACCACCCCAGAATCCGACATCGACGAAACACTTCCCGTCGGCCGCTTTGCGCTTGACGTCCAGCGCGGGCCCGTCCACCGTCGGCGGGATCGAGTTGAGCGGCATGTCGACCAGCGCGGTCACACCCCCGGCCGCCGCCGCGCGGGTGGCGGAGGCGAAGCCCTCCCACTGCGTGCGGCCGGGCTCGTTGACGTGCACATGCGTGTCGACCAGGCCGGGCAGCAGCGCGGTGTCGGCGAGGTCGAGCTCCACCCGGCCGGTGTAGGGGGCGCGGTATTCGCCGACCGCGGCAATGCGGCCGTCCCGCACACCCACCGCGGCCGGGCGCGGGCGCACGGCGTCGGGCAGGACGGCGCGCGTAGAGCGCAGGACCAGGTCGAAGCGATCGTTCGTGGTCATACGGCGGCCCCGATGAGCGCGTCAGCGGCGATGGTGGCCGCGAGCCGTTCGAGGAGCGGGCCCGCGTCGAGGATGCAGCGGTCGAGGTCGGGCTCGATGGCGCTGAGCGTGTAGGCGGCGCGGATACCGGCGGCTTCGAGCTCGGCGGGGGTCAGGGTGCAGACACCGGCCACGGCGACGACGGGGACGCCAGCGCGAGCGGCGGCTCGGGCGACACCGGCCGGGGCCTTGCCGCGCAGGGACTGAGGATCGAGGGAGCCTTCGCCGGTGATGATGAGGCGGGCGCCGTGAGCTTTGGTCGCGAAATCGGCCAGGTCCAGGACGATGTCGATGCCGGGTTCCAGGCGCGCGCCGAGGAGCGACATGGCTGCGAAGCCGATGCCGCCTGCCGCGCCCGCGCCGGGGACTTGGGAAAAGTCGGCCGGGCCGGGGCCAGGCGCCTGGCACGAATCAGCACCCGCGACATCGGCCCGCGCACCGGCCAGGCCGGGGCCGAAGCCCCGACCCCCGACCGTGCCTTGAACCAAGCGAGCCCAGTTCGCCAGCGCCGCGTCGAGCAGCGCGACATCTTCTGCCGTCGCGCCCTTCTGTGGCCCGTACACCGCTGCCGCCCCCGATGGCCCCAGCAGTGGATTGTCGACATCGCTGGCCACGATCAGCTCCCCGACCGCGACCAGCTCGCTCAGGTCGATCCGCGCCAGCCGGGCCAGTGCCGCACCGCCTCGCGGCAGTTCCCGCCCGGCGTCATCGAGCAGGCGCGCGCCGAGCGCCTGGACCAGGCCCGCTCCCCCGTCGGTGCAGGCGCTGCCGCCGAGCCCGAGGATGATGCGTGTGCAGCCGGCCTCGATCGCCGCGCGGATCAGCTGCCCGGTGCCGTACGACGTGGCCGACAGCGGGGCCGCCTCGCCGCGCGGCAGCCTGCGCAGGCCCGAGGCTTCGGCGACCTCGATCACCGCTGTGGCGCCGCGCACCGCGAAGCCCGCTTCGATCGGTGCGCCGGTCGGGCCGGTCGCGCGGGTCAGGACCCGCGCGAAGCCGGCTTCGACTGCCGCCTGGACCGTGCCCTCGCCGCCGTCGGCGACCGGGATCGTGCGGATGCCCAGGCCCGGCGCCACGCGGCGGAGTCCCGCGGCGAGATGGGATGTGGCCTCGGCCGCGCTCAGTGAGCCCTTGAACTTGTCCGTGGCCAGCAGAATGTGGCCCGCGCTGGACTGCGGCATGGTCACGGCTGCAACTGCGGCTCGGGCATCGGCTCGGGCAGCGGCTCGAATTCGCGCACCGCGTCGATCGCCGGGCCGTGCGGGGTGTTGGCCTCGCGCTCGATCATGATCTCGACCAGGACCGGGCGGTTGGTGGCCGCGGCCTGCTTGCGGGCCCACTCCAGGGTGGGGCGGATCTCGTCAGGGGCGAACACGCGGCGTCCCGAGCATCCGTAGGCCTCCATGATCTTGACGTTGTCGGTGCCGTGGTCGTCGTAGTGGATGTCGACCTGGTAGTTCATCTCGTAGCCGATCGAGGCCTGGCGGATCAGCCCCAGGTACTCGTTGTTCAGCATGATCAGCACGAACGGGACGTCGTACTGCGCCCCGACCGCCAGCTCCTCCACCAGGAAGTGGAATCCGTAGTCGCCGACGATGCCGACGACCTCGGCGTCCGGCTCGGTCTTGCGCAGCGCCGTCTTCACCCCGATCGCGGCCGGGATCTCCCAGCCCAGCGGGCCGGCCTGGCCGCAGACCTGGTAGCGGCGCGGCTGGTAGGCCTTCTGGTGCTGGCCGCCCCAGATCTGGTAGAGGCCGATCGCGGTCACGAAGTAGGTGGAGGCGTCGAAGAGCTCGTTGATCTCCTTGTAGACCCGCGGCGCCTTGATCGGCACGGAGTCGAAGTCCTCGCGCCGGGTCAGCGAGGTCTTGAGCGAGGCCACCCGCGCGGCCCAGGCGGCCGGGCCGCGCCCGGCCGCGCCGCGCGCCTTGGCCGCGGCCAGCAGCGCCCGCAGGAACAGCCTGGCGTCCGAGACGATCCCCAGGTCGGGCTCGAACACCCGGCCCAGCTGGGTCGACTCGACGTCGACGTGGATGAACTTCCGGTCGCCCCGGTAGACGTCCAGCGTCCCGGTGTGCCGGTCGCCGAAGCGGGCGCCGACGGCGAGCACGAGGTCTGATTCCAGGAACGAGGCGTTGCCGTAGCGCTGGGAGGTCTGCACGCCGGTCATCCCGGCGTACAGCGGGTCGTCCTCGTCGACCGCGCCCTTGCCCATCAGCGTGACCTGCACCGGGATCCCCAGGTAGGACACCAGCTCGCGCAGTTCCGGCGCGGCGTCGGCGATGATCACGCCGCCGCCGGCCAGGATCAGCGGGCGCTCGGCGGCCAGCAGCAGGTCCAGCGCCTTCTCCACGCGCGGCGCGTGCGGCTCCACGACGGCCACCGGCAGCGGCGCGTCGAGCGCGGCGTCGTACTCGATGAACTGCTTGGCGACGTCCAGCGGGATGTCCACCAGCACCGGCCCGGGCCGGCCCGAGCGGGCGATCCGGAAGGCCTCGCGGAAGATCCACGGCGCGGTCGCCGCCTCCTTGATCTGCACCGCCCACTTCGTCACCGGCGTTGCGCAGCCGACGATGTCGACGGCCTGGAACGCCTCCTTGTCCAGGGCCGTGGAGACGGCCTGGCCGGTGATGACGATCATCGGGATCGAGTCGGCGATGGCCGTGTACAGACCGGTGATCATGTTGGTGCCGGCCGGCCCCGAGGTGCCGATGGCCACGCCGACCCGGCCGTTGGTCCGGGCCCAGCCGTCGGCCATGTGCGTGGCGCCCTCCTCGTGGCGCACGATCAGGTGGTCGATCCCGCCTTCCTCTTCCATCGCCTTGTACAGCGGCAGGATCGCGGCGCCGGGGCAGCCGAAGGCGGCGTCCACGCCCTCGGACTTCAGGACCTGCACCACCGCGTTCATCACGGGCATCTTCATGGGAGTCAGTTCGCCTTTCGTGCGGCACGGCCAGAACGACCGGACAGGTTCTCGGCCACGGCCAGCAGCGCGGAGTGGTCCTGGTCGCCCAGGCCCTGCGCGCGGGCGGCCTGGATCAGCGCGGCGACCAGGTTGGTCATCGGCAGCGCCACCTCGGCCTGCCGGGCGGCGTCCAGGGCGATGCCCATGTCCTTGTGGTGCAGGTCGATGCGGAAGCCCGGCTTGAAGTCGCGGGCCAGCATCGAGGCCCGCTTGAGCTCCAGGATCCGGGAGCCGGCCAGGCCGCCGGCCAGCATGTCCAGGCCGGCGCCGGCGTCCACGCCCGCGGCCTCCATCAGCACGATCGCCTCGGCGACCAGCGCGTACGTCCCGCCGACCACCAGCTGGTTCGCGGCCTTGACGACCTGTCCGGAGCCGGCCGGCCCGCACAGTGCCGCGACCTTGCCGACCGCGTCGAACACCGGACGCGCGGCGGCGAAGGCGTCGGGCTCGCCGCCGACCATGATGGACAGGACGCCGTCGATCGCGCCCTTCTCACCGCCGGACACCGGGGCGTCCAGCACGCGCACGCCGAGCGCCGCGCCGGCCGTCGCGACCTCGATGGAGGTCTCGGGGCGGATGGTGGAGAAGTCGATGAACAGGGTGCCGGGCTTGATCGAGGCGAACACGCCGCGCTCGCCCAGGACCGCCGCGGCCACGTGCGGATGCGCGGGCAGCATCGTGATCACGATGTCGGCGCCGTCGATCGCCTCGGCGATCGAGGCCGCGCCGGTGCCGCCGTCGGCGGCGAGCTTGGCGACGTTGGGGGCGTTCAGGTCATGGCCGGTCACCTCGAACCCGGCCTTGACCAGGTTCGCGGCCATCGGGGATCCCATGATCCCCAGGCCGATGAAGCCTATCTTCGTGCTCATGAAAGAGATTCCATCCATTCGAAGCTGTCGGTGGTGATGCCGGTGGAGGGCTTGTACTCCAGCCCGACCCAGCCCCGGCCGGACTCGGCGGTGTAGCCGGCCTCGGTCAGGGCCTTGAACAAAGCGGAGAAGTCCAGGGCGCCGCTGTCGGGTTCGCCGCGGGCCGGGATGTCGGCGATCTGCACGTGCCCGAACCGGTCGGCGTGCGCGGCGATGGTCGCGAACAGGTCCTCGTCCATGCGGGCCAGGTGGTAGAGGTCGCACAGGAAGGCCAGGTTGGTCGCGCCGGTCGCGGCCGAGACCCGGTCGATCTCGGCCAGCGCCGCCGCGCTGGAGGTAATGGGGTACGCCGGGGACTCGATCGCGTTCAGCGCCTCGATCAGCACGGTCGCGCCGATCCGGTCGGCGGCGG
This sequence comes from Catenulispora pinisilvae, assembly GCF_015356865.1. Taxonomy (GTDB): domain Bacteria; phylum Actinomycetota; class Actinomycetes; order Streptomycetales; family Catenulisporaceae; genus Catenulispora; species Catenulispora pinisilvae. The sequence continues at coordinate 11,028 of NZ_JAAFZA010000066.1, forward strand.
CCGCCGCCGCGCCGAGGTTCTCCAGCGCCACGTCCTGCTGCTGGAGTTCGGAACAGCCCTCGATCCGGTTGCCGTACAAGGCATTCAGGTTCCGGCAGCCGGTGCGCTCGGCGATCCCGACCGCGACGTCGATGCCGTCCCGGAACCGCTGGGCGTGTTCGGGGACCGACACCAGCCCGCGCGCGCCGACCGACAGGTCGTCGGGGAAGTTCAGCCCGACCAGGCGGACCCCGGCGTCGTCCAGGGCGGCCGTGAACGCGTCCACGTCCCGGTCGGACGGCACCGCCTCGGTCCCGAACGGCCACCAGAACTCCGCGGCGGTGAACCCGGCGGCGCGGGCGGCGGCCGGGCGTTCCAGCAGCGGCAGTTCGGTGAACAGGATCGAGAGGTTGATGTCGAAGCGGAGCGTCACTGGGCTGCCTCCAGGCTGGCCTTGTACGCACGCCAGTCGGCGTGGTGGGAGATGTCGCGGTAGGTGTGGGGTTCGGTGTAGGCCCGGCGCCGGACCATCGACAGGGTGCCGCCGCCGTCTTCGAGTTCGATGACGCCGAGTTCGAGCTCTTCGGGCTCGGCGGGCAGCAGCGAGCGCTCCAGGACGTCCCACGGCACGTCGTAGAGCTCGCCGACGACGCTCACCCCGCCGGAGGCGACCGCCTCGATGGCCGGGAAGGCGTCGCCGACGGAGTAGAAGCGGTACTTGGCCGCGGTGCGGACGACGCCGACCAGCTGGGAGTCCTTCAGGAGGTGGTTGAGGGGGCCGCCGCGCATGGCGCCGCCGTTGAGGAACATCAGGGTCATGCCGGGACTCCGCTCTCAAGGGGTGGGACCGCCGGGGCGTGGTGGATCGCGGTGTTGACGTCGGCCAGGCTGCGCCCGGTACCGCCGTGCCGGGCCGCGACGATCTCGGCGGCGATGGACAGCGCGGTCTCCTCCGAGGTGCGCGCGCCGAGGTCCAGGCCGATCGGGGCGTGCAGGTTCGCGATCTCGGCGTCGGACAGGCCCGCTTCGCGCAGCCGGTCCGCACGCTGGGCGCAGGTGCGGCGCGAGCCCATGGCCCCGACGTAGGCGATGGGCAGCCGCAGGGCCTTGACCAGCAACGGGACGTCGAACTTGGCGTCGTGGGTGAGGACCGCGACGACCGTTCGGGCGTCGACGCGGGTGGTCTCCAGGTAGCGGTGCGGCCAGGCGACCACGACGTCGTCGGCTTCCGGGAAGCGGCGGCGGGTGGCGAAGACCGGCCGGGCGTCGCAGACGGTGACCTGGTAGCCGAGGTACTTGCCGACGCGGACCAGCGCGGCGGCGAAGTCGATGGCGCCGAAGATGAGCATGCGGGGCGCGGTGACGAAGGACTCGATGAAGACCGTCACCGGCTCGCCGCAGTCCTGGCCCTCGCCCTCGGTGCCGACGGCGATGGTGCCGGTGGCGCCGGACTCGACCATCGCGCGGGCGTGGCGGGCGACGACGCGGTCCAGGCCGGGGCTGATGGTGCCGGTGGCGGACCAGGGGTCGCCGTCGACGGCGATCGAGGCGCCGGGCGGGCCCCAGAGGATTTCGGGGGCCCGCGGGCGGACCGCGAGCGAGCGGCCGACCAGATCCGAGGGCCCTGCGATGACTCGGACTAGAGCGATCGGATCGCCGGCCGACATCGCTGACAGTGCGACGTCTATAGCGGGTTCACGCTCCGGGAACACCGGCTGGATGAACACCTCCAGCTCTCCGCCGCAGGTCAGCCCGACCGCGAAGGCGTCGTCATCGCTGTACCCGAACGTCTCCAGCACCGGCCGCCCGTGTTGCAGCGACTCGACGCAGAGCTCATACACCGCCCCCTCGACGCAGCCGCCGGACACGCTCCCCACCGCCGTACCCTCGGCGTCCACGGCCAGCGCGGCGCCGAGTTCGCGCGGGGCACTGCCCTTCACCGCCACCACCGAGGCGACCGCGTAGGGCTTGCCGGCCGCGTGCCAGGTGTGCAGGTCCTCTGTGATGTCACGCATCTGTCCGGCCCTCCGTCAGGTCCTCCGGTCGGATCGGCACCCGCCGCAGGTCCAGCCCGGTCGCGTCGCGGATCGCGGCGGCGATCGCCGGGGTGGAGGACAGGGTCGGGGGTTCGCCGGCGCCGCGCAGGCCGTAGGGGGCGCGGGGGTCGGCGTTCTCCAAGATCTCCATCCGCATCGGCGGCATGTCGAGGATCGTGGGGATCAGGTAGTCGGTGAAGGAGGGGTTGCGGACCTTGCCGTCGCGGACCTGGATCTCCTCCATGACCGCCAGGCCGAGTCCCTGGGCGGAGCCGCCGTGCAGCTGGCCTTCCAGCGACAGCCGGTTCATGATCTTGCCGACGTCCTGGACCAGGTCCAGCGCGACCACCTTGATCAGGCCGAGTTCGACGTCCACGTCCACCACCGCGCGGTGCACGGCGAACGCCAGCTGGGTGTGGGAGTTCCCCTGGCCGGTGAACGGATCCATGCGCTGGGTGCGGTGGTGGTGGTACTCGCGGGTCTGCTCGATCGGGCCGGCCGCCAGCACCTCCTCCAGGGTGCCGATCACGCCTTCGGCGTGCGACACGATCTTCCCGCCGGCCAGCGACAGGTCGTCGTAGGCCCGGCCGTGGTCCTGCGCGATCCGCTCGAACACCGCGGCCCGCACCGCCTCGCACGCGGTCTTCACCGCGCCGCCGGTCATGTACGACTGGCGCGAGGCCGAGGAGGACCCGGCGGTGCCGACCGAGGAGTCGGCCGGGTGGATGCTCACCTGCTCCACGCCCAGTTCGGTGCGGGCGATCTGGGCCTCGATGGTGATCAGGCCCTGCCCGACCTCGGCGGCGGCGGTGTGCACCAGCGCGCCGACGGTGTCGCCGAGCAGTTCCAGGCGCACCCGGGCGGTGGAGTAGTCGTCGAAGTCCTCGGAGAAGCAGATGTTCTTGACGCCGATGCCGTAGCCGACGCCGCGCACCACGCCTTCGCCGTGTGTGGCGTTGGCGGTCGAGCCGGGCAGGTTGCGCAGGTCCGAGGTGTCGGCCGGGGCCGGCATCGGCAGCGCCTTGAGCGTGTCCAGCATCTCGGCGACCGGCGCCGGGGCCTCCACGACCTGGCCGGTGGCCAGCTTGTCGCCCTGGGCCACGACGTTGCGCTGCCGGATGGTGACCGGGTCCAGTCCGAGTTCGGCGGCCAGTTTGTCCATCATCGACTCGTAGGCGAAGCAGGCCTGGACCGCGCCGAAGCCGCGCATCGCGCCGCAGGGCGGGTTGTTGGTGTAGACGCCGTAGGCGTCGATCTTGATGTTCGGCACCACGTACGGCCCGACGCCGAGCGAGGCGGCGTTGCCGACGACGTTCGGGGTGGCCGAGGCGTAGCCGCCGCCGTCCAGCACGATCTCCACGTCGGCGAACACCAGCTTGCCCTCGGCGGTGGCGCCGTAGGTGTACGTCATCAAGGCCGGATGCCGGTGCACGTGCCCGAAGAACGACTCCTCGCGGTTGTAGACCATCTTCACCGGCTTGCCGACGCGCAGCGCCAGCATCGCGGCGTGGATCTCCATCGACAGGTCCTCGCGGCCGCCGAACGCCCCGCCGACGCCGGACAGCGTCATCCGGACCTTCTCCTCGGGCAGCCCCAGGCACGGCGCGATCTGCAACAGGTCCCAGTGGATCCACTGCGTGGCCACATACAGGTCCACCCCGCCGTCCTCGGCCGGGATGGCGAGCCCTGATTCGGGCCCCAGGAACGCCTGGTCCTGGATCCCGACCTCGTACTCGCCGGAGACGACCACGGCGCACTGCGCACGCACCGCCGGATCGTCGGGACTGGCGCCGACCCGGACCGGCTGGTGCCGCACGATGTTCCCGTCGTCGTGCACCAGCGGGCACTGCGGATCGAACACCGCGCGCCGGGGGTCCACGACCGGTTCCTGCACCTCGTAGTCGACCTGGATCAGTTTCAGCGCCCGGCGCGCGGTCTCCGGGTGGTCGGCGGCCACCAACGCCACCGGCTCGCCCTGGTGCCGGACCTGGCCGACGGCGAGCACCGGCTGGTCGCGGGTGTCCAGGCCGTAAAACTTGTGGCCGGGGACGTCCTCGTGGGTGAGGACGGCGTAGACGCCGGGGAGTTTCAGGGCGGCGGCGACGTCGATGGAGTGGATCAGGGCTCTGGGGTGCGGGCTGCGCAGGGTGGCGCCCCAGATCATGTCGTCCATGAACAGGTCGGAGGAGTAGGCGAACTCGCCCTTGACCTTCAACGAGCCGTCGGGACGGGTCGGGCTGTCGCCGACGCCGCCGGTCGTCGCGGACTGGTTCAGATCGCGAGGCGCACGATCGGGGGCACGCGTGGGCATCAGAACACCTCCGGCAGGGGTCGGTTCACGGCGGGGGCGAGCGTGCGGGGCCGTATCAGGGTGCGGGGCCGCATCAGGACGCCTCCATCAGCGAGCGGGCGGCGGTGCGGCAGGCCCGGGCCAGCGCGTCCTCGTCGGCGGTGGCCAGCGTGCCGTCCTGGACCACCGGATTGCCGCCGACCGCGAGCAGCCGCAGCGGGGCCGGCGGGCCGAAGACCAGCGCGGCGACCGGGTCGGCGATGTCGGCGTGACCCAGACCGTTGAGATCCCACAGCGCGACGTCGCCGAGCTTGCCGACCTCCAGCGAGCCGATCTCGGCCTCGCGCCCCAGCACCCTCGCACCGCCCATGGTCCCCAGCCGCAGCGAGGCGCGGGCGTTGAGGGCCTCGGCCGGGTTGGAGGACAGGGCACGCAGCCGCGAGACGTACATCGCCTGCCGCAGCTCCTCCACGAGCATCCCCGACTCCTGCGACGCCGCCCCGTCCACGCCGAGTCCGACCGGGGCACCGGCGGCCAGCAGGTCCTTGATGCGCGCGTGGCCGGAGCCGAGGCGGGCGTTGGAGGATGCGCAGTGCGCGGTGCCGGTCCCGGTGTCGGCGAAGCGGCGGATCGCCGAGTCCGACAGGTGCACGCAGTGCGCCAGCCACACGTCCGGGCCGAGCCAGCCGAGCTTGTCGGCGTACTCCGCCGGCGTGCAGCCGTGGGTGGCCAGGCAGAACTGTTCCTCGTCGAGGGTCTCGGCCAGGTGCGTGTGCAGCCGGACCCCGTGTTCGCGGGCCAGGGACGCGCTGTGCACCATCAGGTCGCTGCTGACCGAGAACGGCGAGCACGGCGCCAGGCCGATGCGCAGCATCGAGTCGAACGAGGGGTCGTGGTAGCGCGTGATCGCGTCCTGACTCGCGGCCAGGATGTCGTCGAGCCGCTCCACCACCTCGTCCGGCGGCAGTCCGCCGTCGGACGCGCCGCGGTCCATCGAGCCGCGCGTGGGGTGGAACCGCAGGCCGATCTGGCGCGCCGCCTCGATCTCCGCGCCGAGCAGGTCGCCGCCGTGGCGCGGGAAGACGTAGTGGTGGTCGGCCGAGGTGGTGCAGCCGGTCTTGGCCAGCCAGGCCAGGCCGCCGCGGGCCGCCGCGCCGAGGGTGTCCTCGGTCAGCCGGGCCCAGATCGGATACAGCTCGACCAGCCAGCCGAACAGGGCGTCGTCCTGGGCCAGGCCGCGGGTGATCCACTGGTAGAGGTGGTGGTGGGTGTTGACCAGGCCGGGGGTGGCCAGGCAGCCGGTGCCGTCGACGACGCGCGCCCCGTACACGTAAGGCGCGGGCCCGGATCCGACGGCGGTGATCCGGCCGTCGCCGATGACGACGTATCCGGACTCGTATTCGGTGTTCGCGGCGTCGACCGTGGCGATCGCGGCGTTCTGGATGACAGTGTTCTGCTGCGCCCCGCCGCGTTCAGTGAGGGTGCTCATGCGATACCGGCCTTAATAGCGGCCGCCTCGCGGACGGCGTCGAGGATCTTCTCGTAGCCCGTGCAGCGGCACAGGTTCCCGGCCAGGGCCTCCCGGATCTCCGGGTCGGACGGCTCGGGGTTGCGCTCGATGAGGTCGTGGGCCTGGACCAGCAGCCCGGGGGTGCAGAAGCCGCACTGGACGGCGCCGGCCTTGATGAAGCAGGCCTGCACCGGGTCCAGGCGGTCGCCGTCGGCGAGGCCTTCGACGGTGCGCACCTGCCGGTCCTGCACCTGGCCGGCGGCCACCAGGCAGGAGCAGACCGGGACGTCGTCGAGGTAGACGGTGCAGGACCCGCATTCGCCCTGCTCGCAGGCGTTCTTCGAACCCGGCAGGCCGACGCGTTCGCGCAGGACGTACAGCAGGCTCTCGCCTTCCCACACGTCGTCGGCCTCGGCGCTGCGGCCGTTGACCGTGAAGGTCACTCTCATGTCAGTTCCTTGCTGCTCTGGCAGCTCTGGCTGCTCTGATGCTCGCGCCAGGCCCAGGTCAGGGTGCGGCGGCCCATCACCGAGAGCGCGTGCCGGCGGTAGGCGGCGGTGCCGCGGACGTCGTCGATCGGCGCGGCCGCGGCGGCCACGAGTTCGCCGAACCGGGTCGCGATCCTCGGGTCGAGGTCGGCGCGGCTGTCCCAGGGCAGCGCGTCCGCGGCGAACAGCTCGGCCTCGAACGGGCGGCGCGGGGTCGGGGCCGCGGAGCCGATGCCGGCGCCGACCTTGCGGGCCGCGACGTCCAGCGCCACGGCGAACGAGCAGACGGCGATGACCATCGCGTTGCGGGTGCCGATCTTCGAGAACTGCTGCGGGCCCTTGGCCGGGGCCAGCAGGACCGCCTTGATCAGCTCGTCGGCGGCCATGGCGTTGCGTTTGACGCCGAGGTAGAACTCGGTGGCCGGGATCGCCCTCACGCCCCGCTCGGCGCTCTCCACCTCGATGACCGCGTCGGTGGCGACCAGCACCGGGTGCGTGTCGCCGGCCGGGGAGGCCGCGCCGAGGTTGCCGCCGACGCCGCCGCGGTTGCGGATCTGCGGCGAGCCGACGGTGCGCGAGGCCATGGCCAGGCCGGGCAGGTCGGTGCGGAGCTCGTCGATGATGCGGGCGTAGGGGACGCTCGCGCCGAGCCGGATCGTGCCGTCCGGATCCCGGGTCCACTGCCGCAACGCCGGGATCCGGTTCAGGTCCAGCAGCGCGCCGGGGCGGCGCCGGTCGAAGTTGAGCTCGACCATGACGTCGGTGCCGCCGGCGATGGGGACCGCGTCGGGCCGCTCGGCGCGGGCGGTCAGCGCCTCGGCCCAGGTGGCGGGGCGTAGGAAGTCCACTGATGTGCTCCGGGGGTGCTGAAGGGTTCTCGGGCTGGGCCGGTCTGGACTGGGCCGGACCGGGGCCGGTTTGGACTGGACCGGGCTGCCTGGACCGGGGTGGACCGGGCTGTGCTGGGCTGGAAGGCCCGGGCCTCAGGTCCAGGCCGGGCCGGGGTCGCGGGCGTCGTCGCGGCGGACGTCGCCCTCGATCAGGCCGTAGGGCCGGTCGGCGGCCAGGAACGTCTCGTTCGGGTTGTCCAGGCCGAACGGGGCCGTGTCGTAGAGGAAGTGGTGCTTGTTCGGCAGCTTCAGCCGGACCTCGCACAGCTCCGGGCTTTCTTCCAGGACCCGCGTGCCCATCTCGAACAGTGTCTGCTGGAGCGAGCGGCTGTGCGTTCGCACAAACGCCTCCAGCAGGGCGTTCTTAGCCCGTTCGTAGGACTTGCCCCACTCACCGGATTCGCCGGTGTGCCGCCATTGGGCGTGGATCTCGGTGGCCAGGATGCGGTCTTGGGCTTCGGCCAGCGTGGTGTATTCGTCCTTGACGTAGCCCCAGAACTCCGAGTCGGTGGAGTTCAGTACGGTGAGGTCCTTCAGGCCGCTGACGATCCAGACGTCGGTGCCGTCGTAGTGGACCGTGCAGGTCCGGGTGCCGCCGCCGACCCGCAGGAAGGAGTGCGGGCCGTCGCCGATGCGCTCCCAGGCGTGCTCGGCGACCTCGACGCGGGCGTGGGCGATGCCGGGCTGGGAGTCGACGAAGTGCCGGGCCAGCAGCAGGGCGTAGTCCTCGATCTCGACGGCGCCGTGGCGCTGGGCGAAGGCGAAGCACGTGTTCTTCATGGTGTCGGTCGGCAGGACTCCGGAGTTGTCCCCGGTCAGGTGGGTCGCGTCCAGGTCGCCGGACAAGGCGACGGAGACGGTGAGGTCCTTGATCTGGTGGACCGGGCCCTCCTTGGTGATCCGGACGACCCGGTTCTCGCACTTGCCGTAACGGTTGTCCCCCAGGACGATCGGCATCGACTAGCTCCCTCGATAGGTCGAGTAGGCGAATGGGCTGAGCAGCAGCGGCACGTGATGGTGCGCGTCCGGGTCGGTCACCGTGAAGGCGATCGCGACCTCGGGGTAGAAGTAGTGCTCGACGCCGGCCGTCTGGAAGTAGGCGGCGGTATCGAAGACCAGGCGGTGCGGGCCGCCGAGCAGGTCCGGGGCGAAGCGGATGCGGCCGTCGGCGTCGGTGCGCTCCCGGGCCACCGGCAGCCAGCCGTCGGGGCGGGCCACGTCCAGGCGGACCGGGACGCCGACCGCGGGACGGCCTTGGACGGCGTCCAGGACGTGGGTGGACAGGCTCATTTCGCGACTCCCGTTGTGGCGGCAGCGGATTCGGCGCTGTCTTGACCTCCGGCCTTAACACCGGGAGAAGAAGATGCGGCGGTTTGCCCGACGCGCTCCAGGCGCAACAGCACGATCTCGGCGAGCTCGGCGCGCACCACCTGCTGCTCGGTGGCGGCGTCGTGGTCCAGGCGCCGGCGAGCGGCCGCCAGGATCTCCTCGGCCGACCGGCCCGCCGCGCGGATCAGGAAGACATGGCCGAAGACCTGCTCGTATTCCGCGTTGGCCAGGGTCACTTCCCGCAGCACCGAGTCAGCGCCGCCGGCCGCCGCCGACTGCTCGGCCCGCGACCACCGCGCCTCCCGCGACTGCCCCGCCGCCTTGTCGCCGATCCGCGGATGCGCGTCGAGCGCCTCCAGCACGTCCGACCACCGCAGCGCCTTCATCGCCGCGCTCGCGGCCGACGCCAACTCGGTCCAGCCGCCGTACGGGCGTCCCGATGCCATGGCGGCCACCCAGCGCTGGCTGGCACAGCAGGCCGACAGCTCCTGCCTCGCTTGCTCCGCGGACCAGGCGTTCAACACGGTCACCGCCTCGCGGCGGGTATCACCGGGCATCAGCGCCTCCTTCCGGCTTCGTGGTGCCGAGCGGCACGATGGTCAGTGAACCGCCGCCGGCCCGGTCCCGGCCACGGGCCGAAACCATGAAGGAGCAGTCCGTCGGCGGCCGGGGTTTCGGAGGATCGTCCAAAGACGCCGCTCACAGGCCGTTCCTAAGCTGCGCGGTGCGGAGGTAGCCTCGTTTCGATCAAGACCGCCCCGAGCGCCGGCAGGAAGGGGGAGCGGCCCGTGCGACTGCGTGACCTGCTGGCCGCCCCGATGCCCGGCCTGGAGCTGCTGACCGGCGCCGACGCCCTGCTGGAACGGGAGATCAGCTGGGTGGCGACGACCGATCTGCTGGACCCGGGCCGGTATCTGAACGGCGGCGAGCTGGTGCTGACCGGCCTGGTCTGGCGGCGCGAGCCCCGGGACTCCGAGCGGTTCGCCCGGGCCGTGGCCGAGGCCGGGGCGGCGGCCGTCGCCGCCGGCGACGCCTCCGGCGCGCCGATCCCACCGGACCTGATCCGCGCCTGCCGCACCCACCGCACCCCGCTGTTCCGGGTCCCGACCGAGCTGGCCTTCGCCACCCTCACCGAGCACCTGGCCCGGCAGCTGTCCGCCGAGCGGGCCGCCGACATCGGCTCGGTCCTGGAGCGGCACGGCCGCCTGGTCTCGGCCTCGGCCGCCGGAACCGCGCTGGCCCCGATCCTGGAGCTGCTGGCGCAGGACGTCGGCATGCCGTGCTGGGTCCTCACCCCCGCCGCCCGGCCGGTCGCCGCCTCGCACGAGCCGATGCCGCCGCCGGAGGCCGAGGCGACGGTCCGCGAAGCGCTGCGCGCCGGACAGCTCCCGGCCCGGATCCGCCGCCGCTCGGTGTTCGCCATCAGCTCCGGCTCCCGGCTCACCGACTGGTACCTGGTCTTCGACGGCGACTACGAACGCTGGGACCCCCGGCGCCAGGCACTGGCCTGGAAGGCGGCCGCGGTGCTGGCGATCGAGCGGGAGCGGCTGGCCGCGCGCCGCGCACCGCTGCGGCAGCTGGGCGCCGAGCTGGTGCGGCTGATCGCCGAGGACGGCGGCGCCGCCGAGATCGCCGCCCGGGCCGACCTGGTCGGCGTCGGCTCGGACACCGAGGTGCAGGCGCTGGCGCTGGCCGGTCCCGCCGGCCAGTCCGGGGCGATCCTGCGGGCGCTGTTGGAGGACGTCGCCGAGGAGGTGCGGCTGCGGCTACCCGCTGCGCTCAAGCCCGGCGCCCCGGAATCCGGACCCGGCTCTGGACCCGGATCCGGGGCCGGCGCCGGATCCATCTCCGAACCCGACTTCCCGATCGCCGAGTTCCCCGACCACGCGGTCGCGCTGGTGCCGGGCCCGCCGCCGGACGTGGCCGCGCAGCTTCGCGACCTGCTCGGCGCGATGGCCGCCGGGCTCGGACGCGAGCGGCTGGCGATCGGCGTCGGCAGCCGGCGGGCCGCGGGGCTGCGGGCCACCGTCGACGAGGCCCGGCACGCGCTGCGCATCGGCCGGGCCCGCAGCGACCAGGTGAGCGTCATCGGCCACGAGGAACTGGCCTCGCACGTGCTGCTGCTGTCGGGGCTGCCGGAGGACGTGCGGGTCGCCTACCGCGATCGGCTACTGGGCCCGTTGCGGGCCTACGACGCTTTGCACCGCTCGGATCTGGAGGCCACGCTGGAGGCTTTCCTGGCGTGTTCGACGTCGTGGACGCGCTGCGCGGAGCAGATGCACGTCCACGTCAATACCCTGCGATACCGGGTCGCCCGGATCGAGGAGCTGACCGGGCGCAGCCTGGCCGATCTGGAGACGCAGGTGGATCTGTTCCTGGCGTTGCGGTTGCGATAGATGCGGTTGCGATAGATGGACGAGGTGGTGGCCGAGGTGACGGCCGAGGTGACGGCAGCTGTGCAGATCGGCGCGGTGATCCTGGCGGCCGGGGGCGGGCGGCGGCTCGGCGGACGCCCCAAAGCGCTGCTGACCCACGGCGGCGGACTACTCGTCGAGCGGGCGGTGCGCACGGCGCGCGCCGGCGGCTGCGCCGAGGTGGTCGTGGTCCTGGGCGCCGAGGCCGCCGAGGTGCGGCGGCGGGCGGACCTGACCGGGTGTGTCGTGGCGGTGAATCAGGACTGGGAGACGGGGATGGGCTCCTCGCTGCGCGCCGGGTTGGCGGCGCTGCCCGCCTCGTGCGGCGCGGCCGTGATCCTGTTGGTGGACCAGCCTTTCGTGACGTCCGAGGCGGTCCGCGCCGTCGTCGCCGCCGGCGCGGAAGTCGCCGCCGCGACCTACGAGGGACGCCGCGGCCATCCGGTGCTGATCGCCGCCCGGCACTGGCCCGAGGCGTCGGCCGCGGCGGTGGGCGATCGGGGTGCGCGGGACTTCCTGGCCCGGCACGAGGTGGCCTCCGTGCCCTGCCACGGTTCGCCGGCCGATATCGATGTTCCCGAGGACTTGATGCTGCTTGACTGAGAGTAAACACCACGAAGACGAAGGACGCTGATGGCGCGCATCAGAACCCTGAAGGACGTCCACCCGACCCGTCGCGGGATCGTGCTCGCCTGGTGGGCGTTCACCGTCACCTTCGGCGGGCTCCGGCTGCTGACCTGGGCCATCCACGTGCACGTGGGCGGCTTCGGGAACGTGACGGCGGGCAGCGTGCACATCCACCACTATCTGTGGGGGATCCTGATCCTGATATGCGTGGCCGCGGCCGGGGTCATAGAGCGCTCGCCGCAGTGGCACGCGTGGATGGGGTTGTTCTTCGGGATCGGGCTGGCGCTGGTGGTGGACGAGGCGGCGCTGCTGATCGAGTTGAAGGACGTCTACTGGACCGGAGCCGGCGGGGTGAGCGTGGCGATCGCGCTGATCCTGATCGGGCTGGCCGGGAGCATCTTGGCGCTCATGTGGGTCCGCGGCATCGAGGAGGAGAAACAGGAGAAGAGAGAGGAAAGCCCTACCGGCTCGCCAGGCTCCGCCCCCTCGCCAGAGCAGCCCGATCGCGATAAAACAGAGCTCTGAGTTACTCGGCAGTGCCTCCGAAGGAGCCCGCGTGACCTCCGCCCTGCTTCCGCGCTCCACCCGACCACGCGCGGCGGCCGCCGTCGCGCTCTGCCTGCTCGCCGCCGGGACGCTCACGGCGCTGACCGCCGCGCCCGGCCACGCCGCCGGCGCGCCGCTGCCGCCGGGGACGTACGTCTACGTCGCGAACTCCTCGTCGAACACGGTCTCGGTCATCGACACCGCCACCAACACCGTGGTCGACACCGTCCCGGCCGGCATCTCCCCGACCGGCGTCGCCGCCTCGGCCGACGGGCGGCGCGTCTACGTCACCGACTCCGGCTCCGGCGCGGTCCGGGTCATCGACACCCAGGCCGCCGCCGGACCGGCGGTAGTGGCCATCATCGCGGTCGGCGTCCAGCCGCAGGCGGCCGTGCTGTCCCCCGACGGTTCGCGCCTCTACGTCGGCAACGACGTCTCGGGCACGGTCTCGGTCATCGACACCACCGCCGACTCGGTACTCGCGACCGTCCCCTCGGGCTCCGGCGCCGAGGGCCTGGCCGTGTCGCCGGACGGCTCCCGCCTCTACGTCGCCAACACCGGCAACCACTCGGTCACCGTCATCAACACCGCCGACGACACGGTCGCGGCCACCGTCCAGGTCGGCGCCAGCCCGGTCGGCCTGGCGGTCTCCCCCGACGGCGGCCACGTCTACGTGCCCGACCACGGCGACGGGACCCTCACGGTGATCGACACCGCGAGCGACACCGCCGCGGCGACCGTGCCGATCGGCGGCAGCCCGCACAGCGCCGTCGTGAGCCCGAACGGCGCCTCCGTCTACGTCACCGACGCCGCCTCCGGAACCGTGTCGGTGGTCAGCACCACGACCGAGGCGGTCACCTCGACGTTCAGCGTCGGCACCGCACCGCACGGCATCGCACTGACCATGGCCCCGGGCGGCGGCTCGGCCTACGTGGCCGACTACGGCGCCAACGACGTCTCCGTGGTGAATCTGAGCTCTGACACCCTCACCGCCACAGTCCCGGTCGGCACGAACCCGGTCTACCTCGCGGCCTCGGTGATCCCGCCCGCCCCCACCGCACTGACCGCCGGCACCGCGACACTGACCCTGCTCCCACTCGGCGAGGCAGACCTCAACGCCACCCTGACCAGCGCCGGCGCCCCCCTGGCCGGACAGCGCATCACCTTCACCGACACCAGCGGCGGATACCTGTGCCACGCCACCACAGACCAGGCCGGGCGGGCAGCGTGCAGCACCGCACCGGGCCTGCTGGACTCGGTGGGCGTACTACTGACCGGCTACCGGGCCTCGTTCGCGGCGGATCGGTACTACACAGCATCGACCGCGCACGGGAACACAGCACTGCTCTAGCACTCCTTCCACACACAGATTCCCGGTGCGATACCTTCCGTGCGGTGACCCAACCACCGCCGGAAGACCGCACCGACCTGTCCCCCGCCGACATCGAAGCCCTCGACACCCGCTGGGCCCACGCCTGGACCCCGGCCGAAGTCGCCTCGCGCCTGACCGGCGTCACCGCACCCTGGTACGTAGCCGCCGGCTGGGCACTAGACCTGTTCCGCGGCAAGCAAACCCGGCGCCACAGCGACCTGGAAATCGCCATCCCGGCCGCGCACTTCACCGAAATCCGCGACCGGTTCACCGACTACGTCTTCGACGCGGTCGGCGACAAGTGCCTGTGGCCGGCCCCCTCGCCGGAGACACTGGCCGCCACGCACCAAACCTGGCTCCGCGACCCGGCCACCGACGACTACCTGGTCGACGTCTTCCGCGAGCCACACGAAGGCCGGACATGGATCTGCCGCCACTCCCCCACGATCCGGCTCCCGTACGACGACATCATCTGCCACACACCGGACGGCATCCCCTATCTGACCCCTGAACTGGTGCTCCTGTTCAAGGCCAAGCACGCGCGACCGAAGGACCAGGCGGACTTCGCCGGCATCATGCCGGAGCTGGACCCGGCTCGGCGCGCGCGGCTGGCCGAGCTCATCGGGCAGGTGTATCCGGGGCATCGCTGGCTTGCCGAGCTCGCGGAGCTATAGCCACCTGCGGTTCACGAGCTTTCGCGAGGCCACTTCATGAGGTGGTTCAGAGCGCTTCCTTCGCCCCGCTACAGGACACTGACCCGCAGCTCCAGCACCAACTCGCGCGCATAAGCCTCGACCATCGCGACCAGGTCGATGTCCGCCGGGTCCAGCAGCCACTGGGTGTGCAGGCCGTCGATGAACGCCACGATCTCCACCGACTTGGCGTGCGGGTCCACATCGCGCCGCATCTCCCCGGCGGCCTGCGCGCGCCGGATCATGTCGGCGATCGCGTGGCGCAGGCGCCGGTAGCGCTCGGCCAGTTGCTCGTGTGCCGGGTCGTCCGGGTCCAGGTTCTCGGCGACCAGTACCGCGAACAGGCGGACCAGGTGCGGGTCGGCCTGGTTGCGGCGGGCGAAGCCGGGCATGCCCTCGATCGCCGCCAGGCCGCCGAGGGCCGCCAGATCGGCGACGATCTCGCGGCTGTCGGCGTCGCGCTGCTCGATCACGGCCTGGAGGAGCGCCGTCTTGGTCGGGAAGTAGTAGAACAGCGCCGGTTCGGTGATGCCGATCTGCTGCGCGATCTCCGCTGTGGCCACGCCGCGGTAGCCGCGCTGGGCGAACAGGTGCGCGGCGACGTCCAGGATCTCGGCACGCCGGCGCGCGCCGCGGGCCGTCTTGCCGGCAGCGCCAGCACCGGCCGTCTTGCCGGCGGCGGCGCGCGGCGTGCGCGAGCTGCGCGGCGGGCCCGATCCCCGCACGTCGCGCTCCCTCTGCTCACCGCGTTCGCCGTTCGGCACGTCCGTCACGCGTTCATCTCTATCACCACCGGTCCCGGTATCGCGGCGGCGGTCGGTCAGGTTTCTTGCGCGTTGCCCTTGCGTCACACCCCCAGGATAATTTTTACTGAGTACTAAGTAAATAAGCCTCGCCCTCCGGAAGGCCCGCCATGAGCGCTGTCGCCCTCGACGGAAGCTCCACCCCGGTCGCGGCCCAGGCCCCGGCCAGCCGCCTCACCTGGCTGTACGTGGCCGCGGTGTTCGGCAACGCGCTGGCCACGATCACCGTCCTGACCTCCTCGCTGGCCACCCGCATCGACCACCTGGACCACGCGCACAAGGACGGCGCGCTGGCCATGGTCGTCGCGGTCGCGGCCGTGGTGGCGCTGCTGGTGACGCCGGTGTCCGGACGGCTCACCGACCGCTGCGCCTGCCGGCACGGGATGCGCCGGCCGTGGATCGCCGGGGGTGTGGCCGTCGGGTTCGCCGGGCTCGTGGTGATGGCCGCGGCGCCGAGCATCTGGCTGCTGGCCCTCGGCTGGTGCGTCGCGCAGGGCGGATACAACGCCAGCGGGGCCGCGCTCAGCGCCGTGCTGCCGGACCAGTTCCCGGCGGCGGTGCGCGGCCGGATCGGCGGTTTCGTCGGGCTGGCCACGGCGGTCGCACCGGTGGTCGGGACCGGGATCGCCGTGGTCTTCCAGCCCTCGCCGGCCGGGATGTTCCTGGTGCCGGGCGTGATCGCGGCCGCTCTCACGCTGCGGCTGGCGCAGCGCCTGCCGGATCGGCGGCTGAGCGCCGGGACCGTGCTGCCGCGGCTCACCGCCGGGACGATCGCCCGCAGCTACTGGGTCTCGCCGCGCCGCTTCCCCGACTTCGGGTGGGCCTGGCTCAGCAGGTTCCTGATGATCGGGGCGTTCGCCGCGATCCAGCTGTATCTGAAGTACTTCTTGCAAGACGAGCTCCACTACTCCTCCGACGCCTCCACCGGCTTGGTCGGCGTCTCGACGGTGGTGATGGTCGTGTTCATGGTCGGCGCGTCGGTGTACTGCGGGCGCCTGTCCGACCGGCAGGGACGCCGCAAGATCTTCGTCGGGGTCGCGGCGGCGCTGTTCGGTGTCGGCGCGGTCATCGCGGCGAGCGCCCCGAACCTGGCCGTCTTCGAGGTCGGACTCGCCGTCGCCGGCGCCGCGCTGGGCACGCACCTGGCCGTGGACCTGGCGCTGGCCGCCGACGTGCTGCCGGACCAGGACGGGGACGCCGGCAAGGACCTCGGCGTGTTCACCACCGCCAGCGCGGTCCCACAGATCCTGATGCCGGCGCTGGCCCCGGCCGTGCTCGCCATCGGCGGCGGCCACAACTACCGGGCGCTGTATGTGGTCGCGGCGGTGTTCGCGGTCGCCGGCGCGCTGGCGGTGCGCCCGGTACGCGGCGTGCGCTGACCGGCCCCTCCCCTTTCGAGAAAGGCAGAACGATGAGTATCCCGGCGACCCAGGCGTGGCGGGGGCAGTGGATCTGGAGCGGGCGGAGCGGCGTCGGCGCCCCGGCGCCGGACAACCCGATGAACGGTGCGCTGGATCCGGAGTACTACGACCGGCGCGTGCTGTTCCGCAGGTCGTTCGAGCTGGATGAGGTGCCTGGCGAGGCGCCGTTCCGGATCACCGCCGATTCGCGGTACGTGCTGTATGTCAACGGTGTGGAGCTCGCGCGCGGGCCCATCCGGCACGGCCAGCGGGAGCTGCGCTACGACCACGGCGACGCGGCGCCGGTGCTGCGCGCCGGGCACAACACCGTCGCGGTGTTCGCCCGCTTCTACGGCAGCCGCACCGCGTGGTGGCTGCCGACGCCGACGACGTTCACGCTCGGCGGCGGGTCGCTGGTCGCGGAGCTGCGGGTCGGCCAGGAGTGGATCGCCACCGACGACAGCTGGCGGTGCCGGGAAGCGACGGCGTGGACGCCTTCGCGGCCGCTGACGACGATCTCGCCGCAGATCCCCGAGGTCTTCGACGCGCGGGAGCTGGATCCGGAGTGGGCTTCGCCGGAGTTCGACGACGCGGATTGGGACGCGGCGCGGGTGGTCGCCTCGATCCACGTGGGTGGGATCGGGCGCACCCGGCCGCCGGTGGATCCGTACGGTGCGGTGCTCGCCCGGCCGATTCCGCAGTTGACGGCGGTGCCGCAGGATCCGGAGACGGTGTCGGTGACGGCGGTGACGGCGGCGGTGACATCGCTTTCCGAGCCCGGTACTGAGCCCGGTACTGAGCCCGGCATTTCGGAATCAGCCGCGACCCGCCTGAGCACCGCCCTGCGCGAGACCGGCGAGAACCGCACCGACCCCGGCGCCTGGCGTCCGGGCCTGACCATCCCCGCCGGCGACCACCTCCTGGTCGTCGACTTCGGCAAGGTCGTCAGCGGCACCGTCCGCTTCGCCCTCACCGCCGAGCCCGGCACCACGCTGGTCGGCGCGCTGGTCGAGACCCCCAAGCCGGCCGCCCTCGCCAGCGCCCAGACCTTCCACTACACCGCGCGCGGCCACGCCGACGCCTTCCAGGCCCACGATCCCTCCGGCGGCCGCTACCTGCTGCTGGTCGGCGGCGCCGCCACGCTGGACGACCTGGCCGTGGTCGAGCGGCTGCGCCCGCGTCCCACCGGCCCGTATTTCGCGTGCAGCGATCCGCTGCTCAATCGCATCCATGCCACCGGCCTGCGCACCGTCGACCTCACCGCGCACGACGCCTACATCGACTGCCCCACCCGCGAGCAGCGCGCCTGGACCGGCGATTCGGTGGTGCACCAGTCCGTGGACCTGGTCGCGAATCCGGACTGGAGCCTGGCGCGCTGGCACCCGGTGCTGGCCGCGCGGCCCCGGCCGGACGGTCTGCTGCCGATGGTCGCGGCCGGCGACGCCGCCGACCCCGGCATCGTCAGCATCCCGGACTGGTCGCTGCACTGGATGCGCTCGGTCCACAACCTCTACCGCTACACCGGCGACGCCGATCTGGTCGGTGCTCTGCTGCCGACCGCCGAGAACGTGCTGCGCTGGTTCACGTCCTTCCTCGGGCAGGACGGCCTGCTGCACGACGTCGCCGGCTGGGTGCTGGTCGACTGGTCGCCGGTCCCGGTCAGCGCCACCAGCACCGCGCTCAACGCGCTGTTCGCCCGGGCCCTGGCCGACTTCGCCGAGATGGCCGACTGGCTCGGCGACAGCGGCCGGGCCCGCTGGGCCTGGACCCTGCACACCACGCTCGCGCAGGGTTTCGAGGTGTTCTGGGACGAGGAGCGCTGGGCCTACCGGGACCAGATGATCGACGGCGTGGTGCAGCCCTCGGTCAGCGAGCACACCACGGCCGCGGCGGTCTGCGCGGAGATCGTGCCGACCGAGCGGCACGTGCGGCTGCGCACCTTCCTGCTCAACCGCTCCCCGATGTTCACCCGCTCGCCGGTGGCCGCGCACGGCAGCGACGCCGACGGCGCCCCGGCCGCCGCCGCGATGTTCGCCGCGCCGATCCCGGACTGGGACACCGCGCAGCTGGTCGTCGGCGCGCAGCCGTTCTTCCGGTACGTCGTGCACGACGCGCTGGCCCTGCTCGGGGCCGCCGACCGGCTGCCGGACCTGTGCCGGGACTGGGGCAAGCTGCTGGACGCCGGGCCCACCGCGCTGCGCGAGACGTGGGAGGGCGGCAGCGCGTGCCACGGCTGGTCCGCGACGCCCAGCCGGGATCTGCTGGTGTACGTCCTCGGGATCACCCCGGCCGAACCCGGGTACGCGCGCGTCCGCATCGCCCCTCGGCTCGGCGACCTGGAGTGGGCGCGCGGCGCCGTGCCGACGCCGCATGGGCTCATCGAGGTGCGGGTCGATGATCTGTCAGTGCTCGTGGACTCCCCGGTCCCGGTGGACCTCAGTCTGCGGGAAGACCAACCCCCTATCAGCCTGCCACCCGGTCGGCGCATGGTTCCGCTCACGTGACCATGGCCCGGACAAGGAGCTCAGTTATGAAGTGGAAGAAGCGGAACAGGTCCTATTCGGTGTTGGCTGCCGGGATGCTGATTGCCGGAGTTGTCGCCGGTGCGCCGGCGGCGGCGCGCGCGAATGCCGACTCGGCAACACCGGCCCCGTCGGTCGCGTCGCCGCTGGCCGCGCCGGTGTGGCTGTGCGATCCGGCGCTGGCGAGCGACCCGTGCGGGCCGACCGTGCACTATCCGAGCGGGAAGACCGAGGACGTCGGCGCGGTCGACGAGCCGTTCCAGATCCCGTCCGCGCCGCCGGTGGACTGCTTCTACGTCTACCCGACCATCGACACGCTGCCGAACCCGCTGCTCCAGGTCGGTTCGCTGCCCCCGACGCCGACCGATCCGGAGATGGCGGTGACGCTGGCGCAGGCCGAGCGGTTCGCCGGCACCTGCCGGATGTTCGTGCCCGTATACCGGCAGGCGTCGCTGACCGAGGTGGCGCTGGGGCTGGTGCTGAAGTCGCCCGCCGACCTGGCCACCGGCGAGATGGACGTGGCGCAGGCCTGGCAGGACTACTGGACGCACGACAACGTCGACCCGGCCACCGGGCAGCGGCGCGGCGTGATCCTGATCGGGCACTCCCAGGGCAGCGCGGATCTCATCACCCTGATCCAGCAGCAGATCGACGGGAACGCGGCGATGCAGCGGCAGCTGGTCGGGGCGTATCTGCTCGGCGGGAACGTACAGGTGCCGACCGGGCAGCCGGACGGCGGCGGGACCGATGCCGGGGCCACCTTCCAGCACATCCCGCTGTGCTCGAACGACACGCGGTTCGGGTGCGTGGTCGCGTATTCGAGCTATGACGAACCGGCCGGGCAGGCGCCGGGCGCCACAGCGGTGTTCGGGCGGCCGACTGCCGCCGGGTACCAGATCGCGTGCACGAACCCGCACGCGCTGCTCACCGGGGCCGCGCCGGACAGCCAGCAGCCGCTGGCGACGTACCTGCCGTCACGGCAGCTCGTCGAGGGCGGCGCGCTGAACCCCAGTGGGAACCTGGGGCTGGTCGGCGCCGGGTACACGCTGCCGGACGTGCCGGCGGGCTTCGCGCACTTCCGCGGCGAGCTGCTCGGGCAGTGCCGGAATCAGGACGGCGCGTCGTGGCTCCAGCTCACCGATCTCGGCGGGCTGCTGCCGACCTCGACGCAGACCTCTGATTTGGGGACGCATGTCGTGGATTACAACGTGGCGCTCGGTGATCTGACGGCGCTGGCGGCGCGGCAGGCCGCGGATTGGGCCGCGAACAGTTCTCAGTAGACCGGTTCACGAGCGCTGATCCACCGGCATCGGCCTGGTCGCCCGGGCCGATGCCGGTAGATCCGAACAAGCTCGGCGACGAGCCCGAATGTCGCTAGTACAGCGAGGTGCCGCGCTCCGGACGGCTCGCCGGGACCAGGTACTCCGCGGGCATCTGGGCCTCGGGGGCCAGCGGCGGACCGAGGACGGTCTGGCCCAGGCCCTCGCCGATCTTCGCCAGGCTCTTGATGTCGACGGCCCAGTCCTCCGGCTTCGGCTGCGACAGATCCCAGCCGGCCGCGCGGAAGAAGGCCTCCATGCCCGAGGGGTTGCAGATGGTGAGCAGTTCGGCCTCGTCGGAGGTGAAGACGTAGCTGTGCGGCAGACCGCGGGGCAGGAAGGCGGTGTCGCCCGAGGACAGTTCCCACCGCTGATCACCGGACCAGAAGACGCCGGTGCCGGACAGGAGGAAGACGGTCTCGTCCTCGCGCTCGTGCACGTGGACCGGGGAGGCGACACCGGCGCGCATGGTTGAGCGGAAGGCTGTGAGGCGGCCGTCGGTGGCGTCCTTGTCGAGCACGATGCGGTGAACGCTGCCGGCGATCCAGGCGATCTGCTGTTCCTGCCCCGCCCGTGTCACGTACGCCAGAGTCATCGAGCACTCCCTCGTTTGTCGGCACCCGCCGGTGTGGTTGCTAAGTGGGGTGGCCCCCCAGTTATCCTAGGACACAGACGCCCGACACATGCGACAGAACCATGACACACGAACCTCTGATTCCCCTGCGCGCCGACGCCGCCCGTAATCGGGCGGCGATCATCGCCGCTGCCGCGGCGCTGTTCCGCAGGGACGGCGCGGATGCCTCGCTGGAGGAGATCGCGCGTGCGGCCAAGGTGGGCTCGGCGACCCTGCACCGGCACTTCACCAGTCGTCAGGCGCTCCTGGACGCCGTCTTCATCGGCGTCGTGGATCAGCTGTGCGCGGACGGCCGCGAGATCCAGGCCTCGGCGCCGGCCTCGCAGGGCCTGTGGACGTGGCTGGAGTGGGTCGCGATCCACTGCGCCGCCGAGGACGCGCTCTCGCGGTTGATCCGGGACGGCGCGGCGAGTCCGGAGTACCGGGCGAAGTCCGTTGAGGTTTTAGAGGAAACCGGCCACGCGCTATTGGAGAAAGCGGTCGCCGCCGGTGCCGCGCGCGCCGACGTGTCGATGGCCGACCTGCTGACCGTCGTCAACGCCGTCGCCGGGGCGGCCCGGCCCGGGGATGTGCCCCGGCTGATCTCGCTCGTGCGGGAGGGTGCGGTGCCGCGCAGTGAGCACAGCGAAAGCGGCCCCAGATCAGGTCACTGATCTGGGGCCGGGCGGGAGATCGATCAACCCTGATAAGGCGCGATCATCTTCGAGAACTCATACGGCGTCTGCGTGATGTCAGTGCACTTCGACAGTGAACCGGTGCAGGCGTTGCCGTCCCGGGTGACGTCCCAGAACGCCAGCTCGCCGAGGTGCTGCTGCTGGGCGAAGGCGAGCAGTTGCTGCATGTCGCTCTGGTAGAACACCTCCGAGGAGTCGTCGTTCTGGCCGATCATCGGGGTGACGCCGATCATGTTCCAGACCTGCGCCGAGGTGAGCGCCGGGTACAGCGGCGTCAGCTGGCTGTAGAGGGACTGCGCGGTGTCGATGGCGTATTTGCCCATCTGGCCGCTGGGGTTGGGGGCCTCGATGTCGCCGAAGTCCATGGCCATGCCGTTCACCATGGCGATCTTGGCGCCGTACTTGACCGCCGACTGCACCACGTACAGGCCGTCGGAGGTGAGGCCGGAGGGCAGGATCGGCAGGGTCAAGGTGACGGTCAGCGGTTTGCCGGCCGCGGCGGCGCTGTGCTGGAGGGCGGCGATGGCCTGGGAACGGCGGTCGATGGAGGCCGGGTCGGCGACGGCGGAGCCCTCGATGTCGAAGTCGATCTGGGTGAGGTTGTAGGCGGTGATCGCCGACTGGTAGGCGGCGGTCAGGGACGGCACGTCGGTGCAGGACTGCGCGAGTTCGGTGCCGGCCTCGCCGCCGAAGGACGGCTTCACGTCGCCGCCGATGGCGCGCAGGCTGGCGATGTCGGACTGTTCGAAGCCAGCCGACATGGCGTAGGCGTTGAACCAGCTGGGGCTGCACGTGGCGGTGCCGTTGACGATGAAGCCGAGGGAGAACTGGCGCAGGCCCGTGGTCTCGGCGATCTGGGTCAGGTTCGGGGTGGGCCAGGCGCCGATGTCGACGAACGGCGCCGCGACGCCGGGCAGGTGCCCGCCGCCGGTGTCCGCCAGCGTGGTGGCGCTGACCGCCGCGCTGGGTGCCGACAGGTTCCCGGCCTCGTCGTAGGCGCGGACGGTGAACGAGTACGACGTGGAGGGCGACAGGCCGGTGACGGTCGCCGCGGTGCCCGGGGAGGTGGCGACGATCGTCGAGCCCGAATACACGTTGTAGCCGGCGACGGTGACGTTGTCGGTGGAGCCGGTCCAGGACAGGGACGCGGCGCTGGCGGTGGTGCTCAGGGCCGTCAGTGCGGACGGCGCGGTCGGGGGCTGATGGTCCGCGCTACCGTCGCAGGGGTCTGAGTTGAGCTGGCAGGCGGAGGGGTCGGCGTAGGTGCCGGAGTAGCTGGCGTCGAAGCCGATGGTGACCGAGGCCCCGGCCGCGATCGTGGTGTCGAAGGACTGCGCGGCGACGGTGTGGGTGGTGCCGCTGACGGTCTGGGTGCCGCCCCACATGCTGGTGACGCTCTCGGTGGCGGGGAGGCTGAACTGGAGCGACCAGGTGTTCAGCGGGACGGTCATCGGGTTGGTGAGGACGTACTGGCCTTGGAAGCCGCTGCCCCAGTCGGAGATCTTGGAGTAGACCGCGGTGGGGAGCGCGGTGGTGGCGGCTTTGCTGGCCACAGCGGTGCTGTGGGCTGCGGCCGTGCTGTGGGCTGCGGCGGTTCTGCTGGCGGCCGACGTGGCGCCGGGGGCGGCCGAGGCGGTCGGCGCGGCCAGTGCCAGACCCGCGGCCACCAGGGCGCCGGCGGCGAGGGCGGCGACCGGCAGCGGCCGTCGTCGGGACGATATGCGCATCAGGTTCCTCCTTCTACCGCGCCGGCGCTGCTGCCGTCGATCCGCTGAACGGGTTGGCGATGATGGTGACCGAGCGGTGCTGCACGCCCCAGCCGTTCGCCTGGGTGCCGGGGAGCCAGACGTCGACGGTGTCGTTCTGGATCCAGGTGCCGATGTCGGCGGCGTAGCAGGTGCCGTAGCCCGGGACGGTGAAGTAGGTGCCCCACGGGATCACTCGCGGGTCGACCGCGCACACGCCGAGTTGGGCGTTGTAGCCGGAGGCGGTGCTGCCGCCGTCGTTGTAGGAGGTGACCATCATGGTGATGCTGCTGCCGACCGGGGTCTGCCACGGCACCACCGCGCCGTCGGTGTTCAGCACGTAGGGGGCCGACATCTGGCCCAGCGAGGCGTCCGAACCGCTCTGGTCGCTCATCGCCTCGAAGGAGTAGTAAGCGTTCTGACACGGCGCGGTGTCGACCGCGGTGAGGGCGGGCTGGCCCCAGTCGGTGACCCAGGCCACGGACTGCCCGTTGCGCCACACCCGGTAGGCCTGCGCGCCGGGCACGCGGTTGAACGTGATGTTGACCTGGCTGCCGGTCAGGGTCCCGGTGACGCCGCCGGGCGCGGGCAGCCGGCCGGCGGCGAAGTCGACGGGCTGCGCGGTCTGCAACGGCGGCACCCAGGGCGTGTCGGTGCGCGTGGGCGGCGTGACGTTGGTCCAGAACGGACAGGTCGGCAGCCCGGAGGTGCCGTCGGCGCGGGCCGGCTGCGCGCCGGCGACCCCGGCCGCGCCGAGCGCGGTGACGGCCAGGGCCAGGGCGCCGAGCAGCGCCCGGATCCGGCGTCCCGGCCGGCGGTTCGGGGCGTGCTCGGGTATTCGTCGCCTGATGGGGAACGAGCTCATGGTGTGCTCCAGTGACGTCGGATGGCGGGTGGCTCCGGAGCCGCAGGGGTCATAATTGGACTAGACCACAGGGCTGTCAAGGGAGTCAGGACCCTTCGCGGGCCACAAGGGTCGGGCAAGGGAGCCGGCGCCGGTCCGCGAGGCGGACCCGGACCACCACCGCGAGTCCGGCCAGGAGCCAGACGGCACCCTGCGCGGCCAGGACCGCGATGGTGCCGACCCGGCTGCTGAGGTAGCCCGCGGCCACGGTGCCGATCAGCACGGCGAGGCCTTGGACGGCGCCCAGCGCGCCGAACACGCGTCCGCGGAACGCGTCTTGGACGCCACGCTGGAGCAGCGTCATCATGCCCGCGGCGGCCAGGGCCGAGGGCAGGCCGACCACGATCATGCCGACGATGGCGGGCCACAGCGCCACGTAGAAGACGGGATACAGGAAGATCGCCAGATCCACCGCGCCGAAGGCCGCGGCACCGTAGCCGAGGAGCCGCGAGGCGGGTATTCGATGGCTGATGGCGGCGGCGAATACGCCGCCGGCGATACCGCCGACTGCCTGGGCCGCGGCGAACAGGCCGAACTGTCGGCTGGTGCCGTGCAGGGTGTGTTCGACGAACGGTGTGACCAAGGTGACGAAGACCCCCTCGCCCAGGCTGGTCACCAGGCCGAAGAGCATCAGTGCCCGCAGGGTCCGGCTCTTCCCGACCAGCGCCAGCCCGGCCCGCAGATCCGTGGCCACGCTCGCCAGCCGCGTGCGCGACACCGCTTCGCGGGCCACGCGGCCGCTGGTCCGGAGGCCGGCCAGCAGTGCCGCGGAGACGATGAAGCTGGCCGCGTCGGCGATGGTGACGGCGGCCAGGCCGCCGAGCGCCGCGAGCACTCCGCCCAGGGCCGACCCGGCCAGCCGCGCCACGTCCCCGACCTGTCCGCTGATCGCGTTGGCGGTCGGCAACCGGTCGTCGGGCACGAGCCTGGGGACCATCGCGCGCTGCGCCGGGGAGAAGAACTGCTGGACGGCGCCCTCCCACACCAGGACGAGATAGACGATCCACACGTCGCCGCGACCGTGCACGGCCAGCAACGGCACCAGCCCGGCGGCCAGGAGCAGGTCGGCGCAGACCATGGTCTTCTTGCGGTCCCAGCGGTCGGCCAGCGTCCCGGCGACCGGGCCCAGGAGCACCTGGGGCACTCCGGCCGACAGCATCGTGAACCCGGAGGCGACGGTCGAGCCGGTCATCGCATAGACCTGATACAGCAGCCCGATCAGCAGGATCCAGTCGCCGGACATCGATATGAGCCCGGCGGACAGGGCCAGGCGCAGATCGCGGTGTGCGGCCAGGACGCGCCATGTGGTCCGCACCTCAGGCCTCTGGTTCCGGTTCTGGCTCGGGCTCGGGCTCGGGCTCTGACTGTGGCTCGGGCAAAGGCCCACGCGCCGGGGCCGGGGTGGGCACCGCGAAGTAGGCGAGGTCCACCGGCACCGAGCCGTCGGGCCGGGACGCGGCGTCCCCGATGGGCCGGGCGTCGGTGTGCCGGCGGACCATCGCCTCGAACTCGGCGGTGATGGCCGACAGTTCGGCGGCGGTCAGGTAGACGGTCGCGGTCGCGACGCCCGAGCCGTCCAGCCATTGGCTCGGCCAGGTGTGCCGGCTCTGCCGCCAGCGGGTGAACCCCTCGATCACGCGCTCGGCGATGACCTGCTCCAGCACCTCGGTCGCGGCGGTCGCCTCCGGCGTGGGCTGGGCGTCAGGCCACTGATAGCCGTCTTCGACCGGCCGCCAGGGGCGCTCGCGCTTGTCCTTGCCCGGAATCTGTTCGATGAAGCCGTACTTGGCCAGCAGCCGCAGATGGTGCGAGGCCACGCCGTGGACGAGGCCGAGTTCTCGGGCGACCTCGGCCGTCGTGGCCTGCCCGCGCCGGCCCAGCGCGGCGAGCAGGTCCAGGCGCAGCGGGTGGGCCAGGGCCCGGATGACGACCGGGTCGTTGAGGAGCCGGCCGCGGTGCGGAGGTTGTGCGGGCTCTGATTCCAGGGACATGCCTGGATTGTTGAAGGCGCGCTGTCAGATGTCAAGCAAGTGCCTGGAATCGAAGCATCTCGCCGCGAGCTCGATCAGACGCAGGCTCAATCAGATGCGAGCTCGATCAGATGCGAGCGACCCGTCGCCCTAGGGCTGCACCCCTTGCCGTACCCGCGCCGCCTGCCGCGCGAGGTAGTCCCGCTCCGGCACGTTGGTGGCCGCGTGCGAGGCCTGCGCGTACAGGTCAGCGGCCTGAGCGAGGTCGCCGGCGCGTTCGTGGAGGTAGGCGGCCACGGCCGCGTGCCGTGGCACGTCGGGCGCGACCTCGGCGAGCGCCTTGAGGCCCGCGTGGGCCCCGTCGGCCTGGCCTACGGCGACCGCGCGGTTGAGACGCACTACCGGGCTGTCGGTGAGGGCCAGGAGTTCGTCGTACCACTCCACGATCTGCACCCAGTCGGTCTCAGCGGCCTGGGATGCGTCCGCGTGCAGTGCGGCGATCGCCGCCTGCGCCTGGTACTCCCCCAGCCGGTCGCGGGCCAGGGCGGTTTGCAGGATCGCCACGCCTTCGGCGATCAGGGCGCTGTCCCAGCGGGCGCGGTCCTGTTCGGCCAGCGCGATGAGCCGGCCGCCGGGGCCGGTGCGGGAGTCGCGGCGGGCGTGGTGCAGCAGCATCAGGGCGAGCAGGCCGGCGACTTCGGGGTCGTCGTCGGTGAGGGCGGTGAGTTGGCGGACCAGGCGGATCGCCTCGGCGGCCAGGTCTATGTCGCCGCCGTAGCCCTCGTTGAAGACCAGGTACAGCACCCGCAGGACGGTGGTCAGGTCGCCGGGCTGGTCCAGCGGCAGTCCTTCGATGCGGCGTTTGGCGCGCACGATGCGCTGCGCCATCGTCGCCTCCGGGACCAGGCAGGCCTGGGCGATCTGCCGGGTGGTGAGTCCGCCGACGGCGCGCAGGGTCAGCGCGACGGCGGCGGCCGAGGGCAGGGTCGGGTGCGCGCACAGGAAGTACAGGCGCAGGGTGTCATCGGCGGCGGGGACGGCTCCGCCGGCTGGTTCGGCGTCGACGATCAGCTCGCGCCGCTGGCGGGCGGTCTCGGAGCGGGCGGCGTCGACGAACTTGTGCCAGGCGGCGGTGACCAGCCAGCCTTTCGGGTCCCGCGGCGGGTCCTCGGGCCAGACCTGGAGCGCGCGGATCAGCGCCTCCTGGACGGCGTCCTCGGCCGAGGAGAAGTCCGCACCGCGCCGGACCAGGACGCCGATCACCGCCGGGACCAGGTCCCGCAGCTGTGCGTCGTCGTTCACTCGGCGGTCTTGGGGGCCTCGGCACCCATGAACGGCCGGACTTCCAGCCATTCGTACAGCGGCTCGCCGCCGGGGCCGGGCACCGCGGACAGCTCGCCGGCGAGCTCGACGGCGCGGTCCCAGGAGTCGACGTCGATGATGTACCAGCCGGCGATCACGTCCTTGGTCTCGGCGAACGGGCCGTCGGTGATCGGGGGCCGGCCCTGGCCGCCGTAGCGGATGAACGCGCCGGCCGGGGACAGGCCCTGCACGTCGACGAACTCCCCGGTCTCCTCCAGCCGGGAGCCGAAGTCGTGCATGAACTCCATGTGCGCGTCGACTTCTTCGGGGGTCCACTGGTCCATCGGCGGGTAGTCCACGGCCGGGGTCGGGCCGCCCTGGTAGTGCTTGAGGATCAGGTACTTCATGATGCTTCTCCTTATGACTGTGCTTAGCAGGCGATGACTGCGCTCAGTAGGCGTTGGAAGGGGTCGAGCGGGTCAGGCGAGTCCTCAGGCGCTCTGTGCCGCGCCGATGTTCTCGTCGAGCTCGACGATGATCCCTTCGGGGCCGCGCAGGAAGCACATGAGGTAGCCCTGGAAGCTCTCGACCGTCCCGACCGTGTCGTAGCCCTTGGCACGCAGGTCGGCGAGCAGGTCCTGAAGCCCCTCGACCTCGAAGCAGATATGGATCAGGCCGAGCCGGTTCGACGCCGGGGCGTGCGGGCCCAGTTCGTCCGGGCAGGCCAGGTGCTTGACCAGCTCGATCTGGCTGTGGCCGTCGGGGGTGCGGACGAAGACCACGTCGGACACGGGCTCGGCCAGCCCGATGATCCGGCCCACCATCTCCCCGCCGACCTTCGCCTCGCCGACCGGCTCCATCCCGAGTGCGGAGAAGAACTCCTTCGCGGCGGCCATGTCCTCGACGTTGATGCTCACGTGGTCCATGCGGCGGATCTTGCCCATGACGGCTCTCCTCGGTGCTCACGCGGCCCCGGTATGGCCGCTCGTGCCCCTGGGACGGAGCCGGCCCGGCGTTCTCGACACCGGGCAGGAACCACTATCCAAGAACCGCCGCGCCTTTTCGCGCGATCACCAGCTGTACGGCCCGAAACGTCCCCAGCACAGCACTGCGGCCAGCAGGAACAACACGAGCGTGACCGCCACGCCCGGCGTCTCGCCGCGCCGCAGGTGCACCCGCGCGCCGAGCAGCATCATGACCCCGAGCCCGAGCGCGGCGGTCGGGGTCAGCGGGGTGGCGACGCCCAGGGCGGCCGGCAGGATCAGTCCGAGCGCGCCGGCCAGTTCCGCGCCGCCGATGAAGCGGATCATCGGCGGCGAGTAGTCCGCCAGCGCCGGGGCTTTGACGATCACCTTGTCCTTGGGCTGGAAGGCCTTGCCGAGGCCGGACAGGGCGAACAGGGCGGCCAGCGCCGCCTGCAGGATCCACAGGAAGATGTTCACGTTGCCCGGGACGAGACGGCCCGGCCGATCGTGACACCGGCCAGGCTCGCCCCGGCGCCCCGCTGCGCCGGAGCAGGCTAGCGCCTCAGCGCTTGAATCTCAGCGCTTGAGCGTCAGCGCTTGAATCTCAGTGCTTGAGCGTCAGCGCTTGAACCCGACCCCGCCGTCGAGCCAGATCGTCTCCCAGTCCTCGCGCACCGGCCCGTCCGGGCGCCACAGCGGCAGCTGCACCAGGCCGGGCTCGACGAGTTCGAAGTCGCCGAACAGCGCGGCGATCTCCTCGTGCTCGCGCACGGTGATCCGCGACTTCGCGTTGTCCCAGCCCTTGCGGGCGGCCGCGGAGACCTCGGGCTGACCGCCGTCGGTACCGTGCGAGATGACCAGGGCGCTGCCGGGGGCCAGGGCGTCGCGGAAGGCGGCGGCGATGCCGCCGGCGTCCTCGTCCTCGGCGACGAAGTGCAGCAGCGCGACCATCAGGACCGCCACCGGCTGCTCGAAGTCCAGCAGTTCCCGGACCTGCGGGTGCTCCAGGATCGCCTTCGGTTCGCGGACGTCGGCGAGCACCACGGCGGTGCGGCTCTCATCGCCGGCCAGCAGGGCGCGGGAGTGGACGGCGACGATCGGGTCGTAGTCGACGTAGGCGACCCGGGCTTCGGGCTGGACGGCGCGCGCCACCTCGCCGGTGTTGCCCGCACCGGGCAGGCCGGTGCCGATGTCCAGGTACTGGGTGATCCCGGCCTCGGCGAGGTGCCGGACGGCGCGGCCGAGGAAGGCCCGGTTCTCCAGCACCATGGCGCGGGCGGCGGGGTTCCCGCGCATGGCCACCTCGGCGGCCTGGCGGTCCACCTCGAAGTGGTTCTTACCGCCGAGCATGTAGTCATAGATCCGGGCGGGATGGGCCTTGGTCTGGTCGATCTCCGGGGGCAGCCAGTCCGGCAGCAGCGCTCCGGTGCCCGGGCCCAGTTCCTCGGTCATGCGGTTGCCTCGGTCATGCGGTGTGGCCCTCCCAGATCGGTGGCGGTGGGGTGGCGGGTGCCTGTGGTGCGTCAGATTATCCGATGGTCATCGGGTGCTGATACCGCGGCCTCATCGTCGCCCCCGCGGCCCGCGGTGGCGGCGCGAGCAGGTCGCCCAGAAGGCGTAGAGCGGGAACCGACCGCGGCGGCCGCCGCGCACACCACGGCGCACAGCGCGAAGAACGCTCCGCTGCCCCACCGCGCGGCCACGATGCCGGCCAGCGGGAACAGCAGGGGGCTCAGTCCCAGTGTGCACAGCGTCGTCACCGACGTGACCCGGCCGAGGAAGTGCGGGGCGGCCACCGTCTGCAACCGGGCGTTGGCGACGACCATCGTCACGCCGGTGGTGGCGCCGAGGGCGGCGGCGACCGCGATGGCGCCGGGCCGGCCGAGCGTGCCCCAGGCCACGAGCAACCCCGCGGTCAGCATCAGCGATCCGGCGATCATCGGGCGCGCCGGGTAGCGGCGATCGGCGCGCGCCGCCAGGATCGCGGCGGCGGCCGCACCGCCGACGCTGAACGCGCCGAGGATCCAGCCGGCGGTGGCGCCGCTCCAGTGCCGTTGGGTAACCAAGATGACGACGGCGACGGCGATCGGTCCGCTGAAGCACAGCTCGCTCAGGCCGATGACGATGACCAGGCGGCGCAGTTCGGCGTGGCGCCGCACGTATCGCAGTCCTTCGCTGAACTGCTGCCACAGGCTTTGTCCGGGCTCGGATACGGCGGAGGTGCGAGGTATCCGCAGGGTCGGGAGAAGCACCAGCGACGCGCCGAAAAGCAGGCTGGCGGCCAGGAACGACGCGGACGCGCCGCCGACGCCGAGCACGACTCCGGCCAGCACCGGCCCGGCCAGGTTGGCGGCGCGCACGGCCAGCACCCGCATCCCCTGCACCCGTGCCAGCAGGCCGGTGTCGAGGCCGGTATCAAGGCCTGCGTCGACGAGCATCGGCGGGAGGGCTCCGACCGCGGGCATGAACAACGCGTCGACGGTGCCGAAGCCCACGGCCAGCGCCGCCAGCGTCCCTTCCTGGACCCGGTCGGCGACCGCGAGCGCCGCGCCCAAGACCAGGACGCAGCGCACCAGGTCGCTGCCGATCAGGACGCGCCACGGCCCGAAGCGGTCGGCGACCACGCCGCCGCCGAGCATCAGCAGTGCCCTCGGCACCGCCCCGGCGGCCAGGATCAGTCCTGCGGCGGCCGGGCCGAGGGCGCGTGAGGCGGCCCAGGACAGGGTGATGAAGTAGATGGAGTCCGCGGTGACCGAGCAGGTGTAGGCCACGAGCCAGCGCAGCACACTGCCGTTCACTGTCTTGCGTTCATTGTCTTGGTCGCGGCTCTGGTCGCGGTTCTGATGGCAGCTCTGGTGGCGGCAACGCGTGGATGTGCAGGGACACCGGCCGCGCGTCGGGTTCTGCCGGCAGGTCGCGGTAGCGGTCGATCACCGCGACGAGGTCCCGCTTGAGGTCGGTGAGCTGCGCCGGGGTGAGGCGCAGGGAGCGTTCGCTGGTCATGGTGACGTTCAGCCAGTCCCTGGACAGGTGCGGGGCGTCGGCTGTGTAGCGCCGGAGAGCGTCACCGTATGCGAGAAGCGTCGAGTGCAGATAGGCGCGGCTGTCTTCCTGCTCGCCTTCGCCGTCCTCGACCGTGGCAGGGTCGTGATACAGCCCCTGGGCTTTGACGCGCCACCAGCGGTCGCGGCGCGTTCCGCGTTCCACGTCCTCCTCGATCAGGCCGCCCGCGGCGAGTTTGCGCAGGTGGTAGCTGACGGCGCCGGAGTCGAGGGCGAAGTGTGCGGCCAGCCGGCGGCCGGTGGCCGGGCCGTGGTCGCGCAGGTGGTGCAGGAAGCTCAGGCGCATCGGGTGGGCCAGGACGCGCAGCGCGGCGGTGTCCAGGACGACGT
Source organism: Catenulispora pinisilvae (assembly GCF_015356865.1). GTDB lineage: Bacteria > Actinomycetota > Actinomycetes > Streptomycetales > Catenulisporaceae > Catenulispora > Catenulispora pinisilvae. The sequence goes on from NZ_JAAFZA010000066.1 coordinate 42,831, forward strand.
CGCGTTCCGGGTGCGGCGCCAGCGGGTCGGGAGGTTCAAGTGCCATGTCCGGCACGATAAAAGGCGAACGCCTCTTTGCGAACCCCCGTTCGCGAAGAAGTGTTCGCCTTTCGTGGCGGCTGTGCTACCGCTTGATGCCGACCCCGGCGTACCCGTAGTCCAGGTCCCGTTCGGCGTCGGTGAGCTCGTGGTCCGGCCGCCAGGCCGGGATGATCACGACGCCGGGCGCCAGCAGCTCGGTGCCGGTGAAGAACCGCCCGACCTCCTGCCGGTCCCGCAGCACCAGCTGCGAGGTGGCGTTGTTCCAGCCCTTGCGGGCGGCGCCGAACTTGCCGGGCTCGCGGCCCTCGGAGGCGTGCGAGAGGGCCAGTCCGCTCCCGGGTGCCAGGGCGTCGAGGAACTGGATGGCGATGCCGTGCGCGTCCTCGACGTCGGAGACGAAGTCCAGGACGGCGACCATCAGCACCGCGATCGGCTGGTCGAAGTCCAGGACCGCGTGGACGGCGCCGCTGTCCAAGATGGTCTTCGGTTCGCGGACGTCGGCCTGCAGGATCGCGGTCCGGTCCGGGTCGGCGCCGACCAGCAGGGCCCGGGAGTGCGCGCAGACGATCGGGTCGTAGTCGACGTAGACGACGCGGGCCTCGGGGTGGACCCGGCGGGCGACCTCGCCGGTGTTGCCGGGGCCGGGGATGCCGGAGCCGATGTCCAGGAACTGGGTGATGCCGGCCTCGGCCAGGTGCCGCACGGCGCGGCCGAGGAAGGCGCGGTTGACGCGGGCCATGGCGCGCAGCTCCGGCATCAGGTCCAGGGCCACCTCGGCGGCCTCGCGGTCGACCTCGAAGTTGTCCTTGCCGCCGAGCAGGTAGTCGTAGATCCGCGCGGGACGGGCCTGGCCGCGCTCGATCGGCGGCGGCGTCCACTGCGGAAGCCACGCACCGCCGTCGCCGATCGACTCGTCGGTCATCTTCGACCCTCCCCTGAGGAAATACGTGGCGGGCGTCCCCCGTGTGGATCAGGCTAGCCGGAGATCATCGAGCCCTGACACCTCGTGCGGCGCCGGACCGACAGTGCCGCACCCGGCCGAAGCCGATGCGCTAGGTTCACTTGTCCGATGATTCGCCGCAGCCTGCCGGGAGCGCCAGGAAATGATCGGTAACGCCCTGGTCGCGGGCATCGACTCGGCGACCCGGTGGTGCCAGGTCGTGATCCGCGACGCCGCCACCGGGGAGCGGCTGCGGGCCGGCGCCGCACCGCATCCGGACGGCACCGAGGTGCACCCCTCGGCCTGGTGGGAGGCGCTGGGCCAGGCCGTCGCCGCGGCCGGCGGACTGGAGGACGTGGCCGCGGTCTCGATCGCCGGGCAGCAGCACGGCATGGTGTGCCTGGACGAGCAGGGCTCGGTGGTGCGCCCGGCGCTGCTGTGGAACGACACCCGCTCGGCCCGGGCCGCCGCCGACCTCGTCGCCGAACTCGGCGGACCCGCGGCCTGGGCGGACGCGGTCGGCACCGTACCGGTCGCGGCCCTGACCGTCGCCAAACTGCGCTGGCTGGCCGGGAACGAACCGGCGCGCGCCCGGGCCACCGCCGCGGTCTGCCTGCCGCACGACTGGCTGACCTGGAAACTCGGCGGCGACCGCGATATCAGGACACTGACCACCGACCGCAGCGACGCCTCCGGCACCGGCTACTACTCCCCCGCCGCCGACGCCTACCGGCCCGATCTGGTCGAACTGGCCCTGGGCCGGCAGCCGCTGCTGCCCAAGGTGCTCGGCCCGGCCGAAACGGCCCGGATCCTGGAGCCCTCGGCCGGATTCGCCCCGGCCGACTCCCCGCGCATCCGGCTCGGCGCGGCCGAGCTGAACCCGCTGCTGGTCGCCGCCGGATCCGGCGACAACGCCGCCGCCGCGCTCGGCCTGGGCGCGGGCCCGGGCGACGTGGTGGTGTCGATAGGCACCTCCGGCACGGTGTTCGCCTGCTACGACGCCCCCACCGCCGACCCGACCGGCGCGGTGGCCGGCTTCGCCGACGCCACCGGGGGCCACCTGCCGCTGGTCTGCACGCTCAACGCCGCACGCGTGCTGGACGCGGCCGCGGCGCTGCTCGGCGTCAGCCTCGGCGAGCTGTCCCGGCTGGCGCTGTCCGCCCCGGCCGGCGCCGACGGCCTGACCCTGATCCCGTATCTGGAGGGCGAACGCACCCCGAACCGCCCCGACGCCACCGGCACCCTGCACGGCCTGCGCCTGACCAACTCCACCCCGGCCCACCTGGCGCGCGCCTACATCGAGGGCATGCTGTGCGGACTGGCCGACGGCCTGGACGCGCTGCGGGCCGTCGGCGTGCCGGTGGAGCGGATCCTGCTGGTCGGCGGCGCGGCCCGCTCCGAGGCGGTGCGCACGATCGCGCCGGCGGTCCTCGGCCGCCCGGTGCTGGTGCCGCGCGCCGGGGACCACGTCGCCGACGGCGCGGCGAAGCAGGCGGCGTGGGCTTTGAGCGGGATGGCGGCGCCGCCGGCGTGGGACGTCTGCCAGTCGGAGAAGGCGGAGGCCGAGCCGGTGCCGTGGCTGCGGGAGCGCTACCACGAGTTCCGGGACGCTTAGCGGCCGAGTTGCCAGGCGCCTTGCGGATGGGTTCCGCGCAGACGCTAGCCGCGCAGCTGCGCCCCGAGGCGGGGGTCGCCGTAGGCGCGGAACAGCGCGATGCGGCCGTCGCGGATCCGCAGGATCTGCACCGACGTCACGCTGAACGGCTTGCCGGTGGTGGTGATGGAGCCCTTGGTGTCCACCTCCACCACGATCACCTCAGGGTCCTGAGTCTGGTGGACCGCGGTCACGTCGAAGTCCTCGATGCGCAGCGGTGAGGCCATCATGCGGCGCGCGTATTCGCCGATGGCCTCTCGCCCGGCCAGGCGCAGCGGCGCTTCCGGCGTCCCCTCGAACGGCATCTCGATCACGGCGTCGGGGGCGAACAGGTCGGCGAAGCCGTCGGCGTCGCCGTCCAGGATGACTTGGCGGCGGCGGTCCAGGAGGTCGGCGGGCGTGGCGAAGGACATGAGGCACTCCTCGGGGCTCGTTCATTCAACGCTTGTTCAATGAACGAGCCTAGGCGGCATCGCGGGTTCGGTCAACGCTCGTAGAATGAACTGGTGACGCCCGACCCCACGCCCGCCGACCTCCTGGAC
>NZ_JAAFZA010000659.1 GCF_015356865.1 Catenulispora pinisilvae
CCTGCTCCGCCTGCACCAACGTGCGACAGTGCACCACGCCATCATCGGCATAGCGTTCAAACCGGCACCCCGGGAACTCCCGGGCCATCCAGGCATCGAACACATAGTGCAAAAACAGGTTCGCCAAGACTGGAGACACCGCAGAACCCTGCGGTGTCCCCACATCACGATCAACCACATCCCCGCCGGGCATGCACAGCCCAGCAGTCAGCCACCGCCGGACATACAACACCACCCAGCGGGCATCGGTATGGGCCT
>NZ_JAAFZA010000660.1 GCF_015356865.1 Catenulispora pinisilvae
AGGCCCATACCGATGCCCGCTGGGTGGTGTTGTATGTCCGGCGGTGGCTGACTGCTGGGCTGTGCATGCCCGGCGGGGATGTGGTTGATCGTGATGTGGGGACACCGCAGGGTTCTGCGGTGTCTCCGGTGTTGGCGAACCTGTTTTTGCACTATGTGTTCGATGCCTGGATGGCCCGGGAGTTCCCGGGGTGCCGGTTTGAACGCTATGCCGATGATGGCGTGGTGCACTGTCGCACGTTGGTGCAGGCGGAGCAGG
>NZ_JAAFZA010000661.1 GCF_015356865.1 Catenulispora pinisilvae
GGCGGTTGTGCAGGTATGCGGCGGTTTCGTACAGCGCGAACTTGACCCCCGGCCACCGGCACTGTAGGCGAAGCCCTGCCGACGCGACCGAGGGGAACGAACCGAAAACCAACCGGAAGAATGGCAATCGAAGGGACCGAGGACACCGGTTGGTTGGTGCGGCTGCCGGTGAGGGTGTGGCGGCGGGGTCGCAGGTCAGCTAGTCGAGAACATGCCCGAGTGCGGTCCGGTGCCCGGCATCCGGTATCCGGTATGCCT
>NZ_JAAFZA010000662.1 GCF_015356865.1 Catenulispora pinisilvae
CTTCGGTCATGGTTGTGCCGGTTCGGGGTTCGGGTCGGTGGGTGTGTTTGTCGGCTGCCGGTTCCCGCGTGCACAACCCCGCCGCACCTCAGGCCTCTTCAACTCCAGCAAGCCAGCGCAAGGTCAAAAACTGTGATGAAGGGCCGGGCCTCCGGCGGGCCTCGGCAACCTCAGGGAAACTAGCGCGGTTCCCTCGGGTGGCTGGGTGAGTCTCAGCGGCTGCGGTTTGTGGGGTGGTTGCGGTCCGTTCCCCACGG
>NZ_JAAFZA010000663.1 GCF_015356865.1 Catenulispora pinisilvae
TGTCGGCTGCCGGTTCCGGTGTTCACAACCCCGGCGCATCTCAGGCCTCTTCAACTCCGGCAAGTTGGAACAAGAACCAGATCAAGAATCAGATCAACAGCCAGATCAAGGTCAACGGCAAGGTCAAAAACTGTGATGAAGAGCCCGGCGCCTCCGGCGGGGGCTCTTGGCTCCCTCGGGGAACTGGCGCGGTTCCATAGGGTGGTCGGGTCAGGGCCCTGCGGCGGCGGTTTGTGAGGTGGTGCGGTTCGTTCCCC
>NZ_JAAFZA010000664.1 GCF_015356865.1 Catenulispora pinisilvae
CACCTCCGATGTCATGGCGGATCTGCCGCAGACGGCTGATGCGTTTGTGGTGGTGGATGACCGGCAGTTTGTGGGTGAGGTGTCGGCGTATGCGGGCGCGGATCTGGGTGTCGCATTGGGTTCGGAGTTTCCGGCGTATGTGATCTTTACTTCGGGTTCGACGGGTCGTCCGAAGGGCGTTGTCGTCTCGCATGCGGGGATTGTGAACCGTCTGTTGTGGATGCAGGACCGGTTCGGTCTTGACGCTGATGATCGT
>NZ_JAAFZA010000665.1 GCF_015356865.1 Catenulispora pinisilvae
AAGCAGTCGCCGGAGCGGCGTTTCCATGCCCTGTATGACCGTGTCCACAGGGGTGACGTGCTGTGGGAGGCGTGGAGACGAGTCCGGATCAACCGTGGAGCAGCCGGGGTCGATCGTGTGACCTTGGCTTTTATCGAGGAGACCTATGGGGTCGGCCGGTTGTTGGCCGAGATCCAGCAGGACCTTCGAGACGGGACCTATCGTCCGGTGCCGACGCGGCGCCGGTTGATCCCGAAACCAGCCGGTGGTTTCAGG
>NZ_JAAFZA010000666.1 GCF_015356865.1 Catenulispora pinisilvae
TTTTGCGGTTGGCTTTCCCGGTGCGGCGGCGGGTGCGGATCAGGGTGCCGTCCAGCAGCACGACCTCCCCGCCGACGCGGGCGATCTTCTTCAAGGCCCGGTCCAGGCGCGGTGCCTGGGCCGCGAGGAGGGCGATCACCTCATCGGTCCAACGGCGGATAGTGGTCGCCGAGACCTGGTTGCCGCCGGCCAGGTCGGCGGCGCGTTGATCGTGGCGCAGCACCGCGAGCACCAGCACCGTGATCTGGCCCGCGG
>NZ_JAAFZA010000667.1 GCF_015356865.1 Catenulispora pinisilvae
GAGACAGTCGAGAAGTCGTTACGCCATTCGTGCAGGTCGGAACTTACCCGACAAGGAATTTCGCTACCTTAGGATGGTTATAGTTACCACCGCCGTTTACTGGCGCTTAAGTTCTCAGCTTCGACCTTGCGGTCTAACCGGTCCCCTTAACGTTCCAGCACCGGGCAGGCGTCAGTCCGTATACATCGTCTTGCGACTTCGCACGGACCTGTGTTTTTAGTAAACAGTCGCTTCTCGCTGGTCTCTGCGACTCAA
>NZ_JAAFZA010000668.1 GCF_015356865.1 Catenulispora pinisilvae
GCCTGGCCTCGACTTCTCCGGTCACCGGCGAGGCCACCGGCGGGAACGCCCGCTGTTTGCGGCCGACCGTGGCCCACACGTCGCCGCCGGTGTCGGCGAACCGCTTGGCCACCAGCCGCAGCGTCTCGCCCGAGACCTCCAGCCGGGCCGCGATCACCTCCTTGAGATCCTCTGGGCCCATCGAGGTGTCCAACGCCAGCAGGACCCGTGCCCGCCGGATCATCGAGGCCGGATGCACCCCTGTCGTGGTGATCC
>NZ_JAAFZA010000067.1 GCF_015356865.1 Catenulispora pinisilvae
CCCGAAAAGACCCGAACCCCAAGCGCCTCCCAGTGGGTACTTCTCCCCTCGTGACCGCGCCGGCGCAGCCGTCATGCTGTCCCCGACACCACCGGAATCGCGCGAGGAGACGCAGTGGCCGACACAGGCGCTTTCAACATCGACCTGCCGCTCTTCGGCACGGTCACGACGGATCTGGAGAGCCTGTTCGGCACGGGGAAAGACGCGCTGAGCGAGCTCGGGTCGCTGACGCTGGGCGGTGAGGCGTTCGGGGAGATCGGCTCGTTGGTGGGTTCGGTCAACGGGGAGTTGCACGACAACCTGCTCAGTTCCCTGACCTCGGGTATGGGGTTGTTCGGGACGCTGAACGGGGCGTTGCAGTGCTGCGCCAGCGACTACGCGTCGTTGGACACGATGGTCTCGGACAGCTTCGGCGCGCTGGGGATCGGCGGGTCGCTGCCCGCGACGCCGGCCGCCGGGACCAGTCCGGCGGACGTCAACAAGTGGTGGAACGGGCTCAGCGGGGATCAGCAGGCGAATCTGCTGAGCAGCGACGCCACCCAGATCGGTGCCATGGACGGTGTCCCGGCCGACGTGCGGGACGCCGCCAACCGGTCGGTGCTGTCGAACCTTCAGACCCAGACCCAGCAGCAGATCACGGATCTGAAGAACACGCCGACCTCGCCCTATGATCCCGAGGGCTACGCGGCGATGGACCAGCAGAAGCAGATCGATGCGCTGCAGGGCAAGCTCGACGGGATGAACGAGCTGCAGAAGGTGATCGGCAACGGCGGGACCGGCGCGACGCAGAAGTACCTGTTGGGCGTCGACACCAACGGCATCGGGCACGCGATCGTCGCCAGCGGGGACCCAGACACGGCCAGCAACGTGGTGACCGTGGTGCCGGGGGTGAGCACCGACCTGTCGGCCGGGCACGTGGACCAGTACACCACCGCCGCCGACACCATCGTGAACTCCGCGCACAACGCCGACCCGACGCAGTCCACCTCGGCGGTGGCCTGGATGAACTACAACGCCCCCTCGTCGGTCCCGGGCGCGCTGTTCTCCGGACCCGCGCAGGCCGGCGGGCCGGTCCTGGACAACTTCCAGCAGGGCCTGTACGCCACCCACGACCCGGGCGACCCGCTGCACACCACGGTGATCGGCCACAGCTACGGCACCACGGTGGTCGGCGAGGCCACCCAGGCGCCCGGCGGCCTGCACGCCGACGACGTGGTGCTGGCCGCGAGCCCGGGCACCAACGTGGACAACGCGGCGGCGATGAACGTGCCCGGCGGCGCCTCGCACGTGTGGGCCACCCGCGACGACAACGACCCGATCGTCTGGGCCGAGGGCTTCCACGACACCGACCCGGTGACCCCGGCCTTCGGCGCGCACGTCTTCAACGGCGGCGTGGGCCCCTCGGGACTGGTCGCCGCGCACGACTACTACTTCGACCCGTCCTCCCCAGCCATGGCGAACTTCGGGCAGATCGCCACCGGACACTACAACCAGGTGACCTCGCCGCCGCCGGTTCAGGCCGACCCGTCGTGGTCGTTCCCGATCGAGTGAGCACCTGGCGATAAGGCTTCGGGGAGAGAGGGCCTCCCCGACGAAGCGAGGTCCCGGTTCGGCTTAGGCCGTGCCGGGACCACGCTTTTGTACGCGGAGCCGCTGTTGTGCGCCAGGACACCGGCCACCGCGAACGCGATCGCGCTGGCGGCGAGGAGCCAGGCGGCGCGGTGGACGAAGCCCGACCCGCCCGCGTCGCCGGCCAGCGCGCTGAACACCGCGACACCGAGGGCGGCGCCGGTCTGGCGCACGGTGTTGCTGGCTCCGGAGGCGACGCCGGGGGCGGCCGGGAGCGTGCGGAGCGCGGCGGCGACGACCGCCGGTGTCAGGATACTGAGGCCGGTACCCCAGACCGCGAGCGACGGAAGCAGCAGGAGCAGGTCGGGCCCGTTCATGGCGGCGGCCATACCGGCGAAGCCGAGTGCGGCCGCGAACAGGCCGAGCGTGGCGACCCGCCAGGGCCCATAGCCGGTGGTGAGGCGGCCGGCGGTGGTGCCGAGCAGGGGCAGGGGGAGCATTCCGGGCAGGAGGGTGACGCCGGCTCGCAGGGGGCTGAGATGGTCGACGTCCTGGAGGACTTGGGTCATCAGGAACAGGGAGCCCAGGACGCAGAAGTTCATGAGGCCGGCGACGGAACACGCCGCGGCCAACGGTCGGCGGGCTGCGGGCTCGACGCGCAGGAGGGGGCGCGCTGCTCGGCGTTCCAGGGAGCGGAAGGCCACGGCGGCGGCGATGGTCACCGCGAGCATGATCGCGCTCAGGGCCGGCTCATCGCGCACCTGGACCACGGCGGTCACAGCGCACGCCAGCATCACCACGAGGGCAGCCGCTCCCAACCAGGGCACCTCGCGCGCCGCCGAAGGACTCACCGCGGAAGGCTCGCTCGCCCCGGGTCCGAAAGCAGATGCCCGCGCCGCGCCCAAGCCCAAGCCCGAAGGCGAAGGCGAAGGCGAAGGCGAAGGCGAAGGCGAAGGCGAAGGCGAAGGCGAAGGCGAAGGCGAAGGCGAATCAGCCATCGAGCTCTGCGCCGCACCGCCCCTCGCAGTTCGCGCCACTCCCACTGGCGCCCGCACCACCGCCACCAGCGCAGCCACGATCACCGGCACGTTGACCCAGAACACCGCGCGCCACTGGCCCGTCTCCACCAACAGCCCGCCCAGCAACGGCCCGGCCGGCAGCGCCGCTCCGCCGACCGCCGCCCACAACCCGACCGCCCGCGCCCGCGCCGTCTCGCTCGGCGCGCTGTCCGCCAGCAGCGCCAGCGTCCCCGGCAGCATCAGCGCCGCACAGACCCCCTGCGCCGCACGCCCCGCGACCAGGAACCCCAGCCCCGGGGCCACCGCGCACACCACCGACGCCGCGCCGAAGCCCGCGAAGCCTGCGAGCACCACCGGCCGGTGGCCGAGCAGGTCGCCGATGGCGCCGCAGGCCAGCAGCAGTGCGGCCAGGGGCACCGTGTAGGCATCGACCACCCATGCCAGGCCCGAGGCGCCGGCATGTAGACCGGCGCCGATCTGCGGGAGCGCCGTGTTCACGATGGTGACGTCCAGCAACACCAGGAAGTACCCGCCGCACAGGCCCAAGGTCAGCGCCCGGCTCACGCGTTCTGGTCCCATGCCCCGATCTCCCATGCCTCGATCCTCGGCCCGGGACACTTCAGCGGGCGTCGAAGCGATTCCTGCGTACGATCGAGATATGGCTCAGGCCGCCGGCGGAGATCCCCAGATCGCGCAGGTCGCGACGGCGTTCGCGGACCCGCGGCGGGTCCGGGTGCTCATGGCCCTCGCCGACGGACGTGCGCTCCCGGCGGGGCGGCTGGCCGAGGAGGCGGGGGTCGCGGCCTCGACGGTGAGCAACCATCTGGCGATCCTGCTCGGCCACGGGCTGGTGACCGCGCAGCAGCAGGGGCGGTACCGCTACTACCGGCTGGCGAACGGCGACGTCGAAGGCGTGCTGGAAGCGCTGGCCCGACTCGCGCCCCGGACGCCGGTGACCTCGCTGCGCGCCCACACCCGCGCCGCGGCCCTGCGCGCGGCCCGCACCTGCTACCGCCATCTGGCCGGTGAACTCGGCGTGAAGCTTTTCGGCGGGATGCTGGAGCGCGGGTGGGTCGTCGGCGGCGACGGCGCCCATCGTGGCGAGGACCCGGTCGATCGGCTGTCGGCGCCGGGCCGCAAGGACCTGTACCGGCTCACGGATGCCGGTGACGAAGCCCTCGCCGAGTGGGGCGTGGACCGCTCGCTGCTCCGCAACGACGTGTCACTACGTTACTGCGTCGACTGGACCGAGCAGGCGCATCACCTCGCCGGGCCGCTCGGCACCGCGGTCACCGACCGGCTCTTCGAACTCGGCTGCATCGCCCGCGGCACCGTCCCGCGCAGCGTCGTCCTCACCCCGCGCGGCAAGGACAGGCTGGCCTGGTTGCACCCGTGACGTCCTGATCCGGCGGGTTTGCGTCTCAGTCCACGGACACCGGCGGCACCGGAATGCCTCGGAATCGCAGAATGTTGTTTCCGTCACGAAACACCCTGATGCGAAGCTGGCGGCTGTTCCATCGACTCTGTCCCCATACACAGTCATCCGACCGATACCTCCGCGCCCCGCCGGCGGCTAGCGTCACCATCCGTGAACCTCGATAGGAAGGTTTATAAAGGCATGCCTGGGACTTATCCGGCTTTGGAGACCCGTCTGGCGCTCGTCTCGACCTACACGCCGCGCCGCTGCGGCATCGCGACGTTCTCCCAGGATCTGACCACCGCGCTGGCCGAGGCCGCACCCGACCTGGCCGTCGAGATCTGCGCCCTGGACCGGGACGGCCTGGACTACCCCGCCGAGGTGTCCACCGTCATCGGCCAGGACTCCTACCCCGACTACCGCCGGGCCGCGGCGCGGCTGGCCGACTCCGGCGTCGAGGTGGTCGTCATCGAGCACGAATACGGGATTTTCGGCGGCGCCGACGGGGCCTGGATAACCGGGTTCGCCACCGAACTGACCCGGCGCGGCGTGCCGTATCTGGTGACGTTGCACACAGTCTTGTCCGAGCCGAGCTGGACCCAGGCCGGAACGCTGCACCGGCTGTGCCGGGACGCCGCCGCGGTCACCGTCTTCACCGAGATGGCGCGCACGCTGGCCATCCGCACCGGCATCGCGCCCCCGGACCGGATCGTCCACCTGCCGCACGGCGCGCCGGCCCCGGTGGCCGACAACGACACCACCGGCGAGATCAGCCCGGAGGTCCGGCGAACCCTGGCCGCACTGGCCGGCCGGCGGCTGCTGTCCACCTTCGGACTGATCTCCCCCGGCAAGGGCCTGGAGACGGCGATCGAAGCCCTGGGCCGGATCGCCGAGGAGCACCCGGACGCCGCGTATCTGATCGCTGGATCGACGCACCCTGAGATCGTCCGGCAGAGCGGCGAGGACTACCGCGACAGCCTGATGCTGGCCGCCAAGCAGGCCGGTGTCGCCGACCGGGTGGCCTTCCTGGACAGCTTCCTGACCGAGACCGAGATCGCCGCGATCCTGACGCAGACCGAGATCTTCCTGACGCCGTACCGCTCCCGCGAGCAGATCTCCTCCGGGGCGCTGACTTTCGCCATCGCCGCCGGACGGCCCGTGGTGTCCACGGCGTATCACTATGCCGAGGACATGCTCGGCGACGGTGCCGGTATCACCGTCCCGCCGGAGGACGCCGAGGCCTTCGCCGGGGCGCTGAACGCGCTGCTCGGCGATGACGCCCGACTGGCCGGGGCCCGGCAGGCGGCGCGCAGGCGCGGGGCCGGGCTGCGCTGGGACGCCGTGGCGCAGCGGTTCGCCGAGATCGTCCGGGCCTGTGCCGCCCAGCGCCGGCGCTCCCCGGTCCCGGCTTCGGCTACCGCTACAGCTACAGACGCGGTGCAGCTTCCGCGCCTGCAACTCAAGCAGCTGAACCGGCTCACCGACTCCGGCGGGATCATGCAGTTCGGCCAGGGCGCGCGGCCGGACCCGGCATCCGGGCACTGCGTCGATGACGTGGCGCGGCTGGCGATCGTGGCGGCCGGGCTGTGCGCGGAGCAGCCGCAGGCGTTGCGCGGTGCGGCTCCGCACACCTGGCTGGAAACCAGCCTGGAATTCCTGCGGGAGGCTTACGATCCGACCGCTCGGGCGGCCCGGAACATGCGCGCCGTCGACGGCCGCTGGCTGGACGAGCCGCATTCCGGGGACCACGTCGGGCGGCTGATCTGGGCGCTCGGGGAGGTCGCCTCGGCACCGGCGGTACCGGACAAGTTCCGGGAGCTGGCCACCGACCAGCTCATGGACGTGCTGCCTGCCGTGCGGAACCTGACCGACCTGCGGAGCACGGCTTACGCGCTGCTCGGGCTGGTGCAGATTCCGGAACCGACGCCGGAGTTCCGCACTTGCCTGGAGCGACTCGACACGGCCTGGCAGAACGCGACCACCGAGGAATGGCCCTGGTTCGAGGACCAGCTCTCCTACGACAACGCGCGCCTGGCGCAGGCCCTGGTCGCCGGCGGTGCCCGGATCGGGGACGCGGCGCTGGTCGGCCGGGGGCTGAAAGCGCTGGACTGGTATCTGGGGCAGGTAGGACTCGGCCCGGTGGACTCCTCACAAGACCGTTTGCGGCTCGTCGGGAATCTGTGGCGGCGCAAGGGATCTCCGCGTCCCGACTACGAGGGCGATGAGCAGCCACTGGACGCCGCGGCGGTGGTCGAGGCGTGCGCCCAGGCGTGGCGCGTGACGGCGGACGACCGGTACGCCAGCGGCGCGCGACGTTCTTTCGCGTGGTTCCTGGGAAACAACCGGCTTGGACTGCCGTTGTACGACGCCGGTTCCGGCGGGTGCCGGGACGGGTCGCGGTTCGCGGACGTGAACCCGAACCAGGGGGCGGAGTCGACGCTGGCCTATTACCAGGCGCGCCTGGGACTGACTCGGGCGGGGTTGGTGCAATGATGGACAACGCCTCTCCAGAAAACAGGGGGAAACGGCTTTGCCGACCAAAGACGACGCCATGCGGGATTTGTTCCGCCGTGACCCGGCCAACCCGATCCTCACCGCGGAGGACTGGCCCTATCGTGTGAACACGGTGTTCAACCCCGGTGCGGCGATACACAATGCCGAGACCGTTCTGCTGTGCCGGGTCGAGGACCCGCGCGGGATCTCCCATCTGACGGTCGCGCGCTCGCCCGACGGCGTGCACGGCTGGCGGGTGGAGGCCAAACCGCTGCTCGCCGAGGACCCGGGCGACCACACCTCGATGTGGGGCGTGGAGGACTGCCGCGTCACGTGGGTCGAGGAGCTGGAGCGGTACGTGATCGCGTACACGGCTTACGGCCCGTCAGGACCCTGCGTCGCGCTGGCCACCACCGAGGACTTCGAGTCGGTGGAGAAGCTGGGCGCGGTCATGCCGCCCGACGACAAGGACGCGGCGCTGCTGCCGCGCCGCGTCAACGGCGAATTCGTCCTCTACCACCGCCCGGTCAGCTCCCGCTACGGCAACCGCGGCAACATCTGGCTGTCCCGCTCGGCCGACCTCACGCACTGGAGCGCGCCGGAGCCGGTGATGGCCAGCCGCGAGGGGCCGTGGTGGGACGCCGCGCGCATCGGCCTGGGGCCGGCCCCGATCCAGACCGAGCACGGCTGGCTGGGCATCTACCACGGGGTGAAACAGATGCCGGCCGGCCCGATCTACCGCGCCGGACTGGTGCTGTTCGACCTGGACAATCCCGCGCGGGTCCTGCGCCGCTCCCCGGCTTGGGTGATGGGGCCCGCAGCTGACTACGAGACGCGGGGCGACGTGCCGAACGTCGTGTTCCCGACCGGAATGGTGCACGACCCGCAGACCGACGAGCTGCGGCTCTATTACGGGGCCGGGGATTCGGTCGTCGCGCTGGCGACCGCGAATCTCAGTGAATTGATGGAATTCCTCTGGCAGAACAGCTGATGAGGTGAGACCGGCCGCTGCCTCACGAAGGATGTGGGGCGGCGGCTGAGTCTTTTTCCACTTGGGCTCAGTGGTCGTCCCAGTGCCCGCCGTGGGCGGCGTGCCGGTGGCCGTCGTGCAGGTAGTCCACGTGGTCCTCGTGCGGGACGCCGACGTGGCCGCAGTCCGGGCCGTGCTCGTGCGTGTGGTTCAGGTGCTGGATGTGGCTCGCGGTCTCGCACTCGTCGGTGTGGCCCTGGTGCACCCGGTGCAGGTGGCCGTCGTGGGCGTAGTCGACGTGGTCTTCATGCGGCACGGCGACGTGGCCGCAGCCCTCGCCGTGGACGTGGGTGTGGTCGGCGAGCGGATGGTGTTCCATCAAGGTGGCCATGCGGGGGTCCCTTCGCGGTGCCGGGGATGCCTTGGCATCATTATATAGCGAATTGTGCATATATCGAAGGTATGGTTTATTCAGCCCGCATCGGGCCGCGCTCAGTCCGTCTCGTCAATCTGGAACCCGACCTTCAGCCCGACCTGGTAGTGCGCGATCTCGCCGTCCTTCAGGTGGCCGCGGATCTGCGTGACCTCGAACCAGTCCAGCTTGTGCAGGGTCGCGCCGGCCCGCTTGATGCCGTTGCGGATCGCGGCGTCGACGCTGTCGTGCGAGGTGCCGACGATCTCGGTGACGCGGTACGTGTGCTCGCTCATGGCTGCTCTCCCGGTTTTCCCGCGGTCCGGTGTCCCCCGGTCCAGGCTCGGCCAGGTATCGGCGCCACGCATCCGGTGAGCGGTCCGAACGGGTGAGACGCGGCCGGGAACCGCGGCCGGGCGACGATCTCCTTATTCTTGAAGATCTCCTTATTCTTGACGATCTCTTTATGACAGTGCGGGTAATTCTGCCGGTGTGCCCGGCCCGCAGACCGGGTTAGTGTCCCGTGTCCAGTACCGCTCCAACCTGCCCGAACGATCGTTCCGGGCGGGCCGGGCCGGATACCCGATATCTGCAAGGAGAACGTCGGTGGGCATTTTGGGCAAGTTGAAGAGCATCGTGGACTTCGGCTTCAAAGTGCTGCCCGACGCCCCGCCGCTGACCGAGCGGCAGGAGCGCGGGCTGGCGCTCGGTGCCGTCTACGCCGCCGGCGACTACCTGCCGATCAATGCCCTGACCACGGCGGGCGACCCGCACACCGCGGCCAAGATCCTGGACCAGTCCTGGGACGTGAACGACGCGCAGTCGGCCCGCAACACCTACCGCTACCTGCTGGACGGCGGCCACCGCGACCTCTACACCTGTGTGCGCGGCTATCTGAACGCCGGCTGGGACCTGAGCCGCGCCGACGAGCGGGCCCGGATCGAGCAGGCGACGCGGGAGATCCCGGCGCTCGCGATGCAGCGCGGCCAGCGGCCGGACGTGGCGCTGAACTACTTCCAGTCGGGGTGGCAGTACCGGGCCTCGATGCAGTGGTACTACCCGCGCCGGATCATCGAGAGCATCGCCGCCTGGGACGCCGCCCGGGTGGTGCACGTGAGCCGGTTCATCGTGGACGCCGGGTTCCTGGACCCGGCCGAGGCGTGGGCGGCGATCGACGCGGCCGTGCAGATGGCGCGGCCGCAGTACCCGTCGTGGGCGGAGTTCCAGCTCGGGTTCCTGGCCGGCCGGGTGTTCTGGGCGGCCAACGCCGGGTTCGACGGACAGGAGATCGACGCCGACTACCGCCGCTACACCAGCGCCGGGAAGTCGTTGCTGAGCAAACCGGACAGCCCCTGGCTGCGCCTGGCCTGGTAGCGCGGGCCCCAAAATCGCTGGCCCGGGCGCTGTTCCCCCGGTGCGCTTCCCGGCGCCCGGGCCAGCTCACTACCTTGCACGTCCCGCTCAGGTACGGACCACCCGGACTCCGGCGTCCGTGAACTCCCCCGCGGTCTCCTCGTCCAGTCCGGTGTCGGTGATGAACAGATCGAGGTCAGCCAGAGCGCCGAAGCCCGCCATGCAGTCGTTGCCGACCTTGCTGTGGTCGGCGAGCAGCACGGTACGCCGGGCGGCGCCGATCATCGCGCGCTTGACCGCGGCCTCGGTGAGGTCGGGGGTGGTCAGGCCGCGCGCCACCGAGACCCCGTTGGTGGCGATGAACGCGACGTCCGCACACAGCTGGGACAACGGGTGCAGGGCCCAGTCGTCGACCGCGGCCATGGTGCGGCCCCGGATCCGGCCGCCGAGCATCAGGACCGTGAGATTGGACCGGGTGGCCAGCTGGGCCGCGAAGGCCGGCGCGTTGACCACGACGGTCAGTTCCCGGTCCACCGGCAGGATCTCGATCAGCCGCCCGGTCGTGGTCCCGGCGTCGATGATGACGGAGCCCTCGGCCGGGAGCTCCGCCAGCGCCGCCTTCGCGATCCGTTCCTTCTCCCCGGTCATCACCGCGTCCCGGGCGGCCACCCCGGGCTCGAATCCCAGTCGTTCGACCGGGATCGCGCCGCCGTGCACCCGCCGCACCACCCCGGCGCGTTCCAGCACGGTCAGGTCGCGCCGGATGGTCTCGGTGGTGACCGCCAGCTCCGCGGCCAGCCGCACCACGTCGACCCGGCCGGCGGCCCGTGCCTTCGCCAGGATCGCCTGCTGGCGCTCTTCCGCGTACATAGCCGCATTGTAAGAGGGTGCGGTGAACCGGAGATGTTCGTCAGCGCACGCAGGACATGGCGGCGGAGTCGCTCAGCGCCATCGCCCCGCCGCCCCGCGAGAGCCGCCGGAAGAAGCCGAGGATCCCGGTGACGCCGTAGGCCCAGGAGGCGCTGTACTCCCCCGGGTCGTCGCGCACGAACACCGGGTGCTCAGCCGGTCCCGCGCTGCGCACGAGCAGCTGGGCCACGACGGCGCGAGCCGCCTGCCAGTACCGCTCGTCGCCTTCCCGCCCGGCGACGTCGATCAGCATGTTGCCGATCCCGGCCAGCCCACAGCACTGTGTCGGCTTGTCCATGCGCGGGATGAGGGCGGCGCAGGCGTCGGCGGCGCGGCGGGCGGCGGCGCCGTATACGGGCTCGTTCAGCCGCTCCGCGGCGGTCAGCAGGCTGGTCGCGATCCCGGCCAGGCCCTGGCACCAGGACGCGGCCAGCGGCGCGGTGGTGGGCCGGGACGACCAGGCGACGAGCCGGTCGGTGCGGCGCACGAGTTCGCGGGCCCGCTCGTCGGCGCCGGTCAGCATGGTGTCCTCGCCGAGCCGGTCGCCGATGACGGCGAGCGCGTCGACGGTTCCGGCCAGGCCGTGGCCCCGGGCCGCCGACGGTTCGACGCCGGTCGACTCGCCGAGCAGGCCGGGCTGGGATTCGGGGTCGGGCATGGCGTTGGCCAGCACGTGTTCGGCGCACAGCCGGGCGATGTCCAGGTGTGCGGGGCGGCCGTCGAGGTCGTGCAGCATCAGGTGTCCCAGGCCGATGCCGGACGCGCCGCTGATCAGGTCGGAGTATTCGGGTTTCCAGTCCTGGCCGGGGGTCTGGACGCCGAGGGTTTCGACGGCGCCCAGGACGGCGTCCGGCACGGCCTCGGCCGCGAGCCGTTGCGCGGCGCTGAGCTGGAAGACGTCCAGGCCGGTGCGTCCGGTCCACAGTCCCGGGCCCAGCCGGACGACGTCGGCGCCCCGGCGGCTGAACGGGACCAGCTGCGCGACGAGTGCCGGGACGCCGGGCTCTTCCAGGTGTTCCAGCAGTTCCAGTCCGATGCCGGCGCCGCCCCGATAGACGCAGCCGTCCACGCCGGCCTGTTCGGTGCGCGGAACCTCTGTCAGGACCCTGCGAGTCTGCCGGGTGAGGTCGTCCAGCAGGTTCGCGGCGATCTGCTCGATCAGGTCGTCGGTGACCGGCGCGGATTTCGGCAGCGCGGTGCGGGTCCGGCGGACCGGGGAGAAGTCGCCGGCGGCCATCCGCCGGGCGGCCTTGTGCACCCGCACGTCGTCCGTGCCGAGCAGATCGCATATCAGCCCCATGACACCGCCGGGGGCGTTGCCGCAGCGCGCCCGGATCATCCGTAACGCGATGCGCCGCGGCTCGTCCAGGTCCTGGCTCAGCACCACCGCGGGCAACGCCGACCAGGCGTAGCAAAGCGTGGTGCCCAGGGCCATCAGGTCATCGCCGGTCGTCGGTTCCTGGTGTTGGAACTGCCGGGCCGAGGAGTAGCCGGAGGTGCCGCCCGGCAGATACAGGCCGTTGTGCCCGGCCAGCCCCAGATCGATCAGCTGCGCGGCGCCGTCCGGGGCGATGACGACGTTGCGCGGGTTGAGGTCGCGGATCAGGACCCCGCGCTCGTGGACGGCCAAGATCACCGTGGCCAACTGCTGGGCCAGGCGTTCCAGCGTGCGGCCGCAGACCGCGCCCGCGGAGTCGGCGGTGGCGTAGCGGCCGTGTCGGACCACGTCGTCGGCGAGGTTGTACCGGCCCACGTCCCGGGTCACCAGGAACTCATCGGTGCCGGCCCGGAAGTGGTCCACGTACCCCGCCACGCCCGGCACGCCGTCCAACACGGCCAGCACCCGGCGCTCGTTGCGCACCCGCAGCCGGGTGTCCACGCCGTCCTCGCCCTCGTCCACCAGGGCCCGCGACTGCTTGACGATGACCCGGGCGCCGTCGCGCACGTCCACCGCGCGCATCACGTCGCCGCGGCCGGCGTGCACGATGCCGCCGTCGATCTCGTAGTGGTCGCCGAGCCGGGTCGGGGCGTTCGGCGGGCGCTCCCAGTCACGCGCGCCCGGGGCGCCGGTGAACGGGTCCACGGCCCAGGTCGGCTGCCGGTAGCGCAGGGTCGCCAGCGCCGGGAACTCCTCGCCGTCCGGGCCGGTCAGCGTCATCACCAGCTTGCCCTGGGCGTCGGCGCCCCAGCGCTTGTCGATCGGTCCGTAGCGGTAGTAGACCGGGGCGTCGGCGGCCACGCGGCGATCGCTGAGCACGCGCGGCGCCGCCCGGCCGCGTAAGAGACGCGCGAGCATCAGCCCCACGTCCCGCACGCGTTCCTGCTCGGGGTAGACGGTGAACGCCTTGCCGATCGAGGCCGGAACGGTGGTGCCGTCGTTGAGCCGGGCCAGGTCCCCGGTGGACCGGGCGACCTTGAAGGCGCAGCCCTCGGCCAGCAGCGCCGGCACGATCACGTCCGCGGTCTCGGCCAGCGCGCCGGTGCGGCTGGAGACGTGGAGCTTCCAGCCCTGTTCCACGACGTGCGCGCCCGGCGGCCGCACACCCAGCCACGTGGTGCCCGTCTTGAGCCCGATCTCGACGCCGGCCCGGGCGGCGTGCGTCCGGATCAGCCGCTCCACATCTTCAGGCGACAGCCCGCCGTTCATTCGAACGTCCCTCTTTCGTGGTGCTGTAATGCCGTGTCGCCGTGTAACAAGCAGTCAGCCAACAAGCAGTCAGCCCTGACCCGGTCCGCCCCCAGCGCGCCGTCGGTCGGGGACTACCAGGGGAAGCTCGTGGCGAAGAACCAGTGGCTCACCTGGTCACCGCAGCAGTGCAGGCACTGGCTGTGGTCCAGCGCGGCGTCGGCGATCCCGCTGAAGGCGGTGTCCACGTCGAGTTCGTCGGCATCGGTCTCGCGTGGCTCCAACTCGAGCAGTTCGTTCATCTTCGCACTCCTAGGGAAGGCATCCGATGCTCGGACTCTGCCCTGTCTAACCGCCCTCGGGGCGGGCGTCAATGGGTGATCGACTCTCCGTGTGAAAGGGCTCGGCGGACCTGACGGCGCCGCGCGTTCTCCTCCGCCACCAGCATCAGGACCATGACAACCGTCAGGCCGAGAAGTTGGACCGCCGCCGAGGCGCGGGCCAGCGGAATCGTGGCGAGCACGGCCACCGCGCCGAGGGCCCGGAAGAACATGGGAGAAATCCGCAGGCTCAACCGGAAACAAAGATCACCGGCCAGGAACACCGCGACGCCGGCGGCCAGCACCACCGCCGCGGGCGTCGGCAGCGCGGCGCCGAGGTGCCCGATCGCCTTTTTCAGCCCGGCAGCAAGGAACGCGATGCCCAGCAGCATCGGGATGAAGCTGTAGTAGTAGGCGCGCATCCCCAGCCGGAAGCGCTGGATGCCGGTGACGTTCCCGAGCGCGTGTTCGGCGGCGGACTCGTCGTGCCCGAAGTAGGTCCACCACAGCGTCGCGGTCAGCGCCAGGGCCAGCGCGATCCCGGCGGCCAGCGGCCAGTCCAGGCGGGTGCCGTTGGCGCCGGCGCCGATCGCCACCACCGACTCGCCGAAGGCGATGATGAGCAGCAGGCCGTGCCGCTCGACGAAGTGTGCGGGGTCCAGTTCGCCGACGTGCTCGGTCACCAGCTCCCGGCCCTCGCCGTAGTCGCCGCTGACCCGCCCGGAGATGATCGGCGCGAACTGCTGGAGCAGTACGGCGGCCAACCAGAGCAGATCGGTGGCGGTCGCGCCCCGCACGGCGCCCGCGGCGGTGACGCAGCCGGCGGCGGCCAGGTTCGGCAGGGCGAAGCTGAGCACGTATTTACGGTGGATCAGCGCGTACAGGGCGCTGTGGACGGCGGTCACCAGGATGTAGGCCAGGCCGAAGGCGACGCCGTCCACGGTGAAGACCTTCGGGATCGCCAGCGCGCACAACAGGAACCCGAACATGCCGACCACCAGGACCACCCGGCGTGCCAGGTTCTCCGGCGGCACCTGGTTGGTCAGGTACGCGTACGCGCCGTACATCCAGTACAGCACCGCGAAGATCAGCAGCGTTCGACCCGCTTGCGCGAACGACAGGTCGCCGACCAGCAACACGGTCAGCTGCGTGATGGTGAACACGAAGACCAGATCGAAGAACAGCTCCAGGGTGGTCACCCGGCGCGGTGCGCTCTGCGAGTCCGCGGTGGCCTCGTGCTCGGCGGGGGCCGGCGTCGCGGTCATGCTCTCCCCTGGTTCGGTACTCGTCTGGTTCGGTACGCGTCTGGTTCGGTACTCGCCGATGCCGGCATCACCCTAGCCGCGGACCCCGGGACTGATCATCGCCCGTCTGGCCGATCGGGGGTGTAGGCGCGACGCAGGGAACGAATAGGCCGTATCGGAAGGCCATCATCAATCTTGGAGGAATCGAAGGATGACTTTGCGCAGAACGCTCGCGCTGCTCGCCGCCCCGGCGGTGCTGGTCCTGGGCGTGGCCGGAACCGCGTCGGCAGACGGGCACGGGTACCGGCACGGGGGCACGGTGCGAGCGGACGGCACCCGCGTCACCCCGTCGGCCGCCCGCCACACGCTGCCGGCGGCCGTGTCCCCGCGGGGGAACAACAGCGCGTGGGTGGTCGGCGTCGGGCAGTGCGACATCGCCTCGAACTCCGACTGCTGGTCGTACATCGACCCGAACAACGGCACGCCGTGCCCGTCGGGTCACTTCTGCGTCTACACCAGCCCGGACGCGGGCCCGGGCGTCAAGGTGTTCTCGTTCTACCACTGCACCAACGGCGGCTCCGAGTGGGCGCTGAAGGACTGGCAGGGCACGGGTCTGGCCGACAACAACAACTCCGGCGGCGGCCACGGCTACCTGAAGGGCGTCAACCACAACGTGCTGGTGGACTTGGCGCCGGGCGGGTCCGGGGACTACGACTTCACTCCGGTCTGGTACGTCCGAGCCTGCTGATCACCCGCTGATCACCCGGTGATCGGCGAACAACAGAGCGGTCCGTCACCCCCCGTGGATGACGGACCGCTGTTTCGCGCCCGCTGGCCGCCCGCTAACCGCGCGCCAGCCGCTCGGTCAGCCGCTCCTTGGCCGCCGGCCACTCATCCTTGAGCATCGAGAAGTAGACGCTGTCCCGGAACGTCCCGTCGGGCCGCTGCCGGTGCCGCCGGAGCACGCCTTCGCGCTGCGCGCCGAGCCGGGCGATGGCGTTCTGCGACCGCTGGTTCAGGTGGTCGGTCTTCCACTGCACGCGCCCCATTCCCAGGTCCTCGAAAGCGTGGGTGAGAAGCAGGAGCTTGGCTTCGGTGTTGACCGGGCTGCGCCAGTAGGCGCTGCCGTACCAGGTCCAGCCGATCTCCAGCCGCTCGTCGACCGGGCTGATGTCCAGGAAGGTGGTCCAGCCGACGGCACGGCCGGTGGACAGCACGATGACGGCGAAGGCGACGAAGGAGTCGTCGGCGAGCAGCACGTCCAGCTTCGCGCCGAGCTCTTCCTCGGTCCGCGGGGTCGGGCCGCCCTGCCACTGCCATACCGCGTCGTCGTTGCCGCCGGCCGCGAACAGATCGGAGAGGTGGCCGCGGGTCAGGGGCTCCAGCCGGATGTGGGAGCCGGTGAGGGTGATAGGCGCGGGCGTCTTCGCTGTCATGATCCGGAGCCTAGCCGACCATTGAACTAGTGACAACCATGTTTGTACTAGTTCGATTATCCGGTGCGCCAGACCTCGGCGTTCTCCGCGGCGTACTGCGCCAGAGTGCGCGGGGCCCGGCCGGTGAGTCGTTCCACGACGTCCGTCACTGGGGCGTTGCCGCCGTCCCGCATAACCTGGAACAGACCGATTGGGGTGCAGGATCGTCCACTCCTTGCCCGAGGCCCGGACCGAACGCTCCCAGTGCGCCATCATCGCCTCGTCCGGCAGCAGCTCGGCGCCGATCACCGACAGCAGCACCACCCGGCGGGTCTCGTGGGCCTCGGCCAGGAAGTCGCCGCTACTGGCGGAGCTGCCGGATCTGTTGCTGCTGCGCGCCGACGAGACGCCCGGGCTGGCGGCGACCGTCGCGCTGCTCGGCGCGGAACTGGAGGAGGCCCGCGCGGGCCAGGACGGCGTGGTCCCGGCGCTCGTCGACGCGATGCTGCTGCTGATCCTGCGGGCGTGGATCGAGCGCTGCGCCCGCGGCGCCGCCGACATCGGCTGGCCCGGCGCGCTGACGGACGACGCGATCAGCGTGGCGTTGGCGGCGCTGCACGACGAGCCCGGCCGCGCCTGGACCGTCGCCGAACTCGGCGACCGCGCCGGACTGAGCCGGTCGGCGTTCGCGCAGCGGTTCACGACGATGGTCGGCGAGCCGCCGCTGACGTACCTGACATGGTGGCGCATGACGATCGCGGGCCGGCTGCTGCGCGAGTCGGACGCGCCGCTGAGCGCGGTGGCGGAGCGAGTGGGATACGCCTCGGAGTTCGCGTTCGCGAAGGCGTTCAAGCGGGAGTTCGTGATCGCGTCGGGGCGGTGTCGGCGCGAGGCGGCGCCGGCTGCTTAGCGGCCGGCCGACCGAGCGCAACCTGCGCGCCGGGCAGGGCGGCGACAGCGACCTGCGGCAGGGCGAACCGGCGGCGGATCAGCCTCGGAGCGATCCGGGTTCCGTGGTCTTGCCGGACTGCTTGTTCGCCGCCGCGACCAGGGAGTCCAGCAGGCCGGGGAAGACCGCGTCCAGATCCTCCCGGCGCAGCTCATTGATCTTCGCGGTGCCCCGGTAGTGCTGGGTGATCACGCCGGCTTCGCGCAGCACACGGAAGTGATGAGTGGCGGTGGACTTGCTACAAGCCAGGCCGATCTCCCCGCAGGCGGTGGACGGGTCGGCGGCCAGCGCCTGGATGATGAGCAGCCGCATCGGGTCCGCACAGGCGTGCAGCACCGCCTCAAGCCGGATGTCGGCCCGCTCGGGATGGTCGAGCAGTCGATCCGGATTGGCCGCGCCGGTGCCGTGAGGAGCCATGCCCGCAGCTTACTACGACGATCCTCGTAGTTCGACATGTCTCGTAGTTCGATAGGTCTCGTAGTTCGATGGATCTCGTAGTACGGTAACCCTCATACTACGATGAATCTCGTACTTTGCTGTGTCCGGGCCGCTCCGGGCCCGAGGCCGTCGCCCTGAGGAGGCATCCAGGTGAGCACGTTGTTCGAGCCCTACCAGTTGCGATCGCTGACCATCCCCAATCGCATGTGGATGGCGCCGATGGACCAGTACAGCGCCGCACCGGAGGGGCCGACCACGGGCCTCCCCGCCGACTGGCACCTGGCGCACCAGGGCGCGCGGGCCGCCGGCGGCGCCGGCCTGATCCTGACCGAGGGCACGGGAGTGAGCCCGGCCGGCCGGACCACTCCTTTCGATCTGGGGATCTGGACCGATGAGCAGATTCCCGGGTTCCAGCGGATCACCGGTTTGCTGACCTCGCTGGGCACCGTGCCCGGCATCCAGCTGTCGCATTCCGGCCGCAAGGGGTCGACCGACCGCCAGTGGCTCGGCGGCGAGCCGCTGGGTCCGGAACGAGGTGGTTGGCAGGTGGTCGGTCCGAGCGCGATCGCGGCCGGCGAAGGTCACCCGGTACCCGCCGCGCTGACCCACACCGACATCGACCAGATCGTCGGCCAGTTCGCCGCAGCCGCACGGCGCGTGGCCGCGGCGGGGTACAAAGTGGTGGAGCTCCTCGCCGGGCACGGTTACCTGATCCACCAGTTCCTGTCCCCGCACAGCAACCACCGCACGGATGACTACGGCGGCTCGTTCGAGAACCGGACCCGGTTCGCCCTGCGCGTGGTCGACGCCGTGCGCGCCGTCTGGCCCGACGGCCTCCCGCTCTTCGTCCGCGTCTCCGCGACGGACTGGCTGACCGAGAACCCCGAGGACGTCCGCGAAGGCTGGACAGTGGACGACACCGTACGTCTGGCGAGAGTGTTGAAGGAGCACGGCGTGGACCTGCTGAACGTGTCCAGCGGCGGCCTGGTCCCGGACGCGAAGATCGCGGTAGGCCCCGGCTACCAGGTTCCCTTCGCCGCGCGTCTGAGAGCGGAGGCCGGCATACCGGTTGCCGCCGTCGGCATGATCACCGAACCGGAACAGGCCGCCAAGATCCTTGCCGACTCCGAGGCCGACGCGATCCTGATGGGCCGCGAACTCCTGCGTCGCCCGTCCTGGCCCCTGGACGCCGCCAAGGCGCTGGGCGGCGAAGTGCGAGTACCGCCGCAGTACCGCCGCGCCTACCCGCGTTGAGGGCTGCCCCCCGCACACCGCCCGGCGGCGAAAAACAAGCGCCGCCCCGGCTCAGGAATGCGGGGCGGCGCTGTGTTGGCCGCCGCCCCGGCTCAGGAATGCGGGACGGCACCAGTTGGTGTCGCCCCGGCTCAGGAATTCGGGGCGGCACCGTTGGCGTCGCCCCGGCTCAGGAATGCGGGACGGCACCGTCTAGGGCGGCGGGCTCATGGCCAACCGCGGTCGGTGGGGGGTTCCTGACTAGGCGGCGTTATCACCGACCTCGTCAGCCCCCGCGGGCATGGTGATCACCACGCCCAGCTCTTGCCGGATGGCATGCGCG
This sequence comes from Catenulispora pinisilvae, assembly GCF_015356865.1. GTDB lineage: Bacteria > Actinomycetota > Actinomycetes > Streptomycetales > Catenulisporaceae > Catenulispora > Catenulispora pinisilvae. Next base: position 18,711 of record NZ_JAAFZA010000067.1, read on the forward strand.
GCGGCGCCGAACACCAGGCTGTGCGTCCCCAATGTCGTGGCGCGCAGCACCAGCTGCTCGAACCCCGACATCACGCGCACCGCGAGCAGTTCGTTGACCTCCCGCATCAGCGGCGGGCCGAGCGGGTCGCCGGCCATCGGGCCGCCGAGGATGAACTCGGCGACGTCCAGCGTGCCGGCCAGGGTGGACAGCAGCCGCGCCACCTCGCGGGCGGCGCGCGTCACGCGCTCGCCGAGGGCGCGGGCCTGCTGGCCGTCGCCGCCGGCCAGGTAGCTGGCCACCGTCTGTTCGGAGGCGTCGCCGAGGATGACGGGCTGCACCGCGACCGTCTCCAGACAGCCGACCAGGCCGCAGTGGCAGCGCAGCGAGGTGCCGATGTCGATGTGGCCGATCTCGCCGCTGCGGAAGTTGCCGCCGTGGTAGAGCCGGCCGTCCAGGACGATGCCGGCGCCGATGCCGGTGCCGATCCACAGCACCGCCACCGTCTTGTCCCGGTCGGTGCAGATCGCGACCTCGGACAGCGCGACGGCGTTGGCGTCGTTGACCACGTGGACCGGCAGGCCGTCGCAGAGTGCTGACAGCTCGTGGCCCAGCGAGACCATGTGCCAGCCGTAGTTCACGGCCTCGCGGATGACGCCGTCGTCGCCGACGATGCCCGGGACGGCCACGCCGACGCCGGTGATGCGGCCCGGGGTCGGCGCCCCCATCCGGTGCACCAGGTCCGACACGGCGGTCAGCGCCGGTGCGGCCAGGGGCCGGGAGACGGTCTCGGTCGCCTCCATGTGCCCGTTGAGCGTGAAGCGGCTGGCGGTGATGCGCTCGTTGGCCACCTGGACGCCGATGAAGCGGTGGTGCGCGTCGTCCAGGTCGAGCAGCACTCGCGGCTTGCCCACCGGCTGCGCCTCGCGGCCGGTCTCGCGGACCAGCCGGCGCTCGATGAGGTCGCCGACGATCTCGGACACGGTGGCGGTCGGCAGCCCGGTCTCCCGGATCACGTCGGTGCGTGAGAACCGGCCCTCACCCGCGGCGACGCACTGGAGGACCAGCACATCGTTACGCGCCCGAAGGGAACTCTTGGTCCCCTTCTGGGTGAACCGGAGCTGGGTCACGATCGCCGCCGTCCTTGCATCGTTCATCGATGTAACATCGCGGGAACTGTAGGGCGGACCAGCTGTAGCGGTCAAGGGGACGCGCTGAGCGACCCCCTCTGAGCTGGCCGGACAGTCGGCGATTCAGAATCCTGGAAGCGGCGGGCCGGGAAAAGCCGCGCCGAACCCCGAGAACTATCGGAGACCGAACAAGCAGATGGCGCGGCGATGGCCCCCTCGGAGGGGTCCGAGGGGGCCATCGCCGCGTGCATTGGCGTGCATTGCCGTGCGTTGCCGTGCATTGCCGTGCACTACCGGGCCAGCGCCGGCTTCGGCGCCGTCACGGTGTTCGCCTTGCGCAGGGCCAGCGTCCCGGTCCGGCCCAGCAGCATCGCGATCGCCATCAGCACCAGCGCGTCGGTGAGCGCGTCGGCGGTCACAGAGTGCTGATACATCCAGCGGCCCAGCGAGTCGGCGAACCAGTGCTGCGCGCCGTAGGAGAAGGCCAGGCGCGCGCCGACCACGGTGGTCCACAGGGCGGCGTATCCGGCACCGCCCTGGGTGAAGACCTTGCCGGTGCCCGGCTCGCGCCGGGTGGGCAGCAGCCCCGCGGCGGCGAGCCCGAGCAGCAGGCCGACCGCGGCCAGGGCCATCTCCAGGACCAGTCCGGACCCGGAGGTCGCGGGGTGCTTCAGGTACATCGGGACGATCACCGCGGCCACGATCGCCGGCCGCAGCAGCCGGCCCTTGTTGACTTCCCGGCGGCCCAGGTCGGTGCCCAGCACCGAAGCCAGGACGACGAGGTTGACGATCCAGACGCTGGCGCTCATGGCGAGGTCTCCTGACCTGATCGCGGTTCCGCCGGGGTTTTCCCGACACCTCGAGAATCGCCGATCAGGCCAGGTCAGAGCTTCAACCCAAGGGTGGAAGCGGGGCGGAAACCGGGTGGAGCGCGGGTGCGGCGGCACCGGCGGGAACGTCAGTACGGGCACTGACACCGGCACCGACGGCGACCACCCCGGAGGCCGCGTCCGCGCGGAACGACAGGCTTCGGGCCCAGGCCGTGACCACCTTGTCCAGCACGTCCACCGACGCGGCGCTGGAGGCGTGGCCGCGGATCACGAACCGCACCCCGGCGCAGCGGGCCACCCCGCACAGCGTCAGCCGCGGCAGGAACAGGAAGGAGGAGTCCTCCGGGTCGCGGTGCACGGTGGTCTGGAACAACCGCGCAGCGGGCCCGTCCGGGAGCTCGACTTCCTTTATCCGCTCGGACACGACCTCGTGCTTGGCCGGGTCCAGCACCTCGTCGGCCAGCGCCTCGGTCGGGGTCAGCGGCTCCTCGGTGTTGTCGTAGACCGAGAACCCGACCCACACGTGCTCCGAGGTCCGGCCCGGCTCGGGGTAGAGGACGGCGGCGTAGGCGCACTCCAGGTCCTCGGCCGCGAACAGCATGTCGCGTATGTCGTCGCGGATGTCCGCGAGCACGGCGGCCCGCGGCCGGGGACCGAGGTCCAGGAGCTTCATGGCGCCGGCTACCGCGGCGTCGTAGTGGACCGGTGGGAAGTCCAGGGCGGTCAGGTCGACCGCCCGTCCGGGATAGGCCGTCTGCCAACTGGTGTACGTGTAACGGACGTCTGCGGTGTTCCGCATCCCGATGCACTCTCCTCGCGCTGTCGCGCATTTCTAGCGGCTTTCGGGATCACCTTACCCAGGGGATGACATAGCGGGATCTTCGCAAACGAACCTCAAATGCCTCCGGGGCGAATGCACACGTCGCCCCCGCGGCGTGGTCACCGACCGTATTTGAGTGTGTACAGCGGTCACCGGTACTCGCCCAGCCTCGGCCGCACCCCGGTCATCGCCAGCCCCACCGCCACCAGGCACGCCACGATCGGCAGCCACTCCCACAGCCCCAGTTCGTCCGCCCCGGCGTTCACGTTCGAGGTGAAGGCGGCGGCGTTGATGTCGATGGTCTTCTGCACCGCCGCCGCATATGCGACGAACGCGCCGTCGGAGTCGGAGGCGGCGGGACTGGTGTCGAAGAGGATGGCGCCGGACAGGTCGGTCGCGAGCTTCTGCCGGAACACGCGGTCGTCGAGTTCGTAGGTCTGGTACGTGCGCAGCATCTGCTCCGCGGCGGCGCGCTCCCCGGAGAAGGTGATGTTCTTCATCTCGGTCCCGAGGTAGCCGCCGAAGTTCACCGGGTGCGACGGCTCGTTGAAGTACGCGTCCAGATCGGTGCGCACCGCGGCGTCGTAGGTGTCGAGCGTGACGTTCGGGCCCGGGTCCAGCAGTGCGCGGCTCTTGGCGAGGTACGAGGCCTGATACTGCGCGGCGCGCGAAGGGTCGACGACGATGCGGCTCTCGTCGGCGTTGGCGTCGGTGCCCTCGGCCTTCGCGGCGGACAGGGCGGCGACGGAGTCGTAGGCGTCCTTCTTCGCGGCGCGCAGGTGCTCCGAGGCCGAGCTCATCGACACCGCGCCCCACCCCATGACGACCGCCGTGAGCACCGTCGCCCCGACCAACGCCGGGTTCAGCGTGCGGCGGGTGCGGCGGGTCAGCCACAGTTCGAACCCGACGAACGCGCCGAGGGCCAGCACCCCGGTGACCACGATCCACCAGACCGCTTGCTGCGCCAGGCCGCGCCGGTTCTGGTAGGAGGACTCCAGCGCGGCGCCGTTGGTGTCGGCGACGGCGTGCGCGGCCGGCAGGACGGAGCCGCGCATCAGGTCGGTGGCCTTGGCGTACTGCGCCGACTCGGACTGCGGGAGCTCCCCGGCGGCGCGGTCCGCGGCGGTGGTGTCGACGTAGATGACTTGCCCGGCAGCCGCCTCGTAGCTGCCCAGTGCGTCCAGGGCCTGACCCACCTGCTGCGCACCGGCGCCCGCGGGGCCCGCGTGCAGGGCCGCCATCTGCAGATCGTGGTCGGCCTCGCTGCGATCGGCTTCGAAGAGCTTGGTGAACGCGGCGCGGTCCACACCCGGGCCGAGGTTCTTGTCCCCGACCATGAGGATGTTGGCGAGGTTCGCGTCCATGTCGTTGAGCGCGTAGATGAGGTCGTTGCCCGCGGAGACCTGCGGCTCTTCGGTGGCGCCGATGGTGGTGAAGCCGGAACGGACGTCGGCGGCCGACAGCGCGGCCACGATGGCGAACAGGACTGAGACGGCGATCGCGGTCGCGGTGAAGGCTTTCAGGAGCCAGGGAGTGGTGCGGCGCTTCCAAAAGGGGCGGCGCGGCTCGGGGGCGGACAACTGCCGAGACGCGTCCGGGGAGGTCGGCGGGGGCGCAACTACGGTCATGCCCCTCAGCAAACGGCCTCCCCGGCGGTCCGATGGTCGTGCTCACGCGATACGCGCGCCGTGCGGCACAACGCAAACGCGGCGCGCATAAGTCGCCTGATCAGGTGCGGTGACGCCGACGTTCAGGCGGCGAGGCCGACCAGGCGTGCGCTCAGCTTCCAGAGCCGGTCCACAGAGCTCTTGTCGTCCATCAAGGTGTTGGGAGCGGATTCGGCGACGCCCTCGTAGTACGCGCCGTCCTCGACCCTCCCGGTGGCCAGCGCCAGGATCGCCGCCGCCCCCTCCGCCGCCGGACGCCCCGTGTCCCGGGTGTAGTTGCGCACCATGTCGGTGGCCAGCACCCCGGGATGCACGCCGACGGCGATCAGGTCGGCACCACCGCGCACGGCCACGGCGCGGGTGAAGAGGTTCAGCGCGAGCTTCGACTGCGCGTACGCGGCGACGGCCGAGTAGCGCTTGGTGGACTCGACGTCACCCCAGTGCACGCGCCCGCCACGGTGCAGAGCCGAGGACACGTTGATGACCCGGCTCCCGGGCTTGGCGGTGAGCGCCGGCCACAGCAGCCGGGTGAGCAGGTAGGGCGCGAGGTAGTTCACCTGGAACGTGACCTCGTGGCTGTCGCCGGTCACCGCCCGCGAGGGCGAGCCGAACACCCCGGCGTTGTTGACCAGCAGATCAACCCGCGGGTACTCCCGCAGGACACGCTGCGCGAGCACCGCCACCTGCCCCAGATCGGTGAAGTCCGCCCCCACCGGCACGACCCGGTCCACGGCGCACCCCTCCCCGGCCAGCCGCTGTCGAGCCTGCTCCGCCGCCTCGGGCGTTCGCGCGTGCAGCAGGACCGTGCCGCGCTCGGCGGCCAGCAGCCGCACGATCTCACGACCGAGGCCGGCGTCGGCGCCGGTGACCAGGGCGGTTCGGGGGGAGGCGGACAGAGGCATGGTGTTGCTCAGCTGCTTTCTGGGACTTGGGTCGGTTGACTGTGGATTTCAGCCAGGGTGGATTTCAGCCAGGCGAGTCAAGCAGAGTTCGGACATACCGGGCAATGGTGCATATGGGGATCAAGCGGTGCGCTTACGAGTGGCTTACGGGTGGGTGCCGCACTAATGAGGTCCTACACCGACTCTGGACGGCGGGCGCAGCATCGCGTCTAAGGCCGCGGTCTACAGCAATGGCCGTGTTCATCGCGAAGTTCTCGATGTGGTGAGGACAGCGCAAAACGGTCGCTGATCCACATCAGAGCCCTCATGCCGTCGCCCGATCGCCTCGCGTTGCTTACCGGTGGAGTCGAGCCCGATCTCTTGACGTCCGCATTGGTCTAGTCCACGCTCCACCGTGCGGGGTCACTCAGTAGCCGCAGCAATGAGGAGACCTGATGAACAAGGAGCCCACCACAGCACCAGCAACAGGCAGAACCGACGCCCCGGCACCATCGCGCCGCCTGGCCGGCGTCATAGGTGCCGTGGCAGCCGGCGCCCTGGCCGCGGCCGGCGTCGCGGTGGCCGCCGGCGGGGCCAGTGCCGCCGACGCGAACCTGCTGACGAACGCCGGGTTCGAGGCGGGCACGCTCGCCGGGTGGTCGTGTAGTGCGAACAGCGGGTCGGTGGTGACCAGCCCCGTGCACTCGGGCTCGCACGCGCTCAGCGCCACGCCCGCCGGTTCCGACGACGCGCAGTGCACGCAGACGGTCAGCGTGCAGCCGAACTCGTCCTACACCCTGTCCGCGTGGGTGCAGGGCAGCTACGTGTACCTGAGCGCCACCGGCACCGGCGGGACGGATCCCAGTACCTGGGGCAGCAGCACGGCGTGGAATCAGCTCAGCACGTCCTTCACCACCGGCGCGTCGACCACCAGCGTCACCGTCTACCTGCACGGCTGGTACGGCCAGGGCACGTACTACGGCGACGACGTCAGCCTGCTGGGACCGGGCGGGACCGGCTCGACGAGCAGCCCGCCGACCACGCCGAGCTCGCCCACCACGCCGTCCACCTCCCCGACCTCGTCGGCGCCCCCGCCGCCGCCGGACACCGGCTTCAACCACCCGGCGTACTTCATGCCGCTGGACAACAGTCCGCAGGCGATCTCGGACGTCGTCAACGCCGGCGAGAAGGAGCTGAACCTGGCCTTCGTCCTGGACTCCGGCGGCTGCACCCCGGCCTGGGGCGGCAACGCCTCGACACCGGTCTCGTCGGACACCACGGTGGCGGCCGATATCAGTGCACTGCGAGCGGCCGGGGGCGACGCGGCGGTCTCGTTCGGCGGCTACAACGGCACCGAGCTCGGCTCCAGCTGCGGCAGCGCGAACGCGTTGGCCGCCGCCTACCAGCAGGTGATCGCCAAGTACCAGTTGAAGCACGTCGACTTCGACTACGAGAACACCGCTCTGGACAGCAACACCGCGGTCCGGTTCGGCGCCATCAAGATCCTGGAGCAGAACAACCCGGGCCTGGTGGTCTCCCTGACGATCCCGATGACCACCGTGGGCTTCCCCGGCTCCGGGGTCGACGAGATCAAGCAGGCGGTGGCGGCCGGGGCCCGGCTGGACGTCGTCAACATCATGGACTTCGACACCGGCCTGACCTCCGGCACCGAGGTCGGCCAGACCGAGGCGATCGCGAACGACGCGATCACGCAGTTGCAGTCCATTTACGGCTGGACCGCCGCGCAGGCCTGGTCTCACCTGGGCCTGCAAATCATGAACGGCCACACCGACCAGCCCTCGGAGCTGTTCCAGCTCAGCGACTTCTCGGCGCTGCTCGGCTTCGCGCAGGCGAACCACCCGGCGTGGTTCTCCTACTGGTCGGCGAACCGGGACCGGGCGTGTGACCCGAGCGTTCCGCACAACTGGGCCGACGGCGCGTGTTCCAGCGTGACGCAGAACCCGTGGGACTTCACCAAGATCCTGGTGCAGTACACAGGGTGATCGTAGGGAGCGACCCGGAAGCATAGAAACGGGGGTGCCACTGACAGAAGGTGTCAGTGGCACCCTCTTATGGTCGGGTCATGAGCTATCCGACCCCCATCGTCTGGCACGCCGGGACCGACGTCATCGGCGACCACCCGGTCAAGCGCTACCACATCGCCCGCGACGCGACCCCGATCCGCCCGGATTGGGAGCAGGCCGCGCTGGCACTGATCCCCGACATGCTCGCACCCCGGGACGAGACCCCGCCGGCGGCCTTCACCGTCTTGTTCCGCAGCGGCGCGGGGCTGCACCTGAACGTCTACAGCTGGTACTGGGACAACGTGATCCACGGCAAGTTCGCGACCGGCGGCGTGCCGTTCCTGGGCAGTCCGGACGAGGACCCCGGGCATCTGGCGCCGGTGATCCCGCCGGTGCTGGGCTGCGTGTATGAGCTCGGGGTGCTGGTGCACGAGCGGTCGGCGTGGATCCGGCACATGCTGATGAATGAGAAGCCTGATATGGATGCGTATCTGGCCGACGTGTTGCCGACCGGGCCGGCGGGGCTGCCGGATGTGCCGTCGGCGCTGCCGGATGTGCGGTCGGAGCTGCCGCAGCTAGCCTGACTCGGTGACTGACGCTAAAGCCGAGACCGGAACTGGAACCAGATCTGGAACTGGAACTGGAACTGGAACTGGAACTGCCGCGTGGGTATCGCCGATCGCGCTGGAGGAGACGACGCGGCCGGTGCTGCGTCCGCTGCCATCGCGAGCGGTAGCAGTCCTGTGGGAAGTCGAGGCGCCGCCGCGGCATCAGCGCACGAACCAGCGGGCCGCGATCTGTTGCTGAGCCACGGGATCCCGCCGGAACTGGCGAAGTCGGCGGCGCTCGGTGGACGCGAGGCGTGGGAGGAGTTCCTGGAGCTGGACACGCTGCTCACGGCCATCGGCGACGGTGCCGACGAGCGGTTGGCGTACCAGATGGGGTATCCGGTGGCGGCCCAGAAGACTCAGAACGCTCAGAAGTAGGTGCGCGCGCCGCCGATGACGTCGTAGTCCTCGTTCACCAGGAGGAACAGGCGCCAGCGATCGAGCGTCATGCAGGGATGCGAGACGCCGAGCGCGACCAGATCGCCGACGGCCAGCGGGCTTTCGGGGTCGATACGCAGGAACGCGTGCTGGTCGCTCAGGCTGCTGATACGCGTGTCCGCATCGAGCGGGATCGCCGTGTCAGTGCTGTCGCGCCAAGCAGCCAGCGGGACCGGAAGGCCCGCGTCATGCGAGACGTCGCGGCGTCCGGCGTTGAGGAGCACCAGGCCGGGCTCGGGACGGGACACGACGCGGGTCCAGACCTCCAACGCCGGCTGGAACGGCGGGAGCGTCCACTCGGGGCGGGCGCTGGGGGTGAGCGTGGCGTACTGGCCGTGGTCGTGGGTCAGGTAGCAGCCGCTGCGCAGGACGACGCGGATGCCGTCGGCGCTGAGCGGGCCGAGGAGGGCCGCGACGCGTTCGAAGAAGCTGCTGCCGCCGGCGGTCGCGATCGGTTCGCGGCCGGCGGCGAACAGGCCGCGTTCGGCGAGGGTGCGGGCGAGATCGCGGATGGCGGTGAGGAAGGCGTCGACGCGCGCGACCGTTTCCGGGGTGCGGTCGTGGCCGATGGTGCCTTCATAGCCGGCGACGCCCGCGACGGCCAGGTGTGCGGCGGCGGCCGCGGCTTCGGCGACCGCCAGGGCGGTGACGAGGTCGCGCGCGCCGGTGCGGCCGGATTCGTGGCCGAGCTCGATGAGGACCGGCAGACGGAGTTCTCGCGCGGGCTCGTCGGGGGCGGGTGCCGGCAGCGTGGCCGCGACCTCGGCGAAGGCCTGCTCGGCGAGGCGGACGCCGTCGAGGGAGTCCACGTAACACAGCAGCTCGCGCTCCGGATGCGCGGCGAGTTCGCGGGCCAGCCAACGCAGGGCGGCGGGGTCGGTCAGCTCGTTGGCCATCAGGACCCGGCGCGCGCCGAACGACCACAGCATCCGCACCTGGGCCGGCAGCGCGGCGGTCAGACCCCAGACGCCGGCCGCGAGTTGGCGCGCGATGAGCTGCGGCGACATGGTGGTCTTGGCGTGCGGGGCGATGCTGACCCCGGCCGATTCGCAGAAGCGGCGCATGACGTCGAGGTTGGCGTCCAGCGCCGCGTCGCGCAGGACCGCGACCGGGGTGGAGGTGTCGCCGCGGCGGATGTTCCAGCCCTGCGACGGCAGCTCGCCGAGGGTGACGGCGGCGTGCAGCGGCAGGCCTTTGAAGGCCGCGTCGAGGAGCTCGGGCTGGGTCATTACTGGCGGCCTCGCAGGTAGTCGACGATGTGCACGGCCTTGGTGCGGCTCTTGGCTTTGCGCAACCCGGTCTGGAGCTGGCGCAGGCAGCCGGGGTTGACGGCGATCACCAGGTCGAGGTCGGCGGCCTCGATCTCGGCGATCTTCTTGGCCAGGATGGCTTTGCTCTCCTTCTTGCGGACCAGCGCGTAGGTGCCGGCGGCGCCGCAGCAGGAGCCCGCGGAGGGGAGTTCGACGTAGGTGGCGGTGCGGCCGAGGAGCTCGCGGGGTTCTTTCCAGACGCCGAGGCCGTTGCGCAGGTGGCAGCTGTCTTGGAGGCCGACGCGCAGCGGGCGCTCGGTATCCGCGGTATCGGTGTTCTGCTTAAGCAGCCACTCGGAGGCCTCGACGACGCGGTCCCGGCCGATCACGTCGGCCAGGTGCGCCGCGCAGCCGCCGCTGGTGGTGACGATCGTGCCGGGGAGGCGTTCGCCGAGTTCGCGGGCCAGCTCGCGCCCCTTCTCCAGGTCGCCGTTGTGGGCGTGCAGGGCACCGCAGCAGCCTTGGTTCGGGTCGACCGAGATCGTCGGGTCCAAGGCGGTGAGGCTGCGGCTGACCGTGGGGAACAACGCACGCTCGAAGCAGCCGAGCATCAGGGTGGGCCGGTCGACCGCAGCCGGCTCGGATCCCGGGCGTTTGCGAGCACTGCGGCGGACCAGCCCGAGCAGGCGCAGCACCCACTTGCGGTTCGCGACCAGCAGCAGCGGCCGGACGATCCACGGCCGCTTCGAGCCGCTCCACTGCTCGTCGCGCCACTCTTCGAGGAGGTGGCCGTATTGGACGCCGGCCGGGCAGACGGTCTCGCAGGCGCGGCAGCCGAGGCAGAGCGAGGATTCCTCGGCGAGGGTGGCGTCATCGGCGGGCAGCTCGCCGGTTTCGAGCATGCGCATCAGGGTGATGCGGCCGCGCGGGGAGGATTGCTCTTGGCCGGTCAGTGCGTAGGTCGGGCAGGCCGGGAGGCAGAAACCGCAGGAGATGCAGGCGTCCAGCAGGTCTTTGCTGAAGACGTTCTTGGAGATGGCGGAAGTGGTGTCCTCGCTCACGATCCCAGCTTCCCGGGGTTGAGCAGACCGAGCGGGTCGAACGCGCCCTTGATCCGCCGCAGCAGCGCCATCTGCTCGGGCCCCAATCGGTGTTCCAGGTAGGGGAGCTTCGCCGCCCCCACGCCGTGCTCGCCGGTGATCGTACCGCCGAGATCCACCGCGTGCCGGAAGATGTCGTCGAAGGCGGCGACGGCCGCGGCGGTGGCCGCCGGGTCGTCGGCGTCGACGACCGCGGTGGGGTGCAGGTTGCCGTCGCCGGCGTGGCCGAAGGTGCCGATGCGGACGCCGTGCTTCTCGGCGGTGGCGGCGACGAAGGCGACCATCTCGGCCAGCTTGGGCCGGGGCACCGTGACGTCCTCCAGGATGGTCATGCTGCCGCTGCGCGCCAGCGCCGGGAGGTTGCAGCGGCGGGCGGCGAGCAGGTCCTCGGCGGCGGCCACGGACGCGGCGAGTTCGATGTGGGTGGCGCGCTCACCGCAGACCGAGGCCATACGGGCCAGCGAGCGGTCCACCGCGTCGGGTTCGCCGTCGTCGCCGAACAGCAGCAGGGCTCCGGCGTCCAGGCGCAGGCCGAGGTGGGCGAAGTCCTCGACGGCGGCGATGCAGACCGCGTCCATGAACTCCAGCGTGGCCGGCGCCGGTCCGGAGGCGACGATGTCGCGGACCGCGACGGATGCGTCCGTCATCGACTCGAAGTAGGCCACGCCGTAGCGGGCGGCGGCCGGTTTCGGGACCAGGGCCATGGTGATCTCGGTGATCACCGCGAGCGTGCCCTCGGAGCCGACCAGCAGCCGGGTGAGGTCGTAGCCGGCGACGTCCTTCACCAGCCGGCCGCCGGTGCGGATGACCTCACCGTCGGGCAGGACCGCCTCCAGGCCGAGTACGTACTGCCGGGTGACGCCGTATTTCAGGCCCCGCAGTCCCCCGGCGCAGGTGGCGACGTTGCCACCGACCGTGGAGGCCTCCTTGCTGCCCGGGTCCGGGACGTAGATCAGGCCCTCGGTACCGGCCGCGAGGTTGAGCGCCCCGGCGGTCACCCCGGGCTGGCACACCGTCAGCATCTCGTCCCGGCTGACCTCCAGCAGCGCGGTCATGCGCGTGGTGGACAGCACGATCCCGCCGGACAGCGGCACGGTGGCCGCGCACAGGTTCGTCCCGGCGCCGCGGGTGGTGACCGGCACCCGGTACCGCGTCGCGATCCGCATCACCCCGGCGACCTCCTCGGTCGTCAGCGGCTGCACCACCACGTCCGGCGCGTGCCGGAACAGCGGCGTGGCGTCGCGGCCGTAGGCGGCCAGCGCGCCGGGTTCGGTGAGCACGCGGTCGCCGAGCAGGGCCCGCAGATCGGAGACCGCCGCGGGCGGGATCTTGTCCATGGGCCTAGCCTGGCAGGATGATCGGCATGAGACCAGAGGCCGGAAAAGCGGTCGCGGCGGACGGGACGGCGATCGCGTTCCAGAGCGCCGGGAGCGGGATCCCGGTGGTCCTGCTGGCCGGGCAGTCCAACACGCACCGCTGGTGGGACTCGGCGCGCGCCGACTTCGAGGCCGCCGGTCACCGGACGATCACCCTGGACTGGCGTGGCACCGGAGCCAGTGACAAGCCCGACGAGCCTTACAGCACAAGGGGTTTCGCCGCGGACGTCGTCGCCGTGCTGGACGAGGCCGGTATCGCGCGGGCGCACGTCTACGGCACGTCGATGGGTGGCCGGGTCGCCCAGTGGCTGGCGGCCGACTTCGCCGAGCGGGTCCAGGCGTTGGTGCTGGGCTGCACGTCACCGGGCGGCGCGCACGCGATCGAGCGGGACCGCTCGGTACGGCAGGCGTTGGTCCAGGCTGATCGGGCGGCGGCGGACCGGTATCTGCTGGAGCTGATGTACACGCCGGAGTGGCTGGCCACGAATCAGGGCCCTTATTACGTGGTCGGCGATCCGGACATGCCCGCGTACGCGAAGGGCCGCCACCTGACGGCGAGCGGGAAACACGACGCCTGGGAGGTGCTGCCGACGATCGCGGCGCCGACGTTGGTGGTGCACGGCACCGACGACGTCTTCAACCCGACGGCGAACGCGCCGCTGATCGCCGAGCGGATTCCGGACGCGCGGATGGAACTGATCGAGGGGGCGCGGCATGCGTACTTCGACGAGTTCCGCGCCATCGCGAGCCCCTTGGTTCTGGCCTTCCTGAACGAACACCGCTTTTCCTGAACGAACACCGCCTCGCCACCGAGCACTGATCGGCGCGAAGGCCCGGCCGGTCATCCGGCCGGGCCTTCGGTACTCCGCGGTGTCCGGTCAGGAGGCCGGGACCACGCTGATCGCGTTGACCATGGCCTGGTTGGCACTGCCGCGGGTGAAGGCGATGGAGATGGCGCCGGTGGCGCCGGCGGTCGCCGTGAAGTCCTCTTCGATGCCCTGGTGGGTGCCGTCGGCACCGAGGTCGCCGGCGGCCTTCACGATGTCGAAGTCGCTCAGCACCGGGGTGCCGTTGACGGCGACGTTGAAGACGCGCTGGCCGACCTGGGTGAAGTACCAGTCCAGGAAGTACAGCCGGACTTGGTAGGCGGCTCCGGGCGTGAGTGCGGGGATCTGGTAGGTGTTGTCGAGGTACCGATAGGTGTTCCAGTCGCTCACCGGAATCGGGTGGGCCACCCCGCCGGGCCAGTTGGGGTTGCCGGCCTGGCCTTGGTTGTCCGCCGTGAGACCGCCGCTGTAGTACTCGTCCGGCTGGAACGTCGCGTCACCGGCACCGCCGGCGTCGATGTTCACTCCGCCGGCGTTGACGGCGCTCGCGGGCGCGGACGCGGTCGCGGCGTGGGCGGTGCCGCTGGCGCCGAACGGGACCACCCCGAGCAGACAGACGGCGAAGGCGATCAACCACACCGGCGCCAGGCTTCGCGATCTGGCGGTCCGGGACGTGCTGGCTTGCATGGAGTCTCCTCTTGCTGGAGGGAGGAAGGGTGCGCCAGAGCGCGCTCAATGCTCGAACCCTGCGATAGTCGTGCGGGCCGTCGCACACTGTCAACGTTCGATCTCGCAGAGTTCGGGCCCGGAGTCGAACACTCGGCCGGGACCTGTGCCGATGCCTCCGGCAGCCATCGGGGTGCGTTGAGGTCGGCAGACCCGGGCAGCGGACCGCCGCCCTTACCGCTGGGCGTCCAGCCCTTCCAGAACCGCCTGTATCCGCTCAGCCGGCACCGGCCGCGAGAAGTAGAACCCCTGCCCGTAGTCCACCCCGAGCGCCGTCAGCCGGCGTGCCTGGTCCGCGGTCTCGATGCCCTCGGCGGTGACCGTCATCCCGGCGGCGTGCGCCAGCACCACCAGGCTGGTGATCACCGATTCGGCGAACTGGTCGGCCTCGGGGTTGCCCAGGTCGGCGATGAAGGAGGCGTCGATCTTCAGCGAGGTGGCCGGCAGGTGACGGAGCCGGGCCAGGTTGGAGTAGCCGGTGCCGAAGTCGTCGACGGCGATGCCGATGCCCAGGTCGGCGATGGTGCGCAGGGTGCCGGGGCCGGGCAGTCCGTCGTCCTCGGTGTCCATCAGCGCGGTCTCGGTGATCTCCAGGACCAGCCGGTGCGCCGGCAGGCCGGAGGCCGCCAGCGCGGTGTCGACCTCGCGGACCAGGGCGTAGTCGCGGACCTGGCGCACCGCCACGTTCACCGACACCGCCGGGCCGTCCGGCCAGGACGCCGCGTCGTGGACGGCGCGGTCCAGGACCCAGCGGCCGAGTTCCACGATGGCGCCGGTCTCCTCGGCGACCGGGATGAACTCCTCGGGCTTGAGCAGGCCGCGCTCCGGGTGGCGCCAGCGGACCAGCGCCTCGACCATCGGCGGGCGGCCGCCGGCCAGGTCCACGATCGGCTGGTACTCCAGGAACATCTCGCCGGATTCCAACGCCGCCGGCAGCGCCTGGGCCAGGGCGTAGCGGTGCACCTCGCGGGCATTGCGCTCCTCGTCGAACAGGGCGAAGTCGGCCTTGCCAGCGGACTTGGCCCAGTAGAGCGTGATGTCGGCGGCGCGCAGCAGTTCGGTGGCCGAGGCGGCCGCGGCCGGGCGCTCGACCAGGCCGGCGCTGGCGGTGACGGTCACCGTGTGGCCGTCGAGCAGGACCGGCTGCCGGACGGCGTCCAGGACCTGCTCGATCACCGGGAACAGCGACTCCGGGCCCTGGGTGCGGCGGAACAGGATCACGAACTCGTCGCCCCCCATGCGGGCCACGACGTGCCGGCGCGGGTCGGTGGCCGCCGAGAGCCGGTGCGCGATCTGCGTCAGCAGTTCGTCGCCGGCCTGGTGGCCCAGGGTGTCGTTGACGCCCTTGAAGCCGTCCAGGTCCAGGAAGCACAGGCCGAGCCGGTCCTCCGGTCCGGCGCTGCGCAGCAGTTCCTCGACCGCGTCCAGCAGCCGGACCCGGTTCGGCAGGCCGGTCAGGGCGTCGTGGGTGGCCTGGTGCCGGAGCTGGTCGGTGGCCCGGCGGCGCTCGGTGACGTCCTCGTGCAGGGCGACCACCAGGGCGACGTCGCCGGCGTCGTCGCGCACGGCGGTGGTGCGCACGTGGGTCCAGACCATGCCGCCGTCGACCCGCTTGATCCGGGTGTCGGCCTCGGCCTCGGTCTGCTCCCCGGCCAGCAGGGCGTTGTAGCCGCGCCAGTACTCCCCCGGCTCGGTCGGGTCGATCAGGTTCCTGATCGTGCGGCCGCGGGCGGCGTAGGCGTCCACGCCCAGCATCTCGGCCAGCGCCGGGTTCACCTCCAACACCTGGCCGTTCTTGTCGGTGATGACGATGCCCAGGGCGGCGTTGCGGAAGACGGTGCGGAACCGCGCCTCGCCGACCCGGTAGGCGGTGAGCACGGCCTCGTGGATGGCGGACTGCTCGGCGCGGGTGCGCTCGCGCAGGCCCTCGGCGAAGGCCGAGGCCAGGCCGGCGCGCAACGCGGAGCGGGTCTCCGGGCGCAGGTAGGGCGGCAGGTGGCGGTCCAGCACCTCGACGGTGGCGGCGACGCAGGCGCCCTGGAAGCAGTGCGCGTCGATCAGGGCGCCGGCCGCCTGGACCCCGATCTTGCGGGCCAGGTCCGGGTCGTCAGGAGCGGCGACGACCTGCTCGGCCAGCGGGGCCACGACGCGCAGCGCGTGGTCGAAGCCGAGCGGGGTGGCCGCGGCGGCGGACAACGCGGCGGCCCAGGCCCGGGCGAAGGCCTCGGTGGGGTCGGGGTCGGGGGCGTCGGTCGCCGGGGCCGTCGGCGGGACGAGGCCCGGGCCGATGCCGGAGCCGGACAAGTCGGCGCTCTCGCGGGCGGCCGGGTCGGTGGTGGTGGCGAAGCTGACGTCGACCAGACCGGGGATCGGCGGCGGGCCGGGGAACGACTGGGACAGCCCCTTACCGGAGCTGCTGGAGGTGCTGGAGGTGCTGGAGGTGCTGGAGGTGCTGGAGGTGCCAGGAGCGCTGGATTTACTGGAGTTACTACTGGGGTTGCTGGACGCCCCGGAAGTGCTGGAGTTGTCGGGGGCGCCGGAGGCGGCCAGCCCGGAGCCGGGGTCGGAACCACCGACCCCGAACTCCGCATAGCGTGCCACGATCGTCCGCCGCCTCAACCGGTCGCGGAGCGGCCGCCGGTGGCCGGCGCCTGTTCCGGTCTGCTGTCGGTCATAGCCTGGCGAACCTTCCAGAGTGTCACGTCAAGACGCTGATCTACATGTTAATCATATGTCCGGCAAGCCCGTGGATCGCCTCCTTGACGGCCTCGCCGAGCGTCGGGTGGGCGTGGATGTTCCGGGCCACTTCGTGCACCGTCAGGTCCCACTTCTGGGCCAGCGTGAGCTCGGGCAGGAGCTCGGTGACCTCAGGGCCGATGAGGTGGGCGCCGAGCAGCTCGCCGTACTTCGCGTCGCTGATCACCTTGACGAAGCCGACCGCATCGCCCAGCCCGGCGGCCTTGCCGTTGGCGCTGAACGGGAACTTGGCCGTCTTGACCTCGAAGCCCTCCAGCCGGGCCTGCTCCTCGGTCCAGCCGAAGCTGGCGATCTGCGGCTGGCAGTAGGTGGCCCGCGGCACCATGACGAAGTCGATCTCCATCGTCTCGGCCCCGGCGATGGTCTCGGCGGCGATCACGCCCTGGGTCTCGGCCACGTGCGCGAGCATCACCTTGGCGGTGACGTCGCCGATGGCGAAGATGTGCGGGACGTTGGTCCGGCCCCGGCCGTCCACCGCGATCGCCCCGCGTTCGGTGAGCGCCACCCCGGTCTTGTCCAGGCCGTAGCCGTCGACGTTGGGCGCGAAGCCGATGGCCTGGAGCACCTTTTCCGTCTCCAGCACCTGCTGCGCGCCGTCCTTGCCGGTGACGGTGACCCGCACCTTGGGGCCGGAGTCGTCGATGCCGTCGACCCGGGTGCCGGTGAGCACGTCGATGCCGAGCTTGCGGTACTGCCGGGCCAGCTCCTTGGAGACCTCGACGTCCTCCAGCGGGACCATGCGGTCCAGGAACTCCACGATGGTGACCTTGACGCCGTAGCTGTTGAGCACGTAGCCGAACTCGACGCCGATCGCCCCGGCCCCGGCGATGACGATGCTCTCCGGCAGGGCGGCGGACAGGATCTGCTCTTCGAAGGTGACCACGCGCTGGGACAGCTGGGTGCCGGGCAGCAGCCGGGTGTGCGCGCCGGTGGCGATGACGCAGTGGTCGAAGGTCAGCGTCTCGGCGGTCCCGTCGGACTTCGCCACGCTGAGGGTGTGCTGGTCCAGGAACGTGCCCCGGCCGTCGTACTCGGGGATCTTGTTCTTGCGCATCAGGTAGTGGACGCCCTTGACCCGGCCGTCGGCGACCTGCCGGCTGCGCTCGAAGGCGGCGCCGTAGTCGAAGGTGATCGGCCCGTTCGAGGAGATCCCGAAGGTCTGGGCCTCGTGCTGGACGGTGTGCGCCAGCTCCGCGTTGCGCAGCAGCGCCTTGGAGGGGATGCACCCGACGTTGAGGCAGATACCGCCCCAGTAGCGCTCCTCCACGACGGCCACACTCTTGCCCAGCTGCGTCGCGCGGATCGCCGCTGTGTACCCGCCCGGCCCGGCGCCCAGGACGACGACATCGAAATGCGTGCTCATGGCTCCGACTCTAACCGCCGGGACGGATGGCACGCCTGGTGACAAGTGGACTCTTAGCCGATACGTGCGGGTCGTGAGGTGAGGGTGTGACTGGTGTCTCACGCTGAGGGTGCCGGACGCGCCGCGCGTCGCGCCGGCCGCGCCGCCGAGCGCGCACTACCCTCGACCCGTGCAGGAACTGATCACCACCCCGGTCGGCGACGCCCGCCTCACCCGCTTCCCGGCCCCGGCCGGCACCAGGCGCCGCGCGGTCCTCGCGCTCGGGCACGGCGCGGGCGGCGGCGTGGCGGCCGCGGATCTCCAGGCGCTGGCCGCGGCGCTGCCGGCGGACGGCGTCGAGGCGGTGCTGGTCGAGCAGCCGTGGCGGGTCGCGGGCAGGAAGATCGCGCCGGCGCCGAAGACGCTCGACGCGGGGTGGATCCCGGTCGCCGAGGCGCTGCGCAAGCGGGCCCGTAAGACGCCGTTCCTGGTCGGCGGACGAAGTGCCGGGGCCCGGGTGGCCTGCCGGACCGGGCTCGACACTGGCGCGGCCGGCGTGGTCGCGCTCGCCTTCCCGCTGCATCCGCCGGGCAAGCCCGAGAAGTCGCGCGCCGAGGAACTGCTCGACACGGGCCTGCCGACGCTGGTCGTCCAAGGCGCCGGCGACACCTTCGGAACCGCGTCCGAGTTCCCGCGGTTGCCGCCGACGCATCAGCTCGTCGGTCTGCCGGCCGGCAACCACGCCTTCACCGTCAAGAAGGCTGATCCCCCGGTCCTGGACGCGCTGGTGGCGGCGGTCGGCGAGTGGATCGACGCGCTGCTGCGGTAAGGAGTCCTCTACAGTCTTGGGTATGAGCCACCCCCAAGCGATGCTCTTCGACTTCTCCGGCACCCTGATGCGCTTCGAGTCGGCGGAGAGCTGGGTCCGCGCCATCACCGACGGGGCCGGGCTCGCCTTGGACGACGGCGAGGTGGCGCACTGGGCCGACCGCCTCACCGAGGCCGGAGCCTGGTACGGCGCCTATCCCCAGCACGTCCCGGACCATCTCGCGGAGCTGTATGAGGCCCGCGACCTGGACGAGCCGCACCACCGCGCCTGCTACACCGGCCTGATCCGCGAGTCCGGGTGGCCGTGGGAGGAACTGGTCGAGCCGCTCTACGAGCGCAGCAACGCCGCCGAGGCGTGGGAGCCGTATCCGGACGCGTTGGAGACGGTGCGCGAGGCCAAGGACCGGGGCCTGGCGACCGCGGTGATCAGCAACATCTCCTTCGACATCCGCCCGCATCTCAAGCACGCCGGGCTGCTGGACCTGCTGGACGCGGTCGTGCTGAGCTACGAGGTCGCCATGGTGAAGCCGGACCCGAGGATCTTCCAGCTGGCCTGCGACGCCCTCGGCGTGGACCCGGCGTCGGCCGTCATGGTCGGGGACCATGCGGCCGACGGCGGCGGGTCGGTCCTGGGCGTGCGGACCTACTTCGTGGAGCTGTCGCCGGTGCGGGAGCGGCCGGACGCGTTGATCAGCGTGCTGCGAGAGGTCACGGCTTCGTAGCCGCCTCGCCGCCGGGCTCGCGCGCCGTCGTCTCCCCGTCGGGCTCGCGCGCCGCCTCCGCGCCGGGTTTGCGCACCGATCGCAGCAGCACCTCCGAGACGTCCGCGACCCGCACCGCGTCGTCGGCCTTCCCCTGCTGTTTACGGGTGGCCACGCCGTCGGTGAGCATCACGATGCAGTACGGGCACGCCGCGGTCACCAGATCCGGCGAGGTCCCCAGCGCCTCGTCGGTCCGGGTCTCGTTGATCCGCGAGCCGATCGTCTCCTCCATCCACATCCGTGCGCCCCCGGCCCCGCAGCAGAACGACTTCTCGCGGTTGCGCGGCATCTCGTTCAGCTTCACGCCGGGCACCGCGCCGAGGATGTCCCGCGGGGCGTCGAAGACCCGGTTGTGTCGGCCGAGGTAGCAGGGGTCGTGGTAGGTGACGTTGACGTCCACCTCGCCGACCGGCTTGATCCGGCCGTCCTTGATCAGCTTGGCGAGCAGCTCGGTGTGGTGCACGACCTCGTAGTCGCCGCCGAGTTGCGGGTATTCGTTGGCCAGGGTGTTGAAGCAGTGCGCGCAGGTCACGACGATCTTCTTGGCCCCGGCGCTGTTGAGCGTCTCCACGTTCTGCGTCGCCAGTTCGTGGAACAGGAACTCCTGGCCCAGGCGGCGGGCGGCGTCGCCGGTGCAGGTCTCGCCCGAGCCCAGGATCATGAACTCGACGCCGGCCTCGTGCAGGAGCTCTGCCACGTTGCGGGAGGTCTTCTTCGCATTGTCGTCGAGCGAGCCCGCGCAGCCGACCCAGAAGAGGTATTCGACGTCGTCGGGGATGCGCTCCTCGCCTCCCGCGCCGAGGACGCGGACTTCGAAGGGCAGGCCCTGCGTCCATTCCAGGCGGGCCTTCGCGCCGCGGCCCCACGGGTCGCCGTTCTTCTCCAGGTTGCGGAGCATCGTGCCGGCCTCGCGCGGGAACTCGGCCTCGATGAGGACCTGGTAGCGGCGCATGTCGACGATGTGGTCCACGTGCTCGATGTCCACCGGGCACTGCTCGACGCAGGCGCCGCAGGTGACGCAGGACCACAGGATGTCGGGATCGATGACGCCGTTGACGTCCTCGCCGCCGACCAGCGGGCGCTGCGCCTCCTTGAAGACGTCGACGGCGCTGGTCTCCAGGGCGGCCTTGGCCTCGTCGCCCTCGGCCAGCAGATACGGTGCCTTGGCCAGCGCGTGGTCGCGCAGGGCCATGATGAGCAGCTTCGGGCTCAGCGGCTTCTCGGTGTTCCAGGCCGGGCACTGGGACTGGCAGCGTCCGCACTCGGTGCAGGTGGCGAGGTCCAGCAGGCCCTTCCAGGTGAAGTCCTCGATCGCGCCGCGGCCGATCTTGTCGTCCTCGCCCGGGTCCTCGAAGTCCACGGCCTTGCCGTCGGAGTAGACCGGGAGCAGCGGGCCGAGCGCGCGGGGGCGGCGGGACAGGGCGATGTTGAACGGGGCCAGGAAGATGTGCAGGTGCTTGGAATGCACGACCAGGACCAGGAAGCTCAGCACCACGCCGAGCGAGGCGAGCAGGCCGACGGTCTCCAAGACGTCGTTGCCGGTTTTGCCGGCGCCGTGCAGCAGGTGGCCGGCGGCCTGGCTGGCGAACGCGCCGTGCGGGAACGGGAAGTTGCCGGTGTTGATCTGCGCGCCCCGGTAGAGCAGCAGGGTCCACATGACGTTGAAGATCATGAAGAGCACGACCCACGCGGCGGTGGTGTGGGAGCCGAAGAAGCGGGACTTGCGGCCGCGCTTCTCAGGGTCCTGTCTCAGCCGGATGACCGTGAAGCCCAGCAGTCCGGCCAGGACCGCGACGATGAAGAAGTCCTCGCCGAAGCCCAGCCAGGCGTCGGTGCCGATCAGCGGGATGTGGAAGTCCCGGTCGAACAGCGCCCCGAAGCCCTCGACGATGGTGGCGCCGAGGATGACGAAGCCCCAGAAGACGGCGAAGTGCGCGGCGCCGGGGGCGGACCACTTCAGCAGCTTGCGCTGGCCGAAGACCTCGGTCACGACCGCCCACAGCCGGACGCCCGGCTCGTCAACGCGCCCCGGCTCGGCCGGCTGCATCGTGCGGCCCAGGCGATAGAGCATCAGCACCCGGCGTCCGGCCAACGCGAGCGCCGTGAGCGTGATCGCCAAGCCGATGATGAGTCGTACAGCCACAGGGGCCTCCGTTCAGTGCGAGGGGAAGGTGGTGCCACTAGCGAGGATCGGGATCGGGATCAGGATCGTGCGGTCGTCTTCGAGCTCTTATCTCGGCCAGCAGCGCCGGGAGAATCGTCTGGGCGTCGCCGACCACCCCGAGCTCGGCGAGCTTGAAGATCGGGGCGGCCGGATCGTCGCCGATCGCGATGACCGTCTTGGCCCCCTGCATCCCGGCCCGGTGCCGCACCGAGCCGGAGACCCCGCAGGCGAGGTAGAGGCGCGGGTGCACGGTCTTGCCGTTCAGGCCGACGCGCGCCTCCGACGGCACCCAACCGAGCTCGGCGGCGGTGTGGGACCCGGCGACGGCCGCACCGAGGGCTTCGGCGACATCGGCGAGGACGGCGAAGGCCGCCCGGGAGCCGACACCCCGCCCGCCGGCCACGACGATGTCGGCGTGATCGAGGGTGGGGCACGCGGCGCGGGGCTCGGGGATGGCGACTACGCGGGGCGCGCGATGCGGCGAGGGCTCCACGGCGATGGTGTGGAGCGCGGCTTCGGCCGGATGCGGTTCGGGCAGCGCGGCCTCGGGGCGGACGGTGATGACCGGGACGCCGCGGATGATGGTCGACTCGACGAGGTAGGAACCGGCGAGGCAGCGCTGGACGGCGACGGCTTCGCCGCCGGGGCCGGGATGGAGGTCGACGGCGTCGGTGATGATGCCGGAGTCCAGGCGGATCGCCAGGCGGGCGGCGGTTTCCTGGCCGCCGGAAGTGGACGCGATGAGGATCGCCGCAGGGTTGAGGCGCTGCGCGAGGGCGGCCAGCAGATCGGTATCGGTGGCACGCGGAGCTTGATCTGTATCGGCCAGGCACCAGATCTCTGTCGCGCCGTGGCGACTCAGCTCCTTGATCACCTCGCCGCTCGGCGGCGCGCCGCCCACCACCGCCACCGGCTCCCCGAGCCGGCGGGCCAGCGTCAGCAGCGCGCACGCCGACCTTCGCACCGTTCCCTCGCGCGCGTCGCGTTCGACGAGCGTCAACACTTTCGCCATCCGGCCTCCTTGCCGTGATGTCTGTTGTGCTCCGGGCCTTAGAGGAACTGTTGCTGGGTCAGGAAATCGGCGATCCGGACCGCCGCGGTCTGCGGATCCTCGGTCACGGTCGCGGTCGCGGGTGGCGTCTCGGCGCGGGTGACCTTGCCGACCTTCGTCGCGGCGGCGGCGAGGCCGACGTGCGTCGTCTCAATACCCAGATCCGCGAGGGACCACGTGCGGACCAGTTTCTGGCGCGCGTCCGCTATGGCTTCGAAACGGGGGTAGCGGGGTTCGCCGCTGCGGTCGGTGACCGAGACCACCGCGGGCATCGCGGCCGTCAGGTTCTCGGTGCCGACGCCGGCGCCGTCGTCGCGGGTGGCGTGGAGCAGGTCCTCGTCGGTGCGCAGGGTGTCGCAGCGGCACAGGGCCGGGACGCCGAGGCGCTCGGCGAGCATCGCGGGGATGACGGACATCGCGCTGTCCGTGGAGGCGGTGCCGCACAGGACCACGTCGAAACCGAGGCGGCGGCAGGCGGCGGCCAGCACCAGGGAGGTGGCCGGGGCGTCGCAGCCGTGCAGGGCGTCGTCGAGGATGTGCACGCCTTCGTCGGCGCCGCGGGCCAGGGCTGTGCGCAGCGCCGCGGACGCACCCGACGGGCCCATGGTCAGCGCGGTCACCTGCACGTCGAGACGACGGCAGGCGATGCGCGCGGCCTGCTCGACCGCGTATTCGTCGGCGTCTTGCAGCCGGCAGCGCACCGCCGACCGGTCCACCGTCAGATCCGGCCCGAAGGACACCTCCCCTATCGCCTGCGGGACGTGCTTGGTCAACACGACGATCTTCATCCCACACCTCGCAACTGCTGCGGGAGTGTAGAGGGCTGATGACCAATGGAGAAGACCCCTGACACGCACGGTGCGTTTCAGGGGTCTCCGGACGATCCCGGCGGGCGTGCCGCCGGGATCAGTGGACGAGCGTGTAACCGGCCTCGTCGACCGCGGCCTCGATGGCCCCGGCCGTCAGCGGTGCGACGCTGGTGACGGTGACCTTGCCGGTCTCGAGGACGACGTCCACGTTCTGTACCCCGTCGATCGCGCTGACTTCCTCCGTCACGGACTTGACGCAGTGGCCGCAGGTCATCCCGGTGACGGTGTAGACGGCGGTGGTCAGGTTCTCGGACAAGGGGGTCACGGAAGTCTCCTTCAGCTCGATCATGACTGACACTGTACCCCCCTAGGGTATTGACTCCGGGGGTCGCGGCTGTGATCTCCCTCACAGCCGCGACCGGGACGCATCGGCAGGCACCGGCAGGCACACTGTCAGCGGACGTCCAGGGTCACCGCCGCGGTGTGCAGCGTGCCGCCGGTCTGGAACTGGAGGTACATCCGCCACTGCCCGGCCTCCGGCAGCGTCGCCTCGAAGGTCAGGTCCGGACCCCCGGTCGCGGTGGTCGCGACCACGCCCTGCGGATGCAGGTGCGCCATCGCCAGGTCTCCGGCATGGAATCCGGACAGGTGCGCATAGGTCGCCAGATACGGCTCCAGGTCGGTCACCGGCTTGCCGTCCTTGCTGAACGACACCTTCAGCGGCATCCCCATCCCGGCCGTGAGCTGCGAGGAGTCGACGGTGACGGTGTAGCCGTCGACCGTGGTCGACAGGCCCGCGGCCGGCACCGGCCGGTCCGGCGCCGACCCCGCCGACGTCACCTGCTCGGACAGCACCAGCGGCACCGCGGCGCCGTCGGACCCCTTGGCGATGAACTGCGCGTAGACCCGGTACGTGCCGGGCCCGGCGGCCTTGGTCGGGGCGGTCCACGTGCCGTCGGCGGCCATCGTCGGGTGCACGTGCTGGAAGCCCGACAGGTCCGAGCGGATCAGGTAGAAATGCATGAGCTTGGTCTGCTCGGGCTCGAAGCCGGTGACCGGCTTGCCGTCGGGGCCGAGGATCCGGAAGACGAAGCCCGGGGTCGCGACCGAGTCTGCGGCCGGGGCGAAGGTGTAGCCCTGGCCCGTGCCGGCCAGGCCGTCGCCCATGTACATGGGCTCGTCGCTGTCGTCCGTGCTGTGGTCCGTGCTGTGGTCCGTGCTGTGTGTTGAGGAATTCATGTTCATACCCGCCATCGACGAGTGGGAGGACGAGGAGTGAGCGGAAGAGGAGCCACCGCAGGCGGCCAGCAGGAGGATTCCGGCGAGGGCCGGAACGAGCGCCAGCGTGCGGGCGCGCTTGATCGAACGCATGAGAATGAAGCCTTCCGGTGAGTACGTGAACTGACAGCGGACGAAGCCGCCGCATCACGTCCGGGAGATGTTCAGCGTGCGAAGGATCTGGGCGCCAGACCGGGGCGGGCCGTGCGGCCAGTGCGGGCGGATCTGGCGCGCCGAGCGCGGGAGCCGGGGCCGCCAGAGCGTTATGACGATGAGGAACAGCGCCAGGAACAGCCCGGACAGCCCCTCGGGGCGCAGCGGGATGCAGCTTTCGCCGACCTGCGGGTGATCGGAGATCGGCTGCGGGTCACGGACCTCGACACTCGCACTCGCACCCGCACTCGTGTGGCTGGTAGCCGCGGGCGACATCGCCGGGTCCGCCATGACCATCTCGCTCGCCAGGCCATGACAACCGCCGACCCCACCGACCCCGCCGGCGCTGAGCCCGTGCA
Source organism: Catenulispora pinisilvae (assembly GCF_015356865.1). GTDB lineage: Bacteria > Actinomycetota > Actinomycetes > Streptomycetales > Catenulisporaceae > Catenulispora > Catenulispora pinisilvae. Next base: position 43,869 of record NZ_JAAFZA010000067.1, read on the forward strand.
TGAGGAACAGCCCGGCGAGCACCGAGAACAGCAGCACGACGTGCCGTCTCCCGACCCTTCCGGCCATCATTCCTCCCGAACCCGATACCAGCTACCGGTATAGGGTAACCCCACCGACGAGAGGCGGAGACAGTGGGTGCGATCACGCACGCGTTGACCATCACAGGCTCGATGACCTGGGAGATCACCTGGGCGCTGATCCTGGGCTTCACCCTCTCGGCGATCATCCAGGCCGTGGTGCGCAAGTCGACGATCGTCCGCCTACTGGGTGACGACCGCCCGCGCACGCTCGCGGTGGCCTCGCTGCTGGGCGCGGCCTCGTCCTCGTGTTCCTACGCGGCGGTGGCGCTGGCCCGCTCCCTGTTCCGCAAAGGAGCGAACTTCACCGCGGCGATGGCGTTCGAGATCGGCTCCACGAACCTGGTGCTGGAACTCGGCGTGATCCTGTGGCTCCTACTGGGCTGGCAGTTCACACTCGCGGAGTTCATCGGCGGCCCGATCATGATCGTGGTGCTGGCGCTACTGTTCCGGCGGTTCCTGAAGCCGGCCCTGCTCCGCGAGGCCCGCGAACAGGCCGACCGCGGGATCGCGGGCTCGATGGAGGGCCACGCCGCGATGGACATGTCGGTGACCGGCGAGGGCTCATTCCTGAAGCGGCTGCTGTCGCGCGCCGGGTTCACATCGGTGTCGCACGTGTTCGTGATGGAGTGGGCGGCAATCCTGCGCGACCTGGTGATCGGACTGTTCATCGCCGGAGCGATCGCCGCATGGGTACCGGACTCGTTCTGGCGGCACTTCTTCCTGGCCGGGCATCCGCTGCTGGCCGGGGTCTGGGGACCGCTGATCGGACCACTGGTGGCAGTGATCAGCTTCGTCTGCTCGATCGGCAACGTACCGCTGGCCCTGGTGCTGTGGAAGGGCGGCATCAGCTTCGGCGGAGTGACGGCCTTCATCTTCGCGGACCTGATCATCTTGCCGATCCTGAACATCTACAAGAAGTACTACGGCCAACGCATGGCCTGGTTCCTGCTGTGGACGTTCTTCATCGCGATGGCCGGCGCCGGCTACGTCGTGGAGCTACTGTTCGACGCGTTCGGATGGGTCCCGGGCCGAGGCGCGATGACGGTGATGGACGACGGCGTGAAGTGGAACTACACCTCGTGGCTGAACATCGCGTTCCTGGCACTGGCAGCGGTGTTGGTGGTGCGGTTCGTGCGGACCGGCGGGATGGCCATGATGCGGATGATGGGCGGCGGGCCGGGTGACATGGCCGGAGCGGAGGATGGGGGCGTGGGGCACGGG
>NZ_JAAFZA010000669.1 GCF_015356865.1 Catenulispora pinisilvae
GAGACAGTCGAGAAGTCGTTACGCCATTCGTGCAGGTCGGAACTTACCCGACAAGGAATTTCGCTACCTTAGGATGGTTATAGTTACCACCGCCGTTTACTGGCGCTTAAGTTCTCAGCTTCGACCTCGCGGTCTAACCGGTCCCCTTAACGTTCCAGCACCGGGCAGGCGTCAGTCCGTATACATCGTCTTGCGACTTCGCACGGACCTGTGTTTTTAGTAAACAGTCGCTTCTCGCTGGTCTCTGCGACTCAA
>NZ_JAAFZA010000670.1 GCF_015356865.1 Catenulispora pinisilvae
AGGCATACCGGATACCGGATGCCGGGCACCGGACCGCACTCGGGCATGTTCTCGACTAGCTGACCTGCGACCCCGCCGCCACACCCTCACCGGCAGCCGCACCAACCAACCGGTGTCCTCGGTCCCTGCGTTTTGTATTTCTCCGGCTGAGACGTAAGTGTGGTGACGTTGCAGGTCAAGTTGGTGGTCGGGTTTAGGTTGTGGCTGGTGTTGGTTGGTCGTGGATGTCGACGGTGGCGCCGATGGAGTGGGCCA
>NZ_JAAFZA010000671.1 GCF_015356865.1 Catenulispora pinisilvae
CGATCCAGTCTTCGATGGCCGTGTCGCCTTCGGTGAAGAAGCACCATCCGGCCCTCCACAGGTATTCCAGGACATGGATGAAGTCGCAGATGATGGTGACTTTCACCTGGCGGCGGGCGGCCTCGGCGCGGACCAGACGCAACTGCTGGTAGTGGCCGTCGATCAGGACGATCCAGGGGCGGCGGTGTTCGGGGTCGCGGCGGGCGGCCTCGTCGAACCCGGCGGCGATCACCGCGGCCGGGGCGTCGCGGACGC
>NZ_JAAFZA010000672.1 GCF_015356865.1 Catenulispora pinisilvae
AGTCCCGAAACCGCGCATCCTGGGTCGGCGGGCGCGGCTCGGAGACCGGGTCCACCGCAGTGGTGGAGAAGATCCCGGGTGCCGGCTGCGGCGACACGCCCGAGCGCGTTTCTATTCGCATGGATGTGAAGAACCGGCCACAGGGGGGGCGCATTTCATTAACACGCTGACTTGATCTAGTGGCCGAGGGCGGCGGTGAGGCGGTCCGGGGTGCGCAGTGGTTGTTCAGCGGGGGTGAAGGCGAAGCCGAGGCCG
>NZ_JAAFZA010000673.1 GCF_015356865.1 Catenulispora pinisilvae
GAGCGGTGGATCCGCGGAGCACGGTACGACTGCACCGATAACGTCATGCTGTTCGGCGAGGCCCACGCACGCGAGGTCCTCGCGGCCTACGAAGACCACTTCAACGGGCATCGGCCCCATCAGGCCCTGGACCAGACCCCTCCGGACGCCGACATCGCGGAAGTCATCCCGATCGAGGGACGGATCCGCCGCCGACAGGTCCCCGCCACCAACATCTACGAGTATCACCGAGCCGCCTGACCAACTCGGCGAACC
>NZ_JAAFZA010000674.1 GCF_015356865.1 Catenulispora pinisilvae
TGCCGTGTTGGTGGTGTGGTTGCGGGTTGGGCGAGAGTCGGGCACGGAGGCCGCCGGTCACGTACGGGGTTAAGGGCGTTGTGAAAAAACCGCCTGTTTTCGTCCGCCGGCTTGTGTACGCAAGGTGTGGTCGCGTGGCAGGGCGGACGAAAACCGGCCGTTTTTTCACAACGTGTGTGGTCGGCTCAGCCGTGCCCGGCTTGGGTGCGGGCGCTGCGGTGGTTCTGGTCCCGGCGTCGGGGGGTTGGCGCCTGG
>NZ_JAAFZA010000675.1 GCF_015356865.1 Catenulispora pinisilvae
GCCGCCTAGGACGGAGGCGAAGGAGCCTTCCAGGGCTAGGACGGTCATGTTGGGGTTGAGGGCTTTGGAGAAGACGACGAAGGCGCCGCCGTGGTAGCGGGAGATGACGCAGAAGATGATGGGGCCGGCGAAGTTGACGATGGCGCGGCCGATTTCGGCGCCGTATTCCAGCTGGAGTTTGCGCATTGATTCTGGGGAGCCGTCGAATCCTGAGAGGTTGGCCAGGACCACCAGGGGGCGGTTGCCGCTGGCGGA
>NZ_JAAFZA010000676.1 GCF_015356865.1 Catenulispora pinisilvae
CCCGGAACCGGGACGCGCCGACCTGCGCCACCCGCACCCGGTAACCCACACCACGCAACTTCAAATCCAACGGCCGACCCGACTCATGCTGCACCTGCGGACGCCCACCAGAGGCAGTAGCCAACAGACGGGCCCGCTCCACCTGTTCCTCGTCCTCGTAGGCGTCGATCGCGGCGGCGGCCAACGCCACCGCGGCGTTGCGGTGCGAAACCAACCGGCCCTCAGCCCGAACCCGATCAATCCAGCCGGTGTCAG
>NZ_JAAFZA010000068.1 GCF_015356865.1 Catenulispora pinisilvae
GTGTAGCGGATTTCGCTGCAGATCATGCCGACCACGGTGACGGTGGTTTCGTTCATCATCGGTGCATCCCCCTGGATGTGTGCTGTGCGGGTCCTGCTTATGGCCGGTGATCGCCTGCCCCCTGGGATCCTGGTGGAACTATGGTGGCATTCTTCGTGAATCGGGCACAAGGGTTCGAAGGGGGTGTGCACTCGTTCGGCCCAGTCAGGGCTCTTCCGTGGGGCCTTGGGCGGTTTTAGTGTTTGCCGAAACGATGCCGACGCTGGAGGCTTTTCGTGACCGGTTCCGTGGACAACGCCGCTGCCCAGCCCTTCCTCGCTGCGATCGCGGGGCAGACCGTGCCCGGGTTGATGGAACGCAATGCCACCGAGTACGGGGATCGGCCGGCGCTCACCGGGGCTCCGGATGCCGAGGGGCATACCAGTACCTTGACTTGGGCTGAGTTGCGGGAGCGGGCCGCGGAGTTCAGTGAGGGGCTGGTCGCGCTGGGGTTGGAGCCCGGGGATCGGATGCTGACCATGATGTCCAGTCGGCCCGAGCACTGGGTCGCCGACTACGGTGCCCAGCACGCGCGCGCCATCCCGTGCACCGCCTACGACACGCTGTCCACCGAGCAGATCGGTTACGTCGCCGCGCACAGCGCCGCGCCGATCGTGGTGCTGGAGGGCCGGCACGAGATCGAGCGGTGGCAGCCGGTGCTGGCCGATCTGCCGGAGTTGCGGCACGTCATCGTGGTCGAGGAGGCCGACTGCGTCGTCGTCGGCGAGGCCGCGCACGGCAAGCAGTTCCTGCCTTACAGCGCGGTGGTGGCCATCGGGCGGGAGCGGCTGGCGGACAACCGGAGCCTGTTCGAGCAGCGCTGGCGGCAGATCCGGCCGCAGGACCCGGTCGGCATGATGTACACCTCCGGCACCACCGGCGATCCCAAGGGCGTCGTGCTGACCCATCTCAACGTCCTGTACGAGGCGGAGGCCGTCAACGCGATCCACCCCATCGACGACTTCCCCAACGCCCTGGCCTACCTGCCGCTGGCCCACATCGCCGAGCGCGAACTCAGCCTCTACGGCTCCGTCGTGAAGATCGCGCACGTCCACCTCTGCCCGGATCCGCGCCAGGTGATCGGCGCGCTCGGCCGGGTCCGGCCGGAATCGCTGTTCGGTGTGCCGCGCATCTGGGAGAAGCTGGTCGCGGGCGTCCAGGGCCTGGTGAAGGCTGCCGATCCAGCGCGGCGTGCGGCGTTCGAGAAGGCGCACGCGCTCGCCGTGGAGGCCTTCGACCTGGCCACGGCGGGCAAGCAGGTGCCGGAGGAGTTGGCGCGGGCCGTCGCCGAGGCCGACCGCACCGTGCTGGCCCCGGCCCGCTCGCTGCTCGGCCTGGACCGGCTCACCCGGGCCACCAGTGGGGCGGCCCCGATCTCGGTGGAGACGCTGCGCTTCCTGAACGGCCTGGGCATCCCGCTGATGGAGCTCTGGGGCATGTCCGAGACCAGCGGCGCGGCCACCGTGTGCACGCCGGTGGCGAACCGGGCCGGCACGGTCGGCCCGCCGATCCCGGGCATCGAGGTGAGGATCGCCGACGACGGCGAGGTGTTCGTCCGCGGCCCGATCCTGCTGGCCGGCTACCTCCAACCGGACGGCAGCGTGCAGTCCCCGCTGGACGACGGGGGCTGGCTGGCCACCGGCGACGTCGGAACCCTGGACGAGGACGGCTTCCTGACCGTCACCGACCGCAAGAAGGAGCTGATCATCACCTCCGGCGGCAAGAACATCCCGCCGACGCTGATCGAGAGCCACCTGACCGCGCACCCGGCCGTCGGCTTCGCCGCCGCGATCGGCGACCGCCGCCCCTACGTCACGGCCTTGATCGTCCTGGACCCGGACGTGTTCCCGGGCGACGCGGCGCACTCCCCCGAAGCCCGGGCCGCGGTGGACCAGGCGGTGGCGACGGCCAACGCCAAGCTGGCCCGGCCCGAGCAGGTGAAGAAGTACACGATCATCCCCGGGCCCTGGACCCCGGACACCGGCGAGGTGACGCCGAAGCTGAGCCTGCGGCGCCGGGTGATCGTCGACCGGTACGCCGACGTGATCGATGAGATGTATGTGCAGACAGAGAGCTAGCGGAGAGGGTCTTCAGGCGTAGGCGCGGAACCGCCTACGGAAGTACCGCATATAGAGCGTCACAGGCAGGTCACGTACTCGCCGGGGAATCCTGGGGTACGTCGAACGCGCCACCCGCGCCCCGAAGCGGAACACCCGCTCGCGGCGCGGGTCCCAGACCAGCCCGAACTCATCCCGCATGCGCTCTGGCAACAGGCCTGTAGTGACGAACCGGTTCAACGGTTGCAGCGGACGCAAGTACCACGGAAGCGCTCGGTTGTAGAGCAGATCACGGCAGATCCGCTTGGCCTCCTCGGAGATCACTAGTGTCGCCACCTCGCGATCCCAGTACTCCTCGAACTCCGTCGCCGAGGACGGCCACATGTCCTCAGGGCAGCCGAGCAGCGTGCTGAACACCGAGGCCTCGCGAAAGAACTCCTCCCGCATCTCGGCAGACATCGGCCCGAGCGCGGATTCGTATAGATGGAGCGCGTTCCTATAGAGCGTCGCAGCGACCCAGAGCTGGAGTTCCGGATCGTTCGCGGAGTAGCCCGCGCCTTTGACATACGTATGTATCCGGTTGACGGTGCCGGCGATCGCCGCGGACTCCTCGGGTGTCCCAAGCGTGATCGCATAGACGTAGTCCAACGTCCCGCGCAGCCGCTTAAGGGGCTTCTCCGCGAACCGACTGTGCTCGGCCACTCCCTGTGCCACTTTGGGATGCGCCACCTGGAGCAGGATCGCGCGGCCGGCCCCGAGGAGGGTACAAGCCTCCTGCACCACCTGCTGGATCGCCGTCTCGTTCCGTACCCTCACTGCGCCAACCCCAATCCGGCCGCACCCGCGAGCAGCCCGGCCGCCAGGCTCACGCCGACGTTCAGGACGGCCTTCCCGAACGCCCGTTCTTCCACCAGCCTCACGGTCTCGACACTGAATGTCGAGAACGTCGTATAGGCGCCACAGAGGCCGGTACCCAGGATGGCCACCGCCTGCTTGGACAGCCCATGATGAGCACCCATACCCACCAGCACCCCCAGGACGAACGCGCCCGTGACGTTGATCACGAGCGTGCCCCACGGGAACGCACCCCGGTTCCGGGACGCCACGAGCCTGTCCACGAGGTACCGCGCGGGCGCCCCTATAGCGGAAGCGATGGCTACGCCTAGCAGAGTCATGCGCGGGACCATCCAGGGGAACGCCTGACGAGCGCCGCGCGCGCCAGGAAGATGCCGAGCGCCGTGGCGGCCAGCCCGGAGAACAGGCTGCCGAAGACGTCCAGCGCGGCCAGGCCATAGCGTCCCGCGGCCAGGAACCGGTCCGTGTCGACCATCCACGTGGAGAACGTCGTATAAGCGCCGAGGAAGCCGACCGCGCCGAAGGGCCGCACATAGTGCGTCGGCGGCCACACCTCGATCACGCACACCAGCAGCACCGCCAGGACGAACGCCCCGGTCACGTTGATGACGAACGTCGTCGCCGGGAACGTGTGCTGCGCGGTCGGGAACGCCTGGCCGAGAAGGTAGCGCGTCGGCCCGCCGAGGAACCCGCCGGCGGCGATGACCGCCACCACCCGCCCTGTGCCCGGCCCGGAAGCCGGCGCGGCCGGAGCCGGGGCCTCGACACTGCTGCCCTCGCCCTCGGGCGGGACCTCGTGGTGCCAGGCGTGATGAGGCCCGACGTGATGGGGTCCGAGGTGGTGAGGCCCGACGGGGTGGGGCCCCGGCTCGTGCCCGGCGTCGGAGGGCGGCTGTGGGGAACTCACGCGCCCATGATCGCCCGCCCGGCCGCCGGCGCCCAAACCGCCATCCCGGGTCGGATCCGGGCATCGTGGACGTCCCCTGATTTCGCCATGGCGGCTATAGCCGAATCCGGCCCTTACCGATTGTTGACGCGCTGGCCACAGCCGTAGCGATGATGCATCCCGGGGCCGGCGGGCGTTCCCTTGGAGTCTCCTCCGCCGACGCTTGGATTTTACCGTTAAGCCGCAGATCGCGCATTTACAAGCACTGCGATGCGCACCTACATTCACAGGGCATCTCGCGAGCAGCCACCCTCACCCGATCTCTCCCACACGCCTGGAGTGAGATGTCTCCCCTGTCCAGACGCAAGTTCCTGTCCGCTTCCGCGGCGGCGGCGGCCGGTGCCGCCTTCCTGCCGGAGACGCTGCGCACCGCCATGGCCGCTACGGCGGGCCTGAGCGGATCGCTCAGCGACGTCGGCCACATCGTGATCCTGATGCAGGAGAACCGCAGCTTCGACCACTACTTCGGCACCCTCGCCGGGGTCCGGGGCTTCGGCGACACAGTGCCGTACGTGTTCCAGAACGGCACCTCGGTGTCCACCCAGCCCAACGGCAGCAAGACCATCCTGCCGTGGCACCTGAACACCGCGACCACCAGCGCACAATGCGTCCCGGATCTTGATCATTCCTGGGGCGGTATGCACAACGCCTGGGCCAACGGCTCCTACAACGGCTGGGTAGCCGCCAAGGGCGTCGACACCATGGGCTACTACACGCGGGCCGACATCCCGTTCCAGTACGCCCTCGCCGACGCCTTCACCATCTGCGACGGCTACCACTGCTCCGTCATGGGCCCGACCAACCCGAACCGGCTGTACATGTGGACCGGGATGATCGACCCCAACGGCACCGGCGGCGGTCCGGTCACCGACAACTCAGAGGCCGGGTACACCTGGACCACCTACCCCGAGCGCCTCCAGGCCGCCGGGGTCACGTGGAAGGTGTACCAGGAGACCGACAACTACGACGACAACGCGCTGGCCTGGTTCAACCAGTACAAGAACGCCGCGACCAGCAGCCCGCTCTACCAGCGCGGCATGGTGAAGTCCACGGACTCGGTCGCGGAGTTCCAGGCCGACGTCACCAACGGCACCCTGCCGCAGGTCTCCTGGATCGTCGCGCCGGCCGGCAAGTCCGAGCACCCGAACTACGCCCCGGCGCTCGGCGCGGACTACGTCTCGAAGATGCTCACCGCGCTGGCGTCGAACCTGGACGTGTGGTCCAAGACCGTCTTCATCCTCAACTACGACGAGAACGACGGCTTCTTCGACCACGTCATCGCGCCGACCCCGCCGGCCGGCACCGCCGACGAGTTCGTCAGCGGCCTGCCGATCGGGCTCGGCGTGCGGGTCCCGCAGCTGGTGATCTCCCCCTGGTCGCAGGGCGGCTGGGTGGACTCCACGATCTACGACCACACCTCCACCATCCGGCTGATCGAGACCTGGACCGGTGTGCAGGAGCCGAACATCTCGGCGTGGCGGCGCGCGGTCTGCGGCGACCTGACCACCGCGCTGAACTTCGCGACCTCGACCACCACCTTCCCGACGCTGCCGGCCACCGGCCCGCTGGTGACCGCGGCGAACAACCAGTGCTCGACGCTGCCCGCCCCGACCCCGCCGGCCACGCAGAGCATGCCGACGCAGGAGGCGGGCACGAAGGGCCAGCGTGCCACCCGCTACCAGCCGAACGTCACCGGCCGCTACGACCTGGCCGCCGGCCGGTTCTGGACGGACTTCTCCAACGCCGGCGCGCAGGCCGTCCCGCTCCAGGCCTACACAACGGCCTACCGGACCTTCGCGAACTGGCAGTACCTCATCTCGCCGAACTCGACGTCCTCGGACTACTGGAGCGCGCAGAGCGTCAGCGCCGGCAAGTACTCGCTCGACGTGCACGGCCCCAACGGTTTCCTGCGCACGTTCGTCGGCGACCTGACCACCATCAGCAACGCCGCGCTGCCGCACCTGGAAGTGAAGCCGGGCTACGACACGGCGAACAACGCGCTGGTGCTGACGATGACCAACACCGGCACCGCCTCCGCGGTGATCACCGTCACGGCGAACCACTTCATCACCGGCGGGCCCTGGACCTTCACGGTCGCCGGCGGCGCGACGGTCACCCACTCCTGGGCCACGGCCGGCGGCTGGTACGACCTGACGGCCACCGCGAACGTCGGCGACAACTTCCTCCGCCGGTTCGCCGGGAAGATCGAGACCGGTCAGCCCGCGACGCCGAGCAGCGGCGGTGGCGGCGGCACCGCCGCCGTCCTGGACCGCACCGGCTGGACGGTGAAGTACTTCGACAGCCAGGAGACCGTCGGCGAGAGCGGCGCGGCGACCAACGCTATAGACGGCAACACCGCTACCTACTGGCACACGCAGTGGTACAGTGTCACGCCGAACCCGCCGTGCCCGCACGAGATCCAGCTCGACATGACCGCCTCGCACTCCGTGTCCGGGTTCACGTACCTGCCACGGCAGGACGGGGGCAACCACGGCTGGGTCGGCCAGTACGAGTTCTACGTCAGCGCCGACGGCACCAACTGGGGTACCGCGGTGGCAACCGGCACGTTCGCGAACGACAACACCCTGAAGACCGTGAACTTCACCGCCGCGACCGGCCGCTATGTACGGTTCCGGGCTCTGTCGGAGGTCAATGGGAACCCGTGGACGTCGTGCGCGGAGCTGAACGTTATAGGGATCTGATCCGCAGAGCTCTATAAGTCCGGCCCCTATAGGGATGCGCTACCGGAAGGCCTCGTAGCGCATCTCTACAAGGTCGTGGGAGGGGTCAAGGTTGTGCGGCTGAGCGAAGCCGGTCAGCACGAACCCCTCCCGTTCGTAGAAGCGGCGGCCGCGCTCGTTATCGTCCCGGACCAGCAGGACGAGTTCCTTGGCGTCCGTGGTGCGCGCGAAGTCGATGACCGCCTGGTTCAAGCGGCGCGCGACGTCGGTACCGCGCGCCTCGGGGCGGACGAACACCCCGAGGACGATCCATGAGCCCGGACGGTTGAAGTGCGGCGCCGCGCTCCACATACCGGCGAGCCGCCCGGTCGCGTCGTCCACGGCGACGTAGAAGGCCTGCTCCGTGGACGTGGCGTTAGTCCGTGCGCGTTCCTGCCATTGCTCGTCCGTCATGGCCAGGGCCTGCTCATGGGTCTGGCCGTAGTTGGTCGGCGAGTCCAGCAGCGCCGCCAGGCGCAGCTCCCTGAAGTCCCGCCACTCATCCGCAGTGGTGCGGCGCACGGTGTAAGCCATGCTCGGCATCTTCACAGGTTTCCCAAGGCCGGCGCCACAGAGTTCTCGCGACGTTCTCGCGGAGGTCTCGCCTGCGAGTACGCCGCAGCCCTCAGCCGCAGCCGTCAGGCGACCAAACCGACGAACCCCGCGAGGAACGCCGGCGCCCCGAGTCCGACCAGGCCCCAGCCGAGCACTTCCATCATGCCTTCGCGCTTGCACTGCCGATGGTGCTCCGCACGGCCGCCGCTCAACCGGACGGTCGACTCGTGCAGCCATTTGGCGCCGTGGTCCGACAGGTCGACCTTCCGATAGGCGAGCACCCGGATCACGTCCAGGGCCATCACCAGCCCGAGGCCGACGAATACCAGACCGACCGCCACCGCACCGGCGTCCCCCCACTGCCCGTGCAACACGCCGGAATGGTCGGCGAGACGAGCACTCAAGGACCTCGAAGCGGTCATCCATGACTCCCAAAGCTGTGAATCGCCGGACGTGGGGGGCGAACGTGCGATCCGCGTCCACGACCAAGAGTCTCACCCAATTATCCGAAAGTCGCGACAAGAGGGGTAAGCGTGATCATCGTTTCGATTGATTCTCGGTGAACCAGTCCCGGGAGCCGGCCCGCGCCACCCGCCCGGCCGTCCCAGCAGGCGCAGCAGCCTCACCAGCCCGACGATCGCCGTATGGTGGCCAAGCACTATGCCGCGATCTTCAAGGCACCGGGATCCAAGAGGTTCTCGTCCGCGGCGTTCGTCGGCCGGCTGCCCATGTCGATGCTCGGCCTGGGCATCATCTTGATGATCAAGGAGTCGACCGGGAAGTACGCGCTGGCCGGCGTGGTGTCCGGGACGATGGCGCTGGTGCAGGCTTTCTGCGGGCCGTTCCTGGCCCGGCTGATCGACCGGCGCGGGCAGGCCGAGGTCGTGTTCCCGATGCTCGTGGTGTCGGCCGCCGCGCTGTGCTCGCTGATGCTCTGCGTCCGCTTCAAGGAGCCGACCTGGTCCTGGTTCGCCTCGGCGGCGCTGGCCGGGGCCTTCCTGCCGAACGTCGGGGCGCTGGTACGGGCCCGCTGGACCAAGCTCTACACCGGGACCCCGTCGTTGCACACCGCCTACTCCTTCGAGGCGGTGATGGACGAGGTCGTCTTCATGATCGGCCCGATCCTGGTCACCTTCCTGACCCTGCAGGTGCACCACGAGGCCGGAGTCGGGCTGGCCACCGGGTTCCTGGTCGTCGGCACCACGGCGTTCCTGGTCCAGCGCCGCACCCAGCCCGCCCCGCATCCGCACGAGCACCACACCGGCCCCGCGGCGATCGCCATCCCCGGCATGCGGGTGGTGCTCATCTGCGCGATCGCGATCGGGGTGATGTTCGGCTCCATCGAGGTGGTGACCGTGGCCTTCGCCGAGGAGCACGGGCACGGCGACTGGTCCGGGCTGCTGCTGGCGGTCTACGCCGTCGGGTCGTTCATCGCCGGGCTGATCTTCGGGGCCACGCACTGGGAGACGCCGCTGGACCGGCGGGTCATGATCCTGCTCGCACTGGTCCTGATCACCGCGACGCCGATGGCGCTGGCGCCGAACATCGGGGTGCTGGCGCTGGTGCTGCTGCTGGCCGGCTTCGCCATCTCCCCGACCTTGATCACGCTGGTCGCGCTGGTCGAGTTCCTGGTCCCGGCGGCGCGGCTGACCGAGGGCATGGTGATCGAGACCACGGGCGCGGCGCTCGGGATCACCGCCGGCTCGGCGGTCGCCGGCTGGCTCATCGACCGGTCCGGGGCGCACACCGCATATCTGGTCCCAGTGGCAGGAAGCGCCCTCGCCCTCTTGACTGCGCTGCTCGGCTCGCGTTGGCTACGTCCGGGGGATCCGGCGATCGAGTGAACGGCGCGGCTCACGGCTGGCGTGCCGGCGGAAGAATCGGGTGAGGCGTGGCGGGCGCGAACGAGTGGTCCAACTGGGCCGGCAACCAGACGGCGAAGGCGGCCCGGGTGGTCACCCCGCGAACCGCCTCCGAGGTCGTCGAGATCGTGCGCACCGCCGACGACGAGGGGATGACGGTCAAGGCCGTCGGCTCCGGGCACTCCTTCACCCCGGCCGCGGTCACCGACGGGGTGCAGGTCTTGCCGGACGGGCTGACCCGGCTCAAGCAGATCGACAAGGAAGCCGGCCTGGTCACCGTCGAGTCCGGGATGCCGCTGCACCAGCTCAACGCGCTGCTGGCGGAGAACGGCCTGGCGCTGACCAACATGGGCGACATCCAGGTGCAGACCGCCGCCGGCGCGATCGGCACCGGCACCCACGGCACCGGCCGCGCCTCCGGCTCGATCGCGGCCCAGGTGGCGGCGCTGGAGCTGGTGCTGGCCAACGGCGAGATCGTGATCTGCTCGCCGAGCGAGAACGCCGAGCTGTTCCAGGCCGCGCGCCTGGGTGTCGGCGCGGTCGGCTACGTGACCGCGGTGACGTTCCGCACCGAGCCCTCGTTCCTGCTCACCGCCCGCGAGGAGCCGATGAAGCTGGACGCGGTCCTGGACGGCTTCGAGGAGCTGGCCGACGGCAACGAGCACTTCGAGTTCTACTGGTTCCCGTACACGACCAGCACCAACATCAAGCGCAACAACCGCACGACGGGCCCGGCCGCCCCGCTGTCCGGCTTCCGGCACTGGATGGACGACGAGTTCCTGTCGAACTCGGTGTTCGGCGCGGCGCAGCGGCTGGCCCGCACCGCGCCGCGGCTGACCAAGACGGTCTCGAAGGTCTCCGGCTCGGCGCTGTCCGCCCGCAGCTACACCGACCGCTCGGACAAGGTGTTCACCTCACCGCGCCGCGTGAAGTTCGTGGAGATGGAGTACGCGGTCCCGCGGACCGCGTTCGTTTCCGCGTTCCGCGAGGTCACGCAGCTGGTCAACGGCTCGAACTGGAACGTGAACTTCCCGATCGAGGTGCGCGTGGTGCCCGGCGACGACCTGTGGCTGTCCACGGCGCACGGCCGTGACACCGCGTACATCGCCTGCCACATGTACCAGGGCACTCGGTACGAGGAGTACTTCAAGGCCGTCGAACAGGTCCTCATCGGGCACGACGGCCGGCCGCACTGGGGCAAGATGCACACCCGCGACGCCGAGTATCTCGGCAAGACCTACCCGCGGTTCGAGGACTTCCTCGGGGTGCGCGACCGGGTGGACCCGAAGCGGTTGTTCGCCAACGAGTACACCCGGCGCGTGTTCGGGGACTGACAGGACTGCTCGCAGACCCGACCCCGAACCCTCGAACCCGACGTCGAACCAGACGCCAACCGCGACTACGCCGCCACCGGCGTCGGCGCGGTGGCCGCGGCCGGCGTCGCGGCCACCGCGGGCTCGGCACCCGCGACGATCAGCTCGCCCTTCGGCGCGTCGTACACCGCGCGGTCCAAGATGCCCTCCCGACTGGCCACCACGACCGGCACCAGCGCCTGGCCCGCGACGTTGATCGCGGTGCGGCCCATGTCCAGGATCGGGTCGATGGCCAGCAGGATGCCGGCGCCGGCCAGCGGCAGCCCGAGCGTGGTCAGGGTCAGGGTGAGCATCACGATCGCCCCGGTCAGACCGGCGGTGGCCGCCGAGCCCACGACCGAGGTGAAGGCGATCAGCAGGTAATCCTTCAGGCCCAGGTGCACCCCGAAGACGTTGGCCACGAAGATCGCCGCCAGCGCCGGGTAGAGCGCCGCGCAGCCGTCCATCTTGGTCGTGGCGCCGAACGGCACCGCGAAGCTCGCGTACTCCTTCTGCACCCCCAGCCGCTCGGTGACCACCCGCTGGGTCATCGGCAGCGTGCCGATCGAGCTGCGCGAGACGAAGCCCAGCTGGATCGCCGGCCAGGCCCCGGCGAAGAACTTCAGCGGGTTGACCCGCCCGGCCAGGCTCAGCACCAGCGGGTAGACGACCAGCAGCACCAGCGCCAGCCCGGCGTAGATGTCGACGACGAAGGTGGACAGCGGCTTGATCAGGTCCCAGCCGTAGACCGCGACGGCCTTGCCGATCAGGCCCAGGGTGCCCAGCGGGGCCAGCCGGATGACCCACCACAGGGCCTTCTGCACCAGCTCCAGCACCAGCTCGGAGGCCTTCACCACCGGCTCCATCCGGTCACCGACGGCCAACACCGCGGCGCCGGAGACGATGCCGAGGAACACGATCTGCAGGACGTTGCCCTCGCTGAAGGCGCCGACCACGTTGGTTGGGATGATGCCCTGCAGGAAGTCGACCCAGCTGCCGGTGGTGCCCGGCGCCTTGACCCCGGCCCCGAGGCTGACGCCGTGGCCGGGCTTGGTCACCACGCCGAGCGCGATACCGATACTGACGGCTATCAGCGCGGTGATGGCGAACCACATCAGGGTGCGCAGAGCCAGCCGCGCGGCGTTGGCGACCTTGCGCAGGTTCGCGACCGAGACCAGGATCGCGGTGAAGACCAGCGGCGGGACCGCCAGCTTCAGCAGCTGGACGAAGATCGTGCCGATCTGGGTCAAGGTGGTGGCCAGCCAGCTCAGGTGCGCGTCGCGGGCGACCAGGCCGAGGCCGACGCCGACGACCAGGCCCAGCAGGATCTGGATGCCGAACGGGACGTGGGGGAACTTCCGGCCGCGGGCAGGCGGATCGACGGATGCGGACATGGTTGTTCTACTCCGGGATTCGAGAAGTGCGGAAACGGGTGGGCGCTGGTTCGCGTCAGGCGTGACGCGGAGTACACAGCGCGCACTGCGTGCGGCACAGGTCGATGTGGCGGCGCTGGACCAGCAGCTCGCCTTCCCAGATTGATCGCATGATCGGACCAATGTACGTCACGACCGCCGCCGTCCCAAGCCTGCGCCTCCCCCATCTCATCAGGCGGACCTCCTACCATCGGCACGGAAAGTGAGGGTTCGATCACAGTAGGGAGTCCTCGTGGTGACGGACGTCGAAGTCGGCCTGAAGCAGCGGCGCAAGGCCGCGGTCATCGGCGTGGCCGGGGCGGCCTTCGCCGCCGCGGCGCTGGCGGCGGTGAGCGCGGCGCACGGCGCGGTCGGACCGATCACCGGGACCTCTCCGCTCGCGCCGCCGCTGGGCGCCTGTCTGGGCCCGCAGTGCCCCGGGCTCTGGCCGCCGCCGCACAATGGCGACTTCGCCGGCCGGGACGCGGCGATCAACATCTACGCCGGCACCGACTTCAGCGCCACCGGCCGGGCCGCCGAGGCCGAGGGCAAGATCGTGGTGCTCGGGGACTTCACCGTGGACAAGACCGGCGGCGGGATCTTCAACGCCGCCGTCGTCGGGGTCGGCTCGCGGGTCCCGCCGCCGGACGGCTCGGACTTCGTGACGGTCGGCGGGAACGTCACCGTGCGGCCGACCAACCGGCTGGAAGTCGGCGGGGTCGACTCCAAGGGCCCGGCGTACGGGAACCTCGTGTACGGCGGCACGGCGACCGGCACCATCAGCGTGGTCCCGTCCGGCCAGGCGATCCAGCGGCCGGGTGCCGCCGATCAGTACTCGGACCTGCGCGGCTACATCGAGGACCGGTCGCAGTGCGCCGCCACCGCCCCGGCGACCGGCACGGTCAGCGTCTCGCCGTCGGCTGTGACCTTCACCGGCGACGGGACGAGCCCGCTCCAGGTCTTCGACGTCCCCGGCGACATCGGCGGCGCGAGCACCGTGGGGATCGAGTTCAACAACATCCCGGCCGGCGCCACGGTGCTCGTCAACATGACCGGGACCGCGCCGGTCATCAACACCTACACCGGCACCGGTCTGCCCGGCGATCAGACGACCGAGCTGCGGCCGCGCCTGATGTGGAACTTCCCGAACGCCGCCTCGGCGACGATCCGGGGCGGGGCCCAGTTCCAGGGCTCGATCCTCGGCGGCAACCCGGCCGGGACGCTCAGCATCCAGACGCCGGGCCAGAACGGCCGGGTGTACGTGGCCGGCGGGCTGGTCCTGACCAACTCCAGCGCGGGCTCGGAGATCCACGCGTATCCGTTCGACGGCGTGCTGCCGGAGTGCGGGACGTCGCCGACCTCGTCCTCCTCGACGTCCGAACCCACGACGAGCCCGACCTCGCCGACGAACTCCCCGACGACCTCGCCGACCACGACGGCTCCGTCTTCCTCCCCCTCCACGACACCCTCATCGAGCTCCACGACACCGACCACCGCGGCGCCGACACTGCCGACCACCCCCTCGGGCACCCAGCCGTCGTTCTCGACCCGCCCCGCCGGCCGGGGCCTGGCGGCGACCGGCAGCAGCCTCGCGCCGGCCCTCGGCCTGGCCGCCGCCGCGCTGTCGGCCGGCGCCGCGGTCCTGGCCTTCACCAGCCGGAAGAGGGGAAAGCACGTCTGATCCGCCGGCCTCACGGCTCGTGAGACAACCGGTCCGCATCCCGGACGACAGTGGACGCGTCCGGGATGCGCTGCCAGGCTGAGGGGCATGTCTCGAGCCGGAATCGCCCTCGTCAGTCGACGCCATGTCGACTACGGCCGCCTTTCCAGCATGGCCTGTACGGTCCGCACCGCGCTCTGACCCGCGCCTCTTTTAGCGGTTCGCGCCCCGCGCCTCCTCCCTTCCGGCCGTACGAACCTGTTCAAAGGACACCCCGAGATGACTGTCACCCCGTCCACGCCTGCCCGCGCCGGCCGTCCCCGCCAGCAGCGCGGCGAGGGGCAGTGGGCCAAGGGCTACTTCACCCCGCTGAACGGCAACGAACAGACCAAGAAGGACGACGACGGCCTGAACGTGCGGGCCCGGATCGAGAACGTCTACGCCCACCGCGGGTTCGACGCCATCGACGGCGGCGACCTGCGCGGCCGCTTCCGCTGGTGGGGCCTGTACACGCAGCGCCGCCCCGGCATCGACGGCGGCAAGACCGGCATCCTGGAGCCGGAGGACCTGGACGACAAGTTCTTCATGCTGCGGGTGCGCATCGACGGCGGCCGCCTCAGCCTGGCCCAGCTGCGCGCCATCGCCGAGGTCTCGGAGAAGTACGCGCGCGGCACCGCCGACGTCACCGACCGGCAGAACATCCAACTGCACTGGATCCGGGTCGAGGACGTCCCGGCGATCTGGAAGACGCTGGAGGACGTCGGCCTGAGCACCGCCGAGGCCTGCGGCGACGTCCCGCGCGTGATCCTCGGCTCGCCGGTCGCCGGCATCTCCGCCACCGAGATCATCGACGGCACCCCGGCGATCGAGGAGATCTCCCGGCGCTACATCGGCAACCCGGAGTTCTCCAACCTCCCGCGCAAGTTCAAGACCGCGATCAGCGGCCTGCAGGACGTGGTGCACGAGATCAACGACATCTCGTTCGTCGGCGTCGTGCACCCGGAGCTGGGCCCGGGCTTCGACCTGTGGGTGGGCGGCGGCCTGTCGACGAACCCGCACTTCGCCAAGCGGCTGGGCGCCTTCGTGACGTTGGACGAGGTCCCGGACGTCTGGGCCGGTGTCTGCGGCATCTTCCGGGACTACGGCTACCGTCGCCTGCGCAGCCGCGCGCGCCTGAAGTTCCTGGTCGCGGACTGGGGCGCGGCGAAGTTCCGCGAAGTCCTGGAGACCGAATACCTCAAGCGCGCGCTGACCGACGGCCCGGCGCCGGAGCCCGCGCCGACCTACGAGCGTGACCACATCGGCGTGCACGTCCAGAAGGACGGCAAGCGCTACATCGGCTTCGCGCCCCGGGTCGGCCGCGTCGACGGCGCGACCCTGGCCAAGATCGCCGACCTGGCCGAGGCCGCCGGCTCGGACCGGGTGCGGACCACCGCCGAGCAGAAGATGTTGATCCTGGACGTGGCCGAGGAGCGGGTCGAGGAACTGGTCGGCGCCCTGGAAGCGCTGGACCTCCAGGTCCGGCCCTCGGTGTTCCGCCGGTCCACGATGGCCTGCACCGGCATCGAGTTCTGCAAACTGGCGATCGTGGAGACCAAGAAGGCCGCGTCGAACCTGATCGACGAGCTGGAGCGCCGGCTGCCGGACTTCGACCAGCCGCTGACCATCAACGTCAACGGCTGCCCCAACTCCTGCGCGCGCATCCAGGTCGCCGACATCGGGCTGAAGGGCCAGCTGGTCCTGGACGAGAACGGCGAGCAGGTCGAGGGCTACCAGGTGCACCTGGGCGGCCACCTCGGCGCGCAGACCAAGGAACCGACGGATGTCCAGGACGGCGCCTTCGGTCGCAAGGTGCGCGGGCTGAAGGTGACCGCGGCGGCGCTGCCGGACTACGTCGAGCGGCTGGCGCGCCGGTTCCAGGAGCAGCGGCACGCGGACGAGACCTTCGCGCAGTGGACGGTGCGCGCCTCGGAAGCGGACCTGGCATGAGCGAGCGAGCAGCGCCGGCGTACTGCCCCTACTGCGGCGACGAGGATCTGCGGCCGGAGGAGGGCAGCCACCGGCGCTGGTCGTGCCGGTCCTGCCGGCGGGTGTTCGAGGTCGCCTTCGTCGGCCTGCTCGCGTCCCGGACGGACCGCACGGATAATGCCGGAGATGCCGCATCCGGGTCCTGACAAACAAAATGCAAGTCATGCGGTTTGAGGGCTCGTCAGAGCGGCATACGAAATATGGTCCCTGACTCCCCCCACAAGGAGCCGCCTATGACCATCTTCGGTCCCGACATATCGTCCTATCAGAGCGGGCTGGTCTTGTCCCGGCTCGCCGACGCCGCCTTCGTCATAGCCAAGACGACCGAAGGCACCTACTACACCGATGCCGACTACCAAGGCTGGCGAGAGCAGGCCGCGCAGCTCGGCAGACCGTTCATCTGGTACCACTTCATCTCCAACGAGAGCGCAAGCGCACAAGCCGCGCATACCGCCGCCAATGTAGGAAACAGCGCACTGCCGGGCATGCTGGATGCCGAGCCCGCTAACTCCTTCTCGCCGTCCCTGGCCGACATCCTCGCCTACGTGGACGCCGCGCATGCCGCGGGACTCAATCTGCGTCTGGTCTATCTGCCGCGCTGGTACTGGCAACAGCTCGGTTCACCCGATCTGTCCGCACTGACCAGCCGCGGCGTGTCGTTGGTCTCCTCGGAGTATCCCGGCGGGTCCGGGAGCGTCGGGAGCCTGTATCCCGGCGACGGGGCGTCCGGATGGGAGTCCTACGGCGGGCTCACACCCCTGATCTACCAATTCACCAACCAGGCGTCCGACGGCGGACAGAGCCTGGACTACAACGCTTTCCGGGGCACGACCGCGAACTTGGTCGCGGCCCTGGGCACCCCCGGTCTGGAGGACGACAACATGCCCGCATTCGCGACAGGTGTGATCACGCCCGGCGCCGGCGCCGTGACCATGGTGTTGCCGCCGCCGGCGAACTACGGCAGCGCGAACTGGGGGAACGTGTGGTTCAGCCTGGGCGCCGACTTCGGTACGGCGACCGTGCGGGTCGCCATCTTCACGCACGGCCAGGGCTGGTCGCACATCTACGAGAACGTGGTGGTCGACGCCGCCGCCGACCGCGTCAACCCGTTCGGCGGGCCGCTGCCCACCGCGGTCCAGAAGATCAGCATCGCCCGCGTGACGAACCCGAATGTCCCGGTGGCCTACCTTCTGGAGGCCGTAGCCCGCTGATCAGCCGACCAGGGCTGAGTAAGGGTCCTGACCGCGCCGACCTGACGGGTACCTGGACAACCCGCGCTCGATCTTTTGAGGCCAACCCGTTGACCCGGGTTGGCCTCATTGCTAGTTTCCCCTTCGCAGACGATCTCAGGGGCCCGGTGTCCCGGGATTCGTCGGGCGCTGACAGGCCCCATCGCACCACGGAGCACGCCAGAGCGCGCGGTACCGCCGCGTGCCGGTGCCGTGCGCCCGCGCACCAACACGCCGCCACGGCCAACCCCGGCCGGACGGCGAGGTCCCAGCGAGAGGAAGCCACCACATGCTCCACACCCCCACCACCGCCCATGGCAAGGCGCGCCTGGCCGCCGCCGCCATCGGCGCCAGTGCCGCGCTGCTCGCCGCGTTCGGCACCGCCGGTTCCGCCCAGGCCGCCCCGGCCGCCGCCGCCCGCCACGGCGTGATGCCGACCGTCGCCGGAGCCGCGCAGTTCCGCGCGCAGGCCGCCCACGACGCCGCCACCGCGAAGGCCGCCACCGGCCCGGAGACGCTGTCCTACGGCGGCGGCGTCGACGGCATCGGCGTGATGGACCAGCACCCCAAGGTCTACGTCATCTTCTACGGCAGCCAGTGGGGAACACAGAGCAAGGACGCCAACGGCAACCTGACGTTCTCCAACGACCCGCAGAAGGGTGCCGCGCCGGCGCAGATGCTGTTCAAGGGCATAGGCACCGGCGGTGAGTCGTGGTCCGGGACCATGACCCAGTACTGCGACGGCCCGCTGGTGAAGGCCGGCGCGACCAGCTGCTCCACCAGCGCCGCGCACGTACCGTACCCGACCGGCGGCGTGTTCGCCGGCGCCTGGTACGACAACTCGGCCAAGTCCCCGGCCGCCGCCAGCGGCCACCAGCTCGGCGAGGAGGCGCTGAAAGCGGCGCACCACTTCGGCAACACCACCGCGGCCTCGAACCGGGCCGCCTACTACGTGATCCTGTCCCCGCACGGCACCAACCCGGACAACTACCAGGGCCAGTACTGCGCCTGGCACGACTACAACGGCGACAGCACCCTGACCGGCGGCGCGGTGACGTCCAACGTCGGGGACTTCGCCTTCTCCAACCAGCCCTACAACATGGACTCCGGCCAGGGCTGCGGCGTGAACTTCCTGAACTCCGGCAGCAAGGGCACGCTGGACGGCTGGACCATGACCCTGGGCCACGAGTACAGCGAGACCATCACCGACCAGAACCCGGCCGGCGGCTGGACCAACAACGTGGCCGGCTCGCAGTACCAGGGCCAGGAGAACGCCGACGAGTGCGCCTGGCTCAAGGGCGTGACCGGCGGCGCCGGCAACGTGAAGTTCGGCAACGGCACCTTCACGTTCCAGGGCAGCTGGTCCAACGACACCAACGTCTGCGCGCTGACGCACGCGACGGTGAAGTGACCCGGCTGTAGGCGACGCGGAACCCGCCGGGTCTCAGCCCTCAGCCTTCGGGCCGGGGCTCGGCGGGAGTCCACAGGTCCTGACGCGGCGGCAGCACCGCCGAGCCCGATGACGCGAGATCGTCCGCGTGCGGTGCCGACTGCGGCGGGAGCATGATCGTGGGTTCGTCGGCGGCGCTCGGCCGCGGCGGGATCAGGAGGGTCGGCTCGTCATCCGCGGCGGACGTCTGGTTCGGTGGAGCAGCGCTAAAGATATGTCCGGCAGCTTCGGGTGCCGCCGACACCGCCTCGCCGTACACTTCCACCCCGTGCAACCGCGCAGTGGCGATCAAGCTGTGCCGCACCTCCGGCCAGGTCGCCATCAGCAGGGCCGCGAACACCCCGCACTGGACCGTCTTCTCCCGCCCGAGCGCACCCCGGTACACGACCTCGCTGACCACGTCGCCGCCGCGGGCCTTGGTCAGCCGCGGCGCCGCGAAGTCGCCGAGCAACGCCATCGCGTGGTCCACCACCCACTTGCGGCCCGGCACCGGCGGCAGCAGGTGCCGGATCTTCTCCGCCTCGCGGGCCATCGCCTTGTCGGAGACCACCTCGACCAGGTCCCGCACGATCACCCGGACGGCCTTGTCCCAGGGCACGTCCTCGCCGTCGAAGGCCATGTGGTCCGGCCCGACGGCCACCTCGCCGTACCGGTCGAGCAGCCCCAGTGGTTTGAGGGCCAGCGACGGGAGGTCGGTGCGCCGCCGCAGATACGCCGCGAGGGAGATCTCCCACAAAGCGTCGGCGGGCGCGGACGGCATCGGGATCATAGGTGTCTTCTGGTCCCCCACGCGGCTCACTCTAGCGATCCCCGCGCGGGCCCCCTCCCCGAGACTGCCAGTATGCCTACTGTCGCGGATGTGCTGTGGAAGATGCTCGCCCAGGCCGGTGTGCGGCGCTGCTACGGAATCGTGGGCGACGCCCTGAACCCGGCGATCGACGCGCTGCGGCGGGCCGGCGACATCGACTTCGTGCACGTGCGGCACGAGGAGTGGGGCGTGTTCGCGGCGGTCGCGGAGGCGAAGATGTCCGGGCGGCCGGTCGCGGTCTGCGGCACCGCCGGACCCGGGGTGAGCCACCTGATCAACGGCCTGATCGACGCCCGCAAGGAAGGCGTCCCGGTGATCGCGATCGCCGGTGACGTCGAGACCGCCATCATGGACACGGACGGTCTGGAAGAGCTGAACCCCTATACGTTCTTCAGCGTCGCGTCTCTATATACAGGTCGCCTAGTAGACCCGAAACAGCTGCGGCCGATCGTCACCTCCGCCATCACCACCGCGCTGGCCGAACAGGGCCCGACGGTGATCTCGCTGCCCGGCGACGTGGCGGCGGCGGACGCACCGAATGTGTCGACGCATATAACGGTGCCGAACACCATGGTCGGCCCGGCGCCCGATGCGGACATCGGGAAGCTGGCCGAGATCGTCAACGGCGCGAAGACGGTCACCATCTTCGGCGGCGAAGGCTGCCAGAACGCCCGGGACCAGGTCCGCGCCCTCGCGGACAAGCTGAACGCACCGGTCGGCTACAGCTTCAAGGGCAAGCAGTGGCTGGAGTACGACAACCCGCACGCGGTCGGCATGACCGGGCTGCTCGGCTACGGCGGCTGCTGGGAGGCGGCGAACCACGCCGACGTGCTCCTGATGCTGGGCACGGACTTCCCGTTCCCGCAGTTCCTGCCGCACAGCGGCGTCAAGGTGGTCCAGGTGGACCGGGACGGCCGCCGGCTGGGCCGCCGCGTGCCGCTGGTCCACGGACTGGTCGGCGACGTCGGTGCGACCCTGGACAAGCTGCTGCCGCTGGTGTCGGCGAAGACCGACGACTCCTTCCTGCGTAAGTGTCTGAAGAAGACAGAGGATTTCGACAAGCAGTTGCAGCACTATGTCGAACGCGGTCCGGCCCTGAAGCAGATCCGTCCCGAGTACCTGACCGCGACCCTCGACCGGCTCGCGCCCGAAGAAGCCGTATTCACCGTGGACACCGGCACCGCGTGCATCTGGGCCGCGCACTACCTGCACTTCGGCCCGAAGCGCCACCTGTTCGGCAGCCTCACGTGGGCCTCGATGGCCAGCGCCTCGCCGAACGCGTTCGGCGCCAAGATGGCCTTCCCGGACCGCGCGGCGATCGCCCTGTGCGGCGACGGCGGCTTCACGATGCTCGGCCTCGGCGACCTCCTCACTGAGGTACAGCGCAAGGCCGAGATCGTGCACGTGATCCTGAACAACGGCAAGCTCGACTTCGTCTGGATCGAGATGCAGGAGGCCGGGCTCACGCCGTGGGGCGTGGACTTCCAGAACCCGGACTTCGCCAAGGTAGCCGAGGCGATGGGCGCCCGGGGCATCAGGATCGAACGCCCCGCGGATCTGGAGCAGGGCCTGAAGGAGGCCCTGAACCACCGCGGGGGTCCGGTGGTGGTCGACGTGGTGGTCGATCCCTACGCGCTGGCGCTACCCGCGCACACCCCGGCCGAGACGATCAAGGGCTTCACGCTCAGCGTCGCCAAGCAGGCGCTGACCGGCCACCTCGGCGACGTCGTCAAGGAGGCGACGCACAACGCGCGGCTGCTCTGAGCACGGAGCACGTCCCCGTACTCAGAGCACATCCGGCATCGCGGTTCTACGGCCTCAAAGCACGCCGCGCAGTGCGCGTCGGCGCTCTCAGAGCGCGTCGGCCAGCCGGTCGACCTGCTTGGGGTCGCGGCCGTAGCAGTAGAACATCACCTCGTCGACGCCCTGGTCGGCGTACGCCGCGACGGCCTCGCGGACTCCCTCCGGCGTGGTGATCATCGCGGCGACGAACTGCTCGCCCATCTCGCCGGCGAAGCGGTAGTAGCCGCCCATGGCCGTACGGGCCTCCTCGACCACCGACTCCGGGCCGAGCGCGGCGTTGACCTGGGCGACGATCCGCGGCGCTCCGTCCCGGCCGGCCTCCTCCCAGGTCCGGCGAACCGTGTCGATCTGAGCGCCGATCATCTGCGGCGGCGCGACGGCCAGCAGTCCGTCGCCGAATCGGGCGATCCGGCCCAGTGCGGCCGGCGCGAACGCGCCGAACAGCACCTCAGGGCCGTTCTCCCGGTGGGACAGCGGCCCGATCGGGCCCAGGGTGTCGCTGTAGTCGGCGCCGGACCAGACGCGCCGCATCACTTCCATCTGCTCGTCCATGCGCCGGCCGCGCGACCGGTAGTCGGCGCCGACCACCTCGAAGTCGTCCTCGCGGCCGCCGACGCCCAGCCCCAGGACGAAGCGGCCGCCGCTGAGCCGGTCGAGGGTGGCGGCCTGCTTGGCCAGCAGGACAGGCTCGCGCAGCGGCGCCAGCAGCACCTCGGTCTGGAGTCGGATCCGAGTGGTCGCACCGGCCAGGACGGACAGCGTCACCAGCGGTTCGGGGTTGTCGAAGACGAAACGGTCGAGCAGACCGAGGGTGGAGAACGGTCCGGTGTCAGCGGCCCGGGCCCAGTCGAGCAGCACCTCGGGGGTGCTGACGGGAAGGCCGATTCCGACTTTCATGAATAACCTCCATAAGGGAACGACGAAACAATGCCGCCCCCTCCAGGACTTCGGCAATGCGAAGCCTAAGGCTCCCGTTCTGCGGCGTTCCCTCTGGGGAGCTCCCTCTCGGAGTATCGGCAGCCTAGGACCTCGACTCCGGCGCAACAACCCCATTACGCCACCTCAACGTGGCGTGAGACACATGGTCCGCATCATGGACGACAGTGGACGACCCGCGGACCGCGTGCGACTCTCTAAGCATGTCTCGTGCTGGAATCGCGCTCGTCGGTCGACGTCACGTCGACTTCGGACGGCTGTCCAGCATGGTCTGTATGCCGGCCCAGTAGACCTCGCCCGCGATCTGTCACCGAAGATCCTTCAGGGCGCTCGGTCCGCCGGCCCTTCCCCCACGCCGTCCGAGGACGCCGCCTTCACGCGGTCCGGGCGCGTCGGGCGTCCGGCACGCCCGTGCGCCCGCCACTGTAAGGGGAAGCCCCGAAATGTCAGCGGACACCGCACCCGCGTCGGTCAAGCCCCGGGCCGGCGACCTGCGAGCGCTGGCCGAGCAGGCCAACGCAGAGCTGGAGCACGCCCCGGCCGGGCGGGTCGTCGAATGGGCCCAGGCCACCTTCGGCACGGACCTGGTCGTCGCCTCCTCTATGGCCGACACCCACCTGGTGCACCTGGCCTCCACCGCGGCGCCGGGCATCGACGTCGCGTTCCTGGACACCGGCTACCACTTCGCCGAGACCATCGGCACCCGGGACGCCGTCGCCGAGGTGTACCCGGTGCGGCTGCTGAACATCACCCCGCTGCGGACGGTCGCCGAGCAGGACGCCGAATACGGCCCGCGGCTGTACGAGCGCGACCCCGACAAGTGTTGTGCGCTGCGCAAGGTCGAGCCGCTGGAGCGGGCGCTGAAGCCGTACACGGCCTGGATCAACGGCATGCGCCGCGAGGAGTCACCGACCCGCGCGGACATCCCGGTGGTCGGCTACGACGCCAAGCGCGACATGGTCAAGATCTCCCCGCTGGCCGCCTGGACCCAGGCCGATCTCGACGCCTACATCACCGACCACGGCGTGCTGACCAATCCCCTGTTCATGGAGGGCTACACGTCGATCGGCTGCGAGCCCTGCACGCGCAAGCCCCTGCCCGGCGAGGACCCGCGGGCCGGCCGGTGGGCCGGCAACGCCAAGACCGAATGCGGACTGCACACCTGACATGAGTACCCTGACCCACGACGAGACGGCCCCGGCGCACGATCATCTGCGCACGTTGGAGGCCGAGGCGGTGCACATCATCCGCGAGGTGGCGGCCGAGTTCGAGCGGCCGGTGCTGTTGTTCTCCGGCGGCAAGGACTCGATCGTCATGCTGCACCTGGCGTTGAAGGCGTTCGCGCCGGCGCCGGTGCCGTTCGGTCTGCTGCACGTGGACACCGGGCACAACTTCCCGGAGGTGCTGGCGATGCGCGACCGCACCGTCGCCGAGCACGGGCTCCAGTTGTCCGTGGCGCATGTGCAGGACTACATCGACGACGGCCGGCTGACCGAGCGCCCGGACGGGACGCGTAATCCGTTGCAGACGGTGCCGTTGGTGGACGCGATCCAATCGCACAAATTCGACGCCGTCTTCGGCGGCGGACGCCGTGACGAGGAGAAGGCCCGCGCGAAAGAGCGGGTCTTCTCGCTGCGGGACGACTTCGGGCAGTGGGACCCCAAGCGGCAGCGTCCGGAGCTGTGGCGGCTGTACAACGGCCGGCACCGGCCCGGTGAGCACGTGCGGGTGTTCCCGTTGTCCAACTGGACCGAGCTGGACGTGTGGCAGTACATCGCCGAGCAGGACATCGTGCTGCCGGAGATCTACTACGCGCACGAGCGGCAGGTGTTCGCCCGAGGCGGCATGTGGCTGTCCCCGGGCGAGTGGGGCGGGCCGCGCGAAGACGAGCCGGTCCAGACCCGCGTAGTGCGTTACCGGACTGTCGGGGACATGTCGTGCACCGGCGCGGTGGATTCCACCGCCGTCGACGTGGCCGCGGTCATCACCGAGATCACTGCTTCCCGGATCACCGAGCGCGGGGCCTCCCGCGCGGACGACCGCCTGTCCGAGGCGGCTATGGAGGACCGTAAGCGAGAAGGGTACTTCTAGTCATGACTGTGCTTCTGGACGCGCCGACCTCAAAGGACACCCACGTCGCCGGACTGCTGCGGCTGGCCACCGCCGGCAGCGTCGACGACGGCAAGTCGACCCTGGTGGGCCGGCTGCTCTTCGACACCAAGTCGGTGCTGGCCGACCAGTACGAGGCGGTGGAGCGCACCTCGCGCAACCGCGGGCTGGAACAGGCGGACCTGGCGCTGCTGACCGACGGACTGCGCTCCGAGCGGGAGCAGGGCATCACCATCGACGTCGCCTACCGCTACTTCGCCACGCCCAAGCGCCGGTTCATCCTGGCCGACACGCCCGGGCACGTGCAGTACACCCGCAACATGGTCACCGGCGCCTCGACCGCCGAGCTGGCGGTGATCCTGGTCGACGCCCGCAAGGGCCTGGCCGAGCAGACCCGCCGCCACACCGCGGTCTCGGCCCTGCTGCGAGTGCCGCGGGTGCTGCTGGCGGTGAACAAGATGGACCTGGTCGACTTCGACAAGGACCGGTTCGCCGAGATCGAGGCCGACTTCGCCGCCTACGCCACCGCGCTCGGGATCGAGCACCACGCGGCGCTTCCGGTATCGGCGCTGCGCGGGGACAACGTCGTGGAGCCCTCGGCGGATCTGGCCTGGTTCGAGGGCCCGACGCTGCTGGAGTTCCTGGAGAACGTTCCGGTCCAGACCGAGCGGCGCCCGGCCGGCCGGTTCCCGGTGCAGTACGTGATCCGGCACCAGAGCGCGGACTACCGCGGCTACGCCGGCACCGTCGCCTCCGGGCACCTGGAGGTCGGCGACCCGGTCGTGGTGCTGCCCTCGGGCCAGCGCTCGACGATCGCCGCCATAGACCTGCTGGGCCGCGCGGTCGAGCGGGCCACCGCCGGGCAGGCCGCCACCGTGCTGCTGACCGACGAGCTGGACGTCTCCCGCGGCGACCTGATCGCCCCGGCCGAGGCCGCCCCGGCCGCGGTGCGGGACGTGGTGGCGACCGTCTGCCACCTGTCGGAGAAGCCGCTGGCCGTCGGCGACCGGGTGCTGCTGAAGCACACCACGCGCACGGTCAAGGCGATCGTGAAGGAGATCTCCGCCAAACTGGACATCACCGACCCGCTGGCCGCCGCGGCCGCCGCCGGCCCGGCCGAGACCGACGAGTTCGACTGGGACCACGACGCCCCGGCCCCGCACACCCTGCACGCCAACGAGATCGGCCGGGTGGTCCTGCGCACCGCCTCGCCGATCCTGCTGGAGCCCTACGCCACCGACCGCGAGACCGGCTCGTTCCTGCTGATCGACCCGGCCAGCGGCGACACCCTCACCGCCGGCATGTCCGGGGACCCGCTGGGGGTCTTCTCGTGATCGAGCGCGCGCTGTTCTCCCACAACTTCACCGGAGACGTCCGATGTCGGGCCGCGGTGCCTCACCGCTGCTCGCTGTTCCGACATCGAAGATTCCTGTAGTCCCCCTGGAGCGTGCGTTGATACGAAGGGCGTTCTCTGCCGTCGCCGCCACCGTCGCGGCCGGCTGGCTGATCGTGTCGGTGGTGATCGTGATCGCCGCGTACGTCTCCACCACGGACCACAGCTCCGGGTCGGTCACTACTTCCGCCGCCGCGGGCACCACGTCCACGGCCGCCGGCGAGCTGCGGCTGGGCTACTTCGCGAACGTCACGCACGCCACCGCCGTGGTCGGGGTCGCCCACGGCGACTTCGCCAAGGCGCTGGGCACCACCAAGCTCACCACCCAGATCTACAACGCCGGCCCGGCCGAGATGACCGCGCTGCTCGGCGGCCAGCTGGACGCCGCCTACGTCGGACCGTCCTCGGCCCTGTCCGCCTACGCCCAATCGCACGGCCAGGCGCTGCGGATCGTCGCGGGCGCCACCAGCGGCGGCGCGGAGTTGGTGGTGCGACCCGGGATCACCTCGGTCGCGGACCTCAAGGGCAAGACCCTGGCCACCCCGCAAAAGGGCAACACCCAGGACGTCGCCCTGCGCGCCTGGCTCAAGCAGAACGGCCTCACCGCCAACCCCGACGGGACCGGCGACGTCTCGGTGAACCCGCAGGACAACGCGGCCACCCTGGACCAGTTCAAGGCCGGACACATCGACGGCGCCTGGCTGCCCGAACCGTGGGCCTCCCGGATGGTGGCCGAGGCCGGGGCGAAGGTGCTGGTCGACGAGCGCAGCCTGTGGCCCGGCGGGCAGTTCGCGACCACCAACCTGGTGGTCTCCACGGACTTCCTGGCCGCGCACCCGGACACCGTCAAGGCCCTGATCGACGGCCAGATCGCCGCCAACTCCTGGATCACCGCGAACCCGGCCGCCGCCCAGACCCTGGTCAACGACCAGCTCAAGGCCCTCACCGGCAAGGCCCTCACCGACGCCGAGATCGCCCGGGCGTTCAGCGAGCAGACGGTGACCGACGACCCGCTGGCCGCCACCCTCCAGACCTCCATGGACCACGCCGTGGCCACCGGCCTGCTCAAGCAGACCGATCTGCACGGCATCTTCGACCTGACGCTGCTGAACACCGAACTGGCCCGGGACGGCCGGGCCGCGGTGTCCGACGCCGGGCTGTCGAGCAAGTAGCGAAAGCGAAGGGGATACCGCCATGACCGCCACCGTCGAGACCTCGGCGCCTCCCGGTACCGTCACGTCCGCGACCGGCACCACCCCCGCCGCCGTGCGCCTGTCCGGGGTCGGCAAGACCTTCCCCGGCGGCGCCCCGGTGCTGGACGGCATCGACCTGACCGTGGCCCCCGGCGAGTTCGTGTGCCTGCTCGGCGCCTCCGGCTGCGGCAAGTCCACGCTGCTGAACCTGGTCGCCGATCTGGACGCGCCGAGCTCGGGAACCGTCGAGGTGCCCTCCGGCCGGGCCGCCCTGATGTTCCAGGAGTCCGCGCTGTTCCCCTGGCTGACCGCCGGGGAGAACATCGACCTGGCACTGCGGCTGCGCGGGCTGTCCCGGCGCCGCGACCGGCAGGCCGAGACCGAGCGCCTGCTGGACCTGGTCCGGCTGCGCGGCGCGTACGACAAGCGGCCGCACCAGCTCTCCGGCGGGATGCGGCAGCGGGTCGCGCTGGCCCGGGCCCTGGCCCAGGACACCCCGGTGCTGCTGATGGACGAGCCCTTCGCCGCCCTGGACGCCATCACCCGGGACGTGCTGCACGAGGAACTGATCCGGCTGTGGGAGGCCACCGGGCTCGCGGTCCTGTTCGTCACCCACAACGTCCGCGAGGCCGTGCGCCTGGGCCAGCGGGTGGTGCTGCTGTCCTCCCGGCCCGGCCGGGTCGCCCAGCAGTGGCGCGTGGACATCCCGCAGCCACGCCGCATCGAGGACAAGGCCGTCGCCGACCTGTCGGTGGAGATCACCGACCACCTGCGCAAGGAGATCAGCCGCCATGGCCGCTGACACCACCGACACCGCCGCCGGGGCCGCGGGACCCGCCACCGGCGGCGACGCGCTCGCACACATCGAAGCCGGACTTGACGCGCTGGAAACATCCACGGAACCGGAGTCCAGCAGACTCAGGCACGTGGCCGCGTCCGTCTTACCCCCGATCGTCGCCGTCGCGCTGATCGTGGCCGTCTGGCAGCTCCTGTACGCGGCGAAGATCTGGCCGGACTGGAAGCTGCCGGGGCCCTCGGAGGTCTTCTCCTCGCTCAAGGACACCTTCTCCGGCGGCGACGCCTGGGGAGCCGTCGGCCACAGCATCGGCCACGGCGCCGTCGGCTTCGGCGCCTCGGTCGCCCTCGGCACCCCGCTGGGCATCCTGGTCGGGCGCTACAAGGCCGTCCGCTCAGGCCTCGGCCCGATCCTGTCCGGGCTCCAATCCCTGCCCTCGGTCGCCTGGGTCCCGCCGGCGCTGATGTTCTTCGGCCCCACCCCGGCCATGCTCTACACCGTGGTCCTGCTCGGCGCGGTGCCCTCGATCGCCGTCGGCGTCATGTCCGGCCTGGACCAGGTACCGCCGATCTATCTTCGGGTCGGCCACAACATCGGCGCCCGCGGTCTGGCCTCCGTCCGCCACGTCCTGCTCCCGGCCGCGCTGCCCGGCTACCTCGCCGGTCTGCGGCAGGGCTGGGCCTTCGCCTGGCGCTCGCTGCTGGCCTCGGAGATCATCGTCCAGTCCGCGAGCCTCGGACACTCCCTGGGCTTCCTGCTGAAAAACTCCCAGGACGCCAACGACATGTCCGGCGCGTTCGCCGCGATCGTGCTCATCCTGGCCGTCGGCGTGGCGGTCAACCAGCTGCTCTTCGCGCCCCTGGAACGGCGCGTGCTCAAAGCGAGGGGGTTGGCGTGAAGCAGGCAGAGGCGATGCTGGCGGTCGCCCACGGAAGCCGCGACCCGCGGCACCGCGAAGTCATCACAGCACTCGTGGAAACGGTTCGTGCGCAACGGCCGGAGCTCCGGGTGGAGACCGCGTTCCTCGATCACTGCGGCCCCACCACGACGCGGGCCCTTCAGGGACTGGTCCGGGACGGGTATCAGAACGTGCGGGTAGTGCCGCTGCTCCTGAACACCGCCTACCACGTGCGGCAGGACATCCCGGCCGCGGTGTTGGCGGCGCACGAGTCGCTGCCCCGGCGCTGGCGGTCCGGGGTGACGACGCCGGTGCTGGCCGAGCCGCTGGGCCCGCACCCGCTGCTGATGGCCGGACTGGAGCGGCGGCTGCGCGAGGCCGGAGTGTGGCCCGGGGACGAGGAGGCCTCCGTGGTGCTGGCCTGGGCCGGATCCTCGGACCGGGTGGCCGCCGCGGCCGTGGACGAGCTGGCCGAGGGCTGGCAGCGCAGCGGCTGGGAGCGCGTGGTGCCGGTACCGGCGGTCGGCGACCAGGCCGGGGCGGCCGTGCGCGCGCTGCGGAGCCGCGGTGCGCGCCGGGTCGTGGTGGCGCCGTACTTCCTGGCGCCGGGATTCCTCGCCGACCGGATCCGCGGCTCGGCACTGCGGGCCGGGGCGGACGCGGTGGCCGACGAGCTCGGGAACGCGCCGGAGGTGGCCTCGGCGGTACTGGCCCGGTTCGACGGGGCGCGGACCCGCTGCCTGGCGCACGTGGCGTGAGCTGAACTGAACTGAACTGAGTGAGCTGAGCCGCGCCTTTCCGGCATCCGGACCGGCGGAATCAGCGCGGCCGGAGCGGGGTTGCAAGCTGCGAACCCTGGCAACCTTTGAAAGGATCCGTGTATGCGCGCGATCGTCGTCGGCCAGACCGGCGGGCCCGAGGTCCTCCAGCTCTCAGACGTCAACGACCCGGAACCGGGGCCCGGTGAGCTCCTGGTGAAGGTCGGCGCCGCCGGCGTGAACTTCGCCGAGATCTACGCGCGCATCGGCCTGTATCCGAGCGATACGCCGTTCACCCCGGGTGCCGAGGTCGCAGGGCACGTGCTGGCCGTCGGTGATGGGGTCACAGATTTCAAGCCCGGGGACCGGGTGGCGACCGCGGACGCCCGCGGCAGCTACGCCGAACAGGTGATCGTGCCGGCCGACCGGGCAGTGCCGGTGCCGGACGGCGTGGACATCGAGACCGCCGCCGCCGTACTGCTGCAGGGCATGACCGCGCACTACCTGACGCAGAGCACGTACCCGGTCAAGGCCGGCGAGACCGCGCTGGTGCACGCCGCGGCCGGCGGCATGGGCCTGCTGCTGACCCAGATGGTTCGGGCGGCCGGCGCCAAGGTGATCGGCACCGTCTCCAGCGCCGAGAAAGCCAAGCTGGCCGCCGAGGCCGGCGCCGACGAGGTGATCCGCTACGACCAGCTGTCCGGCGAGGAGCTGGCGGCCGAGGTGCGCAGCCGCAACGGCGGGCAGGGCGTGCACGTGGCCTACGACGGCGTGGGCAAGGACACATTCGACGCCTCGCTGGCCTCGCTGCGGGTGCGCGGCATGCTGGTCAGCTACGGCAACGCCTCCGGCCCGGTCCCGCCGGTCGCCCCGCTGCGGCTGATGCGGGCCGGCTCACTGTTCCTGACCCGCCCGACGCTCGGCAGCTACATCGCCGCCCGGCAGGAGCTGGAGTGGCGCGCCGGGGACCTGTTCCGCTGGCTCCAGGACGGGACGCTGTCCGTGCGGATCGGCGCCACGTACCCGCTCGGCCAGGCCGCTCAGGCGCAGACCGACATGGAATCGCGCAAGACGACCGGCAAGCTGCTGCTGGTCCCGTAAGCGCACATCGCGTCAGCCGAAGACGGTCCCGGTCCGAACTCGCGGAGTTCGGACCGGGACCGTTCTCAACCCAGCTTCTGATACATCACGTGGATGCCGACGTAGCCGTGCCTGCGGCTCTTGTACGCCTCCGGCACGGTCCCGATGATCCGCATCCCGATCGACTGCCACAGGTGCACCGCAGGGGCATTGCTCTCCACCACGGCGTTGTACTGCATCCCGCGGTAGCCCTGCTCGCGCGCCCACTTCAGCGAATGCTCGCCCAATGCCCGGCCGACGCCCCGGCCCGCGGCCTCCGGAGCCACCATGTAGCTCGCGGTGGCCACGTGCGCGCCGGGGCCGGGCCGGTTCGGGCCCATCTTGGCGCTGCCCAGCACCGCGCCGGCGGCGTCGACGGCGACCACGGTCAGCCCCGGCGGCCGCTCCACCCACATTGCGCGGCCCTCATCCTCGGTGGGCTCGTAGGGGTAGACGTAGGTCTCCCCCTCGGCGCAGATGGCGCGAAAGAACGGCCAGATGTGCGGCCAGTCCTCGTCGGTGGCTTCGCGGATCCGCGGCGGTGTCGACATGCCGCGAAGGATAACGGCCGGTCGGCGGTCTGCGATCAGTGGTCGCCGGTCAGCGGTCGCCGATCAGCTGGAGGCGGTCTGGTTCACCGCGCCGATGAACGTGCCCGGGTGGGTCGCGGCGGACTGGTCCTCCAAGGCCCAGCTCCACGGCCACGGGACGGTCGTCGGGGTCTTGGTGTCCGGCGGGATGATGACGGCCGACTTCACCTGGAAGCCGTTGGTGCCGGCGCCCTCGGTGTGCGAGAGCACGTACAGGCTCGCCAGCGCGCTGGTGCCGGGCGCCAGCGTGAGCTTCGGGACGTCGCCGGACTGGTTCTCCAGCGGCCAGTCGAGACCGGACGTCGAGACCAGGTCGACCTGCGGGTGGCCCTGTATGGTGCAGCTGCTCTGGCCGGTGTTCTGGAACGAGACCGTCGCCGGGTCGTTGGTCTTGCTCGGGTCCGGGTCGGCGTCGGTGCCGTGGATGATGGTGACCTTGAGATTCGAGGCCTGGCACGCCGACCCGGAAGCGCTGCCCGGGGCCGGGGCCGAGGACGAGCCCGCGCTCGACGGGACCGCGGTGGACTGCCCGCCGCCGGACGAGGAGCCCGAGGCGGACCCCGGGGCCGAGGTCACGGTGGACGTCACGGTCACCGGCGCGGCGGCCGACGTGGTCGTCTGCGCCGGCACTCCCGCCGCGGCCGTGGACTTCGTGTTGCTCGAACAGGCCCCCGCCAGCAAAACGGCGGCGAACACGGCCGCGACAGCGGCCGATCGCTTAGTCCTCATTGCTCCACTCCTGACAAGACGATGATCAAATCAACCTGTCAGAGGGCGCCCCTCGATCACAAATCGGTGTTGAGACTGCGTTCGAATCAGGAAGCGAGCACGCGCTGCTTCTCCTCCTCGATGTCGTATCCGGCCGGCGGCCATTTCGGATCCAGCCGCTCCAGCGTCTCCACCAACAGGTTGGTGATCGCGAAGTTCCGGTACCACTTGCGGTCGGCCGGGATCACGTACCAGGGCGCCGTCTCGGTCGAGGTCAGGTTCAACGCGGCCTGATACGCCTCCTTGTACGCCGGCCAGAGCTTGCGCTCGGCGACGTCGTTGGTGCTGTACTTCCACAGCTTGGTGGGATCGTCCAGGCGGGCCAGCAGCCGTTCCTTCTGGGTGTCGCGGCTGATGTGCAGGAAGCACTTGACCACGGTCGTGCCCTGGTCGGCGAGTTCCTGCTCGAACTCGTTGATCAGGCCGTAGCGCAGCTCCCACTGCTCGCGCGGGACCAGGTCGCGGACCCGGACGATGAGGACGTCCTCGTAGTGGCTGCGGTCGAAGACCCCGACCACGCCGGGCTTCGGCAGGGCCTTGCGGATCCGCCACAGGAAGTCGTGGGACAACTCCTCCTTGCTCGGGGCCTTGAAGGAGGTGATGTGCAGCCCGCCGGGGTCCATGACGCCGGCCACGTGCTTGACCGTGCCGCCCTTTCCCGAGGTGTCCATGCCCTGCAACACCAGCAACAGGCTCTGGCGGGCCGGCTCGGTGCCGCCACGGGACTGCGCGAACAGCCGCTCCTGGAGGTCGGCCAGGCGGGCCGCGAGTTTCGGCAGCTTCTGCAGCGCCTCGGATTTCGAGTCCACGCCGGGGTGCGCGTCGGACGCCAGCTTGGACAGCTTGACCGGGGAATCGGGGGCCCGCAGCAGGTGCGTGTAGGACTTCGCCATGAAGGAAGCCTGCCATCCGGGTTACCGGTTCGCACGTCATGGGAGCCGTTCCGGCGCTCGCGGGGAGGTGGGACGGCGAGCGGGGCGGTCGCGGGGACGACTGGCAGGCGGGTCAGGCTGTGGTCAAGCTGGTCAGGCGGCAGGCTGGTCAGGCCCGGACCGCGCCGGCCGACGCAAGGTCGGTCAGACGTGGGCCGGGTCGTGGGTCGCGGCCAGTGCCGCGCCGTCCCGGGCCAGCGCGGTGATGCGGGAGACCGCGCGCAGGTACTTCTTGCGGTAGCCGCCGCGCAGCAGCTCGGGCGTGAACAGGTCGCCGAGCGGCGTGCCGGAGGCGACCACCGGAACCTTGCGGTCGTAGAGCCGGTCTATCAGAACCACCAGGCGCAGGGCGACGTTCTGGTCGTCCAGCGGCCGGACGCCGGTGAGCCCGACCGCGCTGACGCCGTCTATCAGGGCGCCGTAGCGGCTGGGGTGGACCGCCGCCAGCTCGTGGGTCAGGCCGTCGAAGGAGTCCAGGGTGGCGCCGGGAAGCTCGTCGGCGGTGCGGACCACGACGTCCTCGGCGACCGGGGCCGGCGGCGTCGGCAGGTCGCGGTGCCGGTAGTCGGGGCCGTCCACGCGGATCACTTCGAAGCGCGCGGACAGAGCCTGGATCTCGCGGAGGAAGTCGGCGGCGGCGAACCGGCCCTCGCCGAGCTTGTCCGGCAGCGTGTTGGAGGTCGCGGCCAGCTTCACGCCGCGGTCGGACAGCCGGGTGAGCAGGGTGGAGACCAGGACGGTGTCGCCGGGGTCGTCGAGTTCGAACTCGTCGATGCAGACCAGCGCGAAGTCCGACAGCCGCTCCACGGCGGCGTTGAAGCCGAGGGCGCCGACCAGGCTGGTGTACTCGACGAAGGTTCCGTATGCCTTCTTCTCACGCGGGGCCGGGGACTCGTGCCAAACCGAGGCCAGCAGGTGGGTCTTGCCGACGCCGAAACCGCCGTCGAGGTAGACGCCGATCGCGCCGGACGCGGGAGCCTTCTTCTTGAACAGCCCGCCGCTCTTCTTCGGCGCGGCGCCCACGGTCGCGGCGAAGGCCTGCAACCGGTCACGGGCCGCGGTCTGGCTGGGCTCGGCCGGGTTCGGCAGGTAGCTGGAGAACCGCACCTGGTCGAAACGCGGCGGCGGGACCAGGTCGGCGACCAGCCGGTCCGCACCGACTTCGGGCCGGCGGCCGACGAGGGTCGCGGCATTCGCGGAGACTATCGGAGCAGACGTCGGCACCCTTCCAATGTCGCAGGCCAGAGTGGGTGTCCCGGACCATCCGGGGGGTGTAGTTGATCACATGTGAAGCCGGTCACAAAGCCTTGTGCGACGGGTGGATGCGCCGCGCGTGTCAGAAGTCTCCTGGTGTGATTCGCTGGACCCATGTATCAGCTGCTGCCACCGCCGCCCCGCAACCGCCAGGTCGACCTGGCCGAGGTCTACGCCTATCCCGCAGGCGCGCCGCGCTGGGTGCGGGCCAACATGGTCGCCACCGTCGACGGTGCCGCGACCGCCGGCGGCAAGTCGGAGGGCATCTCCGGGGAGGCGGACAAGCGGATCTTCGGGGTGCTGCGGGCGCTGGCGGACGTGGTGCTGGTCGGAGCGGGCACCGCGCGCGCCGAGCAGTACCGCCCGGCGCGGGTGCGGGAGCAGTACCAGGCCGCCCGCGCCGCCGCCGGTCAGGCCCCGACCGCGGCCATCGCCGTGGTCTCCCGCGCGATGGACCTGGACTGGTCGCAGCCGCTGTTCACCTCCCCCGCGGTGCCGACCATCGTGCTCACCGCCACCGACGCCCCGCAGGACCGCATCGACGCCGCCGCCGGGGCCGGGGCCGAGGTGATCGCGGCCGGGACCGGCTCGGTCGACCTGGCGCTGGCCGTGGAGCGGCTGGCCGAGCGCGGGCTGGGGCGGATCCTGTGCGAGGGCGGGCCGCACCTGCTCGGGCAGCTGGCGGCGGCCGGGAAGCTGGACGAGCTGTGCCTGTCGGTGGCGCCGCAGCTGCGCGGCGGGGACTCGATGCGGGTCCTGGCCGGGCCGGACCTTACGGACGGGTTACCGCTGATCCTGCACAGCCTGCTCACGGAAGACGGATTCCTCTTCGCGCGTTATCTAGTCGGAGGAACACACGGTTCCGCAGCCGGTCCCGGTAAGGAAGGGTGAGTCACATGGTCGAGAAGGTGGAGAAGACCGAGACGGAGTGGCGGTCGTTGCTGACGCCGATGGAGTTCGCGGTGCTGCGCGAGGCCGGGACGGAGCAGCCGTGGAGCGGGGACTACGTGTCCACGCACACGGAGGGGACGTACCACTGTCGCGCTTGTGACGCGCCGTTGTTCCGGTCCCAGGCGAAGTACGACTCGCACTGCGGGTGGCCGTCGTTCTACGAGCCCGGCGAGGGCGACGCGGTGACGCTGCTCCAGGACACGAGCCACGGGATGGTGCGGACCGAGGTGCGCTGCGCGGCTTGCGGATCGCATCTGGGGCACGTGTTCGACGACGGTCCGGTGGACCACGGCGGGCAGCGGTACTGCATCAACTCAGTGAGCTTGAAGCTGGACGAGGCCTGATCCTCTCCGGCTCTTCGTCTCCTCACGCTCAGTCGCCGCGCTGCCAGCGCATGGCACCCGCGGCGATGCCGAGCAGGGCCACCGTCGCCAGCAGGGCGGTGGCCGCGAGGGACGTCGGCGGGAGCGGGTGCACACCCGACTTCAGCGGCGGCCACGCGGTCAGCACGCGGGGGTTGAGGAGCGAGGACAGCACGGGGGTGTTCCGTAGGGACTGCTCGGCGTCGGTCAGGGCCTTGGCGACGCCGGGCATCCCGGTCAGCAGCCGGCCGGCGGCCACCGGCACGGCCAGCGCCACGACCGCCACGGCCACCGCGACCGACACCCGGTACCAGGCGGTCAGCCACCCGATGGCGAGGCCGAACAACCCGGCCGCCATCGCCGCCGCGGCTGCCGGGGCCACGCCCTGGAGCACGGGGTCGGCGGCGGCGCCGTCGGGGATCAGCGTGCGGTCGCCGGCGTAAGCCCACGCCAGCGCGAGGGCGTAGCCGAGGGCGGCGGCCAGGGCGACCAGCGCGCCGGTGAGGGCGGACAGGAGCGCGGTCAGCGTGGCCTTGGCGACCGTCAGCCACGCCCGCCGAGGCACCACGGCGAGGGTCACGTAGCGCATCTCGTGGTGCCGCTCATGTCCCGAGGAGGCGGCACCGATCACGACCGCCGCGGCCAACGCGGGCAACGTCCCCGCCAGCCGCAACAAGGCGACGATCCGCTCCGAGGCACCCGCCGACACCGCCAACGCGGCCGCCACCCCGAACGCGGCGGCCACCACGGCCGCACCCCCCGGCACCCGCCGAGTGGCCCGCAGGCTCCCCAACCGGCGAAGTTCGTAACGGAACGCGGCGATCATGCGGAAGCATCCTGCTCTGCCGGGGCCGCCTCCGCGACCGGAGGGTGCTGCTGGCTGGGCGTTGTCTGCTGGCCGGGCGCCTGCTGGCCAGACGCCTGCTGACCGGACGCCTGCTGACCGGCTGTCTGCTGGCCCTGCGACGCCCGCGCTGCGACGGCGCGCCACGGGGTCATGCCGTCGCTCGCCTCGGCGGCGGGCTCGACGGTCGCAGTCGCGACGGTGAAGGGCACGGCGGGTTGGCCGAGGCTTGCGGGCGGTTCGAGCGACGCCGCAGGAGGCTGCGACTCGGCTTTGTTGCGGCCCCGCCGGAGGCCGAACGGGCTGCCGTGGCGCAGTGATTCGGAGCCGGCGCTGGAGGTGTCGGCCTTCTTGGGTTGGGCGGCCGACCAACGTGAATGGGCAACCGAGCCCTGCGAGCGCCAGGAACCGGCGCTCGGTTTGGGTGCCTCAGCGACGCTCGGCTTGGGCGCCTCGCTGACATGAGTCGCCGACAGGTCCGGCGCTGTGGTCGCCGCCCGCGATGCCGATTCGGTCGCCGCCGACTCGCGCGGCTCGGCAACCGAGCCCTGCGATGGCCACACGCCGGTTTGTGCGAGCTGACGCTCAGTCTCGGCAGCGGTCTCATGCGGCGCCGGATCACTCGCCGCACCACTCGCCGCAGACTCCCGTTGCCGTGATGGCCACACGCCAATGCCCTGGCTCACCTGGCTGGCCTCAGCAGCCGCGACAGCTTCGTGCAGCTCAGCGATCAAGCTCTCCGAGGACCGCCCGCCAGCACCATTCCGTGCCGCCTCGCCAGCCTCAGCCACCTGCGGCTCAGCCATCGCGGTAGCGGCGTGCGCTCCGACCAGCTCCTCGTGAGCACCAGCCACTGGCACCTGCGGCTCAGCCATCGCGGCGGTGACCCCGACCTGCGCCCCGACCAGCTCCTCGCGGACGGCGGCCGCCGGCACCTGCTGCTCAGCCATCGCAGTGGCGGCGCCGGCCTGGGCTCCAACCAGCTCCTCGCGGACGGCGGCCGCCGGCACCTGTGCCTCGACCACCTCCGCCTCTTCGATCTCCTCCGCGACCATCCGCACCCCCGAGTGCCAGGCGGTGGTGCGGTTGAGGCCGGGCAGGAGCTCCTTCTGGCGCGGGACCGGGCGCAGGCCGAAGACGTCGTCGTCGTGGCCGATCTCGCTGAGCTCGTGCAGGCAGATCCCGGTGACGTGGGCGATCTCGCCGATGCGGGCCCGGTCCAGGCCGCGGACCTGGAGGGCGCCGGGGCCGGCGGCGGCCAGGGCGGCGCCTTCGGACTCCAGGGCCGCGGCCAGGCGCGCGGCCTGGGGGCTGCGGACCTGGACGACGGTGGCGCGGCTTTCGTCGAAGACCTCGGCGGCGGAGCGGCTGGCGATGACCCGGCTGACGCCGTCCTGCTCGTCGCGGCGCAGGACGACGACGTGGTCGGCGGTGCCGGACAGGGTGTCGGGGTCGGTGGCCGCGACCAGGACGGTGCGGCCCTGGGCTGCGTAGGCGCGGATCAGGGCGTGGAACCAGGACATGCCGTGGCTGTCCAGGGCCCGGGGCTCGTCCAGGATCAGGGCTGCGGGGTCGCCGAGCAGGGCCGCGGCGATGGCCAGGCGCTGGCGCTGGCCCGGGTCGAGGCGGCCGCAGCGGACCGTGGCCTGTGTGGACAGCCCCGCGACCTCCAGGACCTCGGCGACGCGGGACTTGGGGACGCCGCCGCCGGCCGAGTAGAGCTGTAGGTGGGCCTGCACGGTGCGGCCCGGGTGGACGGCGTCGGGGTTCAGGGCCAGGCCCACCTCGCGGACCGCGGGCCGCAGGGCGCGGTAGGGACGCCCGCCGAACAGGGTGCGGCCGCCGCCGGCCTCGAGTTCGACCATCAGGCGCAGGACTGTGGACTTTCCCGTACCCGGGGCCCCGAGCAGGGCTGTGACCTGGCCCGGGTACACATCGAACGAGACCTTCTCCACGGGACCACCGCCCGCGCCGCGGGATCGGCGGGTGCTGGTCAGCTCGATCGCCTCGATCACCGCGACTCCTCTTGCTCCGGGCCCGACCCGCCGCGCGGCGCCGGGA
Organism: Catenulispora pinisilvae; assembly: GCF_015356865.1. GTDB lineage: Bacteria > Actinomycetota > Actinomycetes > Streptomycetales > Catenulisporaceae > Catenulispora > Catenulispora pinisilvae. The sequence goes on from NZ_JAAFZA010000068.1 coordinate 37,741, forward strand.
GGTCCGGCAGCCGGTGTCCAGTGATTGATCACCGTCCGCGACATCGCTGTCCGCTACGGTAGCCGTGATCACTCACGGGACCGGGGGAAATCACCGTGAAGAGTGATGAAGTGTCGCAGCAGGTTGCCTACCGCCAGGTTCTAGACAACCCCCCTCGGGCGTGCGCACCATGAGAGGAACCCCCACTCGCGAGGAGGTCTGCAATGGACCTCGCACCCGCCGTACCCCTTTCCGCCGCCATCGCCGAACACCTGGCCGCGACCGAAGGCGAACACGGGCTGTACGCCGAGATCGTCGCCGCCGACCCGCGCCTGACCTTCGCCGTAGAGAACCTGATCCGCGAGCACGCCGAACTGCGCGCCGTGCAGTGCGACCTGGCGGGCATGGGCGACAAACAGCTGGCCGACCTGGCCCGCCGGCTCAACCGGCACTGCCAGCGCGGGAACGACCTGGTCCACGAGGCCTACGTCGTGGACCTGGGCGGGGAGACCTGAGCCGAGGTCCGGTTCAGCCGGTCCACAGGCTCGGTTCCACCAGTTCAGACCGCGCAGCCTCTTCAGACCGCGCAGCCCCTTCAGACGCACAGCCCCTTCAGACACTCAGTCTCCGGACGGCCGCAGCATCGGCGGGTTCAGCAACGTCGCGTTCCCCCGCCGGAACAGCTGCGCCGGCCGGCCACCCTGCCGCGAGGTGGTGCCGCCGGTCGGCACCAGGAAGCCCGGTGTCCCGGTCACCTTCCGGTGGAAGTTCCGCGGATCGAGCTGCACGCCCCACACCGCCTCGTAGACGTTGCGCAGCTCCCCCACGGTGAACTCCGGCGGGCAGAACGCCGCGGCCAGCGACGAGTACTCGATCTTCGACCTGGCCCGCTCGATCCCGTCGGCCAGGATCCGCGCGTGGTCGAAGGCCAGCCCCTCCGAACCGGGCAGCGTGACGACCGGCAGCCACTCGGCCGCCCGCGCGTCGCCCCCGGCCGCCGGGAACGGCCCCTCAGAACCCTCCTGCAGCGAGGTCAACGGCGCGAGCGCCAGATACGCCACCGACACCACCCGCATCCGCGGGTCCCGGTCCGGGGTGCCGTAGCTGGCCAGCTGCTCCAGGTGCACGCCGTGGTCGGGCACGCCCTGCGAATCCTGCCCGGCGACCTCCAGCCCCAGCCCGGTCTCCTCGGCCAGCTCCCGCACCGCGGCGTCGCCCAGACTCTCGTCGGGCTTCACGAACCCGCCGGGCAGCGCCCACCGGTCCGCGAACGGCGGCTCCCCCCGCCGCACGGCCAGGACGCTCAGCCCCGGTTCGGCCACGGTCAGCACGACCAGATCCACGGTCACCGCGAACGGCGGATAGTCGGTCGGGTCGTACTCCGGGTCGAGGTCCTGTGGCATTGGACCATCGTAGCGTGATGTCGTCAGGGTGACGAGAACTGGGGTCGGCCGACCGGATCACGGCAGGTGGGCACCCGCTTAAATCACCGGAGCCGCATGAGTCCTCCGAATACGATCGTCATATGGCGAATGAGGATCCTGCGTGGATCACAGTGATCGGCTACGAGAACCTGCCGGGCTGCCCGGCCCCGGTGCGCGCCGTCGCCCTTTGACTGATCGACCGCGGCATCGACTGGTTCCCGTTCGACCTCACAGACGTCCGCATCGACTTGTACTGCGGAATCCGTGGCGACGGGCACTGGCACGGCACGTTCTCGATCAAGCTCCGCGCGGACCAGCTCCGGCGCCTGGGCCTGCACCCGGACCAGCCCTGGTCCCACGTCACCGGCCCCGGCCGCCCGGCCTGGGCGCACGCCGAAGCCCTGCGGCACATGGTCGGCTCACCGAAGCACCGACGCGGCTAACCGCAGCGGCCTCATCGCGTTCCCGGTGAAACGCCAGGTGGCGATCTCGACCTCGGTGACGCGCAGCGGGATCGGGGTCAGGTCGCGCCGGTCGGCGACCCAGTCGATCAGGGCCCGGGGATCACCGATCGGGGCGGCGAAGTGCAGGATGTTGAGATACCAGATGTCGCGCTTGAGCCCGATCCCGTCCTCCAGCCAGGCGTCATCGCCGAGCGCGGCGGTGTAGGCGGCTGAGAGCCGGTCCGGGGCATCATCGACCGGGATCGCGCACGCCATCACCGACAACGGAGTCAGCGTCAGGCCGAAGACGTCGAACGTCAGCGGCGGTACGCCGCCCGACGCCACACTCAGCGCCTTGGCATAGCGCGCGACGCACGGATCGTCGTCCGGGATGTCGGTACGCGGGTGCTCGAGCGCACGCATCGTCAGGTGCGAGTTGCCCACCGCGCCGGTCAGCCAGTGACCGTCACCGGCGACCACCGCGGCTTCGCGGGCCAACTCCGCCAGCGACGCCTCCGACCCCGGATCGGGCCGGAGCAGCGCCGACACGCCCCACCGCCGGCTACCGCCACCCGGCGGCACCTCGATCCGGTGCGAGCCGTCGGCGAGCGCGGCCGCTCCCTCGGCGAAGAGTCGGTCGAACGGGGCACGGTCGGTCCGGCACGGCATCGGCTCAGTCACTCGGTGTCCTCCAGGCTCGGATTCTCCAGGTCGGAGGGGAAGACACATAGTCGGCTTCGCTCGGTTGCAAGTCGGCGTCGTCGACTGAGTCCCGCGACTTATTACGAACCAAAGAACCTCCCTGCTGTTTGCTGGTGCTGCACGACCTGCGGTGATGTGATGGGCTCGTGGCAGAGGCAATGGACGCTGCCCGCGATAGTGCGAGCGGGAGCGGTGACGGGCCTGGCCGGTCCGATCGGGAGGGACGGCCGGTCGGGCGACGTGTGGTGTTCGGGGTCGTGGGGCTGGGTGCGCTGGGCGTGCTCGGCGGGTCCTCCGTGGAGCGGTTCTTGGCCGACGTCGCGGCGCACGATCCGACCGGGCTGACGAACCTGCTCCCCCTGGGCAACCAGTTCCGCATCTACACGGTGACCGGGAGCGTCCCGACACCGGATCCGAACACCTACCGACTATCCGTCACCGGCCTGGTGGACCGGCCACAGCACTTCTCGCTGACCGATCTGGCGGCGCTGCCGCAGACCGACCTGGTGCGGGACTTCCAGTGCGTCACCGGGTGGCGGGTGCCGAGCGTGCCGTGGAGCGGGGTTCGGCTGAGCGACATGTTGGCGCTGGCCGGGGTGCAGAGTTCGGCGAAGGCGTTGCGGTTCGTCTCCTTCGACGGGACCTATACGGAGTCGTTGACCCTGGACCAGGCCCAGAACCCGGACATGTTGGTGGCGCTGAAGATGCTCGGCGGGCCGGTGACCCATGAGCACGGCGGGCCGGTGCGGCTCTACGCGGCGCCGATGTACGGGTACAAGAGCATCAAGTGGCTCCAGGAGATCCAGGTAGTGGACGCGGTCCATCCCGGCTACTGGGAGGGCTACGGCTATGACGTCGACGGCTGGGTCGGAAAGTCGAACGGGAGGACCGGCGATGTCCCGACCGGCTGAGGCCGGCGCCGTCCGGCGGCGCATCGAGCGCTTCACGCGCGCCGAACGGTACGTCCACCGTGCGACCGCCACGTTGATGCTGGTGCTGATCGCCACCGGGGCGGTGCTGTACCTGCCCTCGTTGTCGGTGCGGATCGGGCACCGTCCGGTGGTGGCGTTGATCCATCTGTACTGCGGGTTCGCGCTGCCCATCCCGATGGCGGCGGGGCTGTTCTCGCGGGCGTACCGGGCAGATGCGCGGCGGCTGAACCGGCACAGCGAGACCGACCGCGAGTGGCTGCGGAATCGGGCCTGGCGGCGCGAGCGGGCCCGGGAGCTGGCGCTGCCGGTCGGCAAGTTCAACGCCGGGCAGAAGCTGAACGCGGCGTTCCAGTGCGGGGCGATCCTGGTGATGGCCGGGACCGGGACCCTGATGTGGTTTCCGCACCTGGTCGGGGTGTCGGCCCGGACCGGTGCGACGTTCGTGCACGACTGGCTGGCGCTGGCGATCGGGTTCGTGGTGATCGGCCATGTGTGGTTCGCACTGAACGACCACCAGGCCCGGATCGGGATGCGCACCGGATATGTCACGCGGGGTTGGGCGCAACGGGAGCATCCGGCCTGGGCCGCCGAGGTGGCGGCGCAGGACCGGTCCGGAGACGGGGACCCGGACCCGGATGCCGTGAGTGAGGCGGAGGACCGCGCGGCCCGCGGCGAGGCGGGCGCGCGCGATCGAGAGGAAGGCCGGGCCGTCCATCAGGCGCGGGCCTGGGACAGGTAGTCGACCATCGCCGTACACGGGGTGCGGCGGTGGGTGACGACGACGTCCATGGCGTCCGTGGCCGGGTGCAGGTGCGCCACCATCTGGCGATCGTTGCCAGCCGTGGAAGCCGCGCGCAGGCACGGGGACGCCGACGGATCGGCCGCGGCCAGTGCCTGGGGCGGCTGGGGCGCCGACGATCGGGCCGCGACGCCGCCGGGGATATCGGGGGTGTCGGGGATATCGGCGGATTGCCTGCCCGCCGCCAGCATCTGCTTGGTGTTGGCCGGTCTCGCGGCCGGGACCAGCGGGTTCGGGAGGGTGCGGGAGCGGGCCGCCAGGACGGCAGTCGGGCCGGCAGGAGCCTGCGACTCCGGGGCGTACAGCTCCTCGACGCGGGGACTGGTGTGGGATACGCGGAAGGCGTCGATCACCGGTCGGCGGCCGTTGGCCGGAACGCCGGTCGTGGTGGCGGGGACGCCGGGGCCATGGGCGTGGGCCGCACGAGCGGGCTCGGCGAGCCACGGGACGTAGTGGCCGTGGTGGCGCGTGGCCAGGACATGGCCCAGCAGGCCCATATCGGCTGGGTGGTCCGGGACGGTGAGCGTCCAGCCGGAGGCCTCCCATTCTTGGACGGTCATGGTGCCCGGCTCGGGCTCGACGCCGTTGTGGTCCAGGTGGTGCCGGGCGTGCGGCACGCTGGCCTTGACCGGACCGGCACCGGTCGACGCGGCGCCGAGGGCCGGGTTCGGCAGCATCGGCACGGCGAGCGCCGCGATCGCGACGGCGATGCCGGTGGTGCCACGCCGGGTACGGGTCGGCATCGCACGGGGCTGGAGCAGGGCGTGGGCGGCTCGACGCCGAACGTCGGCCAGGGCCCGGGGAAGGCGGGGCTGCGGCTGCTGCGCCGGGGTCGGCGGGGTGACTTGCTCTATGCGGTTCATGAGATCTCCAGATCGGTTCCGGATTCGGTGGGGACGGTTTCGGTGGAGCGGGGAGAAGGGATCGGGGCCGGAGCGGAGTCCGGATCTGAACTGTCAAAACCGGCGCCGTTGTCGAAACCAGCGACGGTGTCGGAATCGACGGCGGCCTCGCCGAACAGGTCGCGCCGCGTACTGGCGGCGGACTCGCGCACGCCCTCGCCGTCGATGGCGTGGTGCAGACCGGCGCGGATCAGCGAGGCGAACTTGTACTCGGGATCAATGGCCAGCGCCCGATCCACCGCACACTGCGCGATGGCGGGCCGGCCGATCGCCCACGCCGCCCACGCGGCCAGCGCGTAGGGAGCGAGGCGAAGCTCAGGATGGGGCGCGCGACGCGCCAATTCGGCGCCGAGGCGCAGCAGCCGCCCGGCGGAGTCCACGGTCGCGGCGGCGCACGCCAGGTAGTCGCGCACCCGCCAGTTGAGCAGCGCGATCAGCAGCTCGGCCGCCTCGCCGTCGGCGATGACCGGCGGCGCGAGCAACGAGCCGGGCGGCTCGGCAAGCGCACCGAGCGGCACCCCCTCGGACTTGCCGGCGAGCGACGGAATGCGGTTGCTCACGCGGCGGGAGTTGCGGGCCGCCGGGATGACGGCGCCGGTGGAGTGCGGGGGGCGCGGCTCGGACTGGTCGGCGGGAGAGCTGTCGGAGGCAGAGCTCTCGGAGGCAGGGCCGTCGAAAGCAGGGTCGTCGAAAGCAGAGCCTCCGAGAGCAGAGCTGTTGTCGGCAGAGCCCGGAGATGCGGGAGCGTCATCGGCATCCGACTGGGAGGACGGACTCGCAGCCGAACCGCTGAAGCCATCACGGGGCTGCGAGCCGGAGGCCGCCGAGCGGCCGGATCGAGCCACAGCCGAACCATCTGCGGTGGCGACGTCATCCGGGTGCGAGGCCGCGAGATCAGCCGCCCGGCCCGACCGTCCGCCCCGCGTCCCAGCACCGCTACCGGCGCCGGAGCCGTCGTGCGGCTGCACGTCGGCGGCGGCCGAACGGCCGGCGAGGGCGGTGGTGGCGCTGTCCGACAGGCCGCGGCGGCCGGCACGGGGGCCGTCGGCCCGGGGGGTGCGGGATGTGGGTGGCTCGGCGTCGGCCCCGCAGCGGGCCAGGAGGACGTCCATCAGGCGGCGGGCGTCGGCCAGGCCTGCGTCGGTGTCGTACCAGGTGGGGTCCAGGTGTTCGGCAGCCGCGGCGGTGCGGGTCAGGGCTTCCGGCGGGTAGGGGTCCAGGGTCGCGTCGAGCGCTTCGCGGCTGGCGTAGACCGTGTGGCCGCGGGTGGCGAAGGCGCCGGCCAAAGCGGCGGGGGCCTCGGCGGGAACGACGGTGCCGGCCGCCGGGCAGCAGCGGTTGTTGCGGCACATGTAGGACCACCAGCGGCCGTTGGCGCTGTAGAGGGCGTCGACGACGGTGACGCGCTCCTCGCTGGCCGCCGCCTCGAGTTGGGCGCGGAAGGCGGCCATCAGTTTGCGGCAGTGGTCGGGGCGGGCCTTGGCACCGGTCGCGGCGCGCGGGCCGAAGGCGACCAGGATGGCGATGTCGGCGTCCTGGTCGCGCAGCCGGGCCGCGAGTTCCAGGGCGGTGCCGCGTTCCTGACCGCGGACCTGGTCCAGGTCGATGCGGACGCCGTGCCGGATGAAACTGCCGCCTTCGGCCGAATGGCTGATGCCCAGGATCACCAGGCTGTTCTCCGGGTGGAAGCCGAACAGGAACGGGATCGAGGCGATCACCGAGCCGGGGGAGGCCAGGCGGACGGTGCTGACCGGGCCGGCGGCGGCCTCGGCGGTCGCTCCGGGGTCGGGGGTGTCGCCGTCGGCGGTGCCGGAGGCGGCGACATTCGAGGCGGCGACACCCGGGGCGGCGACATTCGAGGCAGCGACATTCGAGGCTGTACTCACCGGTTCGGCGGCGCCCTCATCGCCGGAACTCCCGGCACGGCGCCCGGACCCACCAGACGCATCGGCGGCGGCGCCACTCGCACCGCCCCCGCCACTCGCAC